>CAZBXL010000082.1:0-9543 GCA_964495785.1 uncultured Saprospiraceae bacterium | reverse complement strand
CCATACATATTCCTCCCTATCCAGAAGCAGACAATCAAAATCATAACAACGATAATCGCTTTCTGCCCAAACAAAATCTTTCTCCAATAGAGCATTGATTCTGTAGGTTGCGGAATAAAATTATATATCAATCCAATCAAAATATATGGGAGTGAAAGCACAAGCAATGCATTCTGATGCCAAGCTTCATTGATATTCAGATTCAGTAATGCATGGATAGCTCTCTGAGAACCACACCCTGCACACTGATATCCCGTTAAAACAAGAAAGGGACACTTTGGAAAAATGTCATACTCTATTGGATCAAATATTTTGTAAATAAAAATGACAACTACAAATAATATAGTGATCAGTATGTAGAGCGTACGCTTGTTAATTGAACTCACCAGAAGTGGCAGCAACTATAAATATAACAGCATAGAACCCTATGACTAAAACAATACTGGCTATTCCCACCCAGAAGCTTACCATCGTCCACTTTCTTGCGTCAGCAGATGCTTTGTTAGCCTCATCTATTCTACCTGCATAGAAATGTGATTCTACTTTAGATGAAAATATAATACCCACAACACCAAATGGCATACAACAAAATAAAGTTGCCAATATAGACTCTATAAGCCATGACTTAGGTGGCTTGCCGTCAGATGAATGATCTAATAAATCTGAATTAGAACCGCGACTTGCAACAGGAGGTGGTGTAAGTCTAAATAGATCTTTCAATTCTGGAACACTGCCTGCTTCTTTCCAATCTTCTCCTAAGTCATCAAACCAGATCTTAGTTCTTCTGTCAATACTTTTATTCTTAAGCTCATCTAAAGTAAAAGGACCATATTTGTCAAGCCCATCAGAATAGTAATATTTTTTCATAGGTTTTAGATTTTGTTAGATTGTAATGAAGTATGGCACGCTGCTTATATATTTATACAGAATGTCTGTCTATCATAAATCTATGAAATAGAATTTAATCTAAGAAATGAAATAGATTATAATAATTTTCTTGACTCCCTAAATCAGATAGTCCAATAAATAAGAAAGCCATGTACACATTATATGTACATGGCTTCAAATAATTCTGTAAGTATATATAATTCTCTACTTCAAAAATTCAATACTCGTATTAATAAACTGACTCATCTCTTCACCTTTCAGCATATTCTGATTAAGTCTTGCGAGATCATAGAGATACTTTGTAAATCTTGCTTTCTTTTCAGGCCCTTTCATACCTAACAATTTTTTAGCGATCAATTCATGATTAGAATTGATAACAATATTGTGGCTATCTGGCATGTCTCCCATATTCATACCTTGCATCATCTGCATCTCTTTCATACGTCTCATGAACTCTGGTCTTGTAATCATAACCGGACTATCATCAGGCGACAAGGGTCTAATATCTATGTAGCCGCCTTTAAGATCTCCTAATGACTCAGTAAATAATGTTTTTACTTTCTCTTCTTCTTTCTCTGATAAGACAGATGCTTTCTCCTCATCTTTCTGAACCAACTTATCCGCTGTATCAGAATCTACTCTTACGAATGTAATACCCGTCTTCTTATGCTCCATATGTTGCATGAAGTGGTTATCGATAACATTATTAAACAAGAGTACATCGTAGCCATAGTTTTTAGCAGATTCTATATAACTATGTTGCTCATCAGCATTATTCGCATATAACAATACCGTTCTTTCGTTTTTATCCGTTTGTGTCGACTTAACCTTCTCAATGTATTCGTCGAATAATGAAAATTCTCCTTCCGTATTCTTAACTAATGAAAAAGCATTTGCTTTGTCATAGAACTTTTCATCAGAGATCATTCCGTACTTAACAAATGTCCCTACGTCATCCCACTTATCTTTAAATGCCTGCGGATCTTTTTTGTATAGTGACTTCAACTTATCAGCTACTTTCTTAGTGATATAAGAAGTGATCTTTCTCACGTTACTGTCACTCTGTAGATATGATCTCGATACATTAAGAGGAATATCTGGAGAATCGATGACACCATGTAGAAGCAATAAAAACTCTGGTACAATTTCTTTTACATCATCAGTCACATAGACTTGATTACTGTAGAGTTGGATTTTATTTTTCTGTATCTCAAGGCTGTTATTCAACTTAGGAAAGTAGAGTACTCCTGTGAGATTAAATGGAAAATCAATATTCAAGTGTATCCAGAATAATGGCTCCTGACTCATAGGATACAGCTCTCTATAGAAAGCTTTGTAATCTTCTTCTTTTAATTTATTTGGTTTCTTTTTCCAGAGAGGCTCTGTATTATTAACGATATTGTCTTCTTCGATTTTGATCTCTTTTTTATCATCGCCTTCGCCTTCAAATTCTACTCTCTCGTTTTTACCAAATCGAATAGGGATCGGAAGGAATTTAGAATACTTATCTAAGAGTGACTGTATTCTACTCTTTTGTAAGAATTCTGTGCTGTCATCATTAATGTGCAGAATGATATCTGTACCTCTGAAATCTCTATCCCCTTCCCCTATTTTATATTCAGGATTTCCTGTACAAATCCACTTGACAGATTTAGCTGATTTTTTATAAGACTTCGTTACGACTTCTACTTTATCTGCAACCATAAATGCAGAGTAGAATCCTAATCCAAAGTGACCTATAATATTCGCATCATCTTTATATTTCTTTAAGAATGATTCTGCTGATGAGAATGCTACTTGATTCAAGTACTTTTTGACCTCCGCTTCTGACATTCCTATACCTCTATCTCTTATAGTCAATGTCTTAGCTTTCTCATCCAAAATGATATCTATGGTCAATTCTCCTAAGTCACCTTTGAATTCTCCTTTAGAAGATAAGGTCTTAATCTTAGTTGTGGCATCGACAGCGTTAGATATGAGCTCTCTGAGAAATATTTCTTGATCAGAATATAGAAACTGCTTGATAATCGGAAATATATTCTCCGTTTGTACTGAAATATTACCTTTTTCCATATGTTATTTTATGAGTTTTAGAATGAATAAACATTACTTGTCAAAACAAGTGCCATCCCCTAATTAATGCCATTATGTCTTATTCTATAGCGCTATTTGAAATAATGGCACTCAATCACATTCATGGACACTCAAAATGTTATATATTGGCAGCCAATGAAGCATTTACACTTAGCTCAATTAATAAGTTTTCTGAGGTGGATTTTCGCCCCATTGACATTGGTGTATCTGACAGATTGGGAGCATAAAGATTTGTTTGTTTTTGCTTTAGTCGCATTGTCTGGTATCACAGACTTTCTTGATGGTTATGTTGCTCGACAGTATGGTAAGACGAGTTATCTGGGTGCTATCCATGATTTTACTGCTGATAAGTTATTCATGCTATCTGCACTGTTGGTCTTCAGTGTGCAAGGAGTCATTCCTACATGGGTAACATTCATATTTCTCTACAGAGAAATAATAGTGATGGGTCTGCGTATCTATACTTCTTTTCATAAATATGAGATAAAAGCCAGCTGGGCAGGAAAATCAAAAACAGCCATTCTCTTCTTAGGCCTTATGGTCATGCTCTTAGGGCTACCTCATTATATGCTGATCATATATGTATCACTGGCACTTGCTATAATATCATTTTTTGACTACTTCTGGAAGTTTAGGAGTGTGGTCATTAATGAAAAGTGATATATGTCACTCGATAACTATAGCTTAATTTTCCCTCCTTCATTAATTGCAGATGCCTTTATGAAATGAAGGCAATTATATATTTAATACCCCCATCATTGTTGAATACCTAAATCCGCTTAAAAGGTGATATTTTCTCTTCCCATTTTAGGAAATTGGATGAGTTAAAAGAAGTCTGTATTAAAAACAACAATCTCCTCTTAGTTGCAATAGGAATATTCTTACCAAAATCAAAGTCATACTTTAGAATATATAGAGCATCTTGCTTTTCTATTTGAACCTCTGATAGATTTTCTTTAATTTTCATTTAATCTTTTGATATGATTTATAATATCATAACGGATTACATTTTGCTAATTTAGAATACAATAAATTGTCTGAATTAGTTACCCCTATTGAAAACAAATATTAATACAGATTTCTACACATGCTGAGACTTATATCAATTCTTATTCTCTCAATATTTACAATAACTAATGCTCTATCTCAAGCCAATAATATTACAGATAGATACCTCCCAGAACCTATGCATCCTAACTGGTTCAAAGTCATCCCATTTATAGACAGTACGACTCCAGAGTGGGCTATCTATATGTATGAGAATGATGATCAGTACGAAGAGGTCATTTCATTGATGGACAAATACTATGATTCCAATCCATTTGAAAAAAATATTCACACTCAAAACTTTAAGCACTGGCGTAACATCGTAGAATGTTGCATATCTGAAAGTGGGATTGTAGTGCTTCCTGATCCTGTAATACAATTTAGGAATCAAGAGAAAATAATTCAAGCCAAAAATCTGCAGAAAAACACAGGAAATCAATGGACGAATATAGGCCCGACCAGTACATATAAAAATGATGGCAGCGAAGAACTTAGAACGACTCAGACGAATATATTTTGTCTCGGTGTAGCACCATCTAACTCTTCAGTACTTTATGCAAGTGCAGAAGCAGGAGGTATTTTCAAGACGACTGACAAAGCTCTTAACTGGACACGTGTCGGAAAAGAGTATCCTATAGGAACAGCAAGTGATATCAAAGTCGATCCCAACAATGAAAATATTGTCTACCTCACCTCAGGCACTTCATTATACAAAACCGTCGATGGTGGTACGACATGGACATTGACTTATACTGCATCAGGATCTTTTGAGCAACTATATATTCATCCAACTAGTACGAACATCTTATTCGCGGCGACACAGAATGGATTAATCAAATCTACCAACTCTGGAACTTCATGGAGTACGAAGTACAGCGGTTATATATATGATATAGAAACCCGTCCTGGCTCAACAGATACAATGTATATTTCCATAAAAAATACTACAGCTCAAAGACCTGAAATATATAGATCAATTAATGCGGGAGATAATTGGACTCTTATAGACAATGGGTTCTACTCTCCTACTGATATCAATAATGCTACAGTATATGGATGTAAGATAGGTGTCACAGCAGCTGATCCTGATAGAATATATGCAGGAATTATCGCCGATGGAAAAGTAGGTGACAACGGATGGATAGGTGTCTACTATAGTGAGAATGGCGGCGATACATGGCAGGACGATAGCGGCATAGATGGTGGACCATATGACTCCGGCTCAAATGCGAATACTAACTGGTATGTGGGAGGATACAGCTCTGGATATCACCAAGGTTGGTATAATTATGATCTTGACGTATCTTCTATAGACGAAGATAAATTCTGGATCGGCACAATATGGTTCTGCGAGTCAGCTAATAAGGGTGGTAACTTTGAATATATCAGAGGTACACGTAATCTTGGAATGCATGCTGATATACAAGATATAGATGTCGTCGGGAATGAAATATGGATCGCTTCAGATGGAGGTATTAATTATTCTAATGATGAATGTCAGACTGTAGAAGTCAGAATGAATGGCATCAACTCAAGCCACTTCTGGGGCTTCAGCCAAGGATGGAATGAAGACATATGGGTTGGTGGTCGCTACCACAATGGTAATGCCGCCTACAACGAAAATTATGGCGGCGGCAAAACAGTTTTCTTAGGCGGTGCAGAGACTGCAACGGGTTATGTCAATCCGTTAACGAATAGAAAAGCTTACTTCAGTGATATAACAGATAAGGTCGTACCTAATGCCATCAATGAGCCATCTAAAAACCTAAGTAATATCGCTAAGTATCCGACACAGTCTTATTTCCATTTTAATTATAGCGAAATGGAGTGGCATCCGTATTACGCTAACAGAGTGTACGTAGGCGAAAGTAATGTGCTGTATTATTCATCTAACGGTGGCGCTTCGTTCGATTCGCTATATACTTTTCCTAACAACATATTCAGATATGAGATCTCCCGTGATGACCCCAACTACATGTATGTAATTGTTAAAAATGGGTCCAACGATCACAACATCTACAGAACGACAGACGGAGGGGCCAGTTTTATCAAACTTCCTAAACCATCGTTTACCGGATCATGGAAAAACTTATCGGTTGCTTTAAATCCACAAGATAAAAATGAAATATGGCAAGCCTCTAATTCATCTTCTAATGGAAACAAAATATTTAGTTCTACCGATGGTGGTATGACATGGCAAAACCATTATGGAAACCCTATTCAAAATCAATCTATAAAAGACATAATATTCCAACACAGTCCTACAGGCAATATGGTGTATGCCTTGACCAATGACAACTTCTACAGATATCAAGTAGACGCCGATGAGTGGGCTTTATATAACACTAATCTTCCAGTAACTCACAGAGGATTTAAGATGCTTCCTTTTCATAGAGATAATAAAATAAGAATGGCATCCAGCAAAGGAATATGGGAAATAGACATGATCAATGAAAGCACTGTAGATCCTCTGCCTATGGCATCAAGTGATACACTTAACTGCAGCAGAGACACTCTGTACTTAGATTGTCACTCTATCGTAGACCATACGAATACATCATGGGAATGGCTCATCAATCCAGCTCCATCTTGGATAGATGATAACAACAAACGTAACCCCAAAGTCATACTCGGAAGTGATGGGGATTATGACATCACGTTGAATGTCACACATAACGGAAGCACCTATTCTAAGACACTACCATCTATGGTAAACATAGATAGCAACTGTGAGATAGATACATTACCCATTAGTGCATTTACAGCTTATGGAGACAGCGACTACTTCGTATCTTCTGAAGCCAACTTAACAGACATAACACATTTTACAGTAACAGGATGGTGGAAGCCTACTCCTAATCAAGAAGGATTTGCTGCCCTATTTTCAAGTGGAGATTGGTGTGCACATTGCGACTATACAGAGGGTCTTATATTTGACTACTTTGGAAGCAGACTATGGTATAAATGGCCAGGTAATGCCTCAGCTTGGGGTACTAATAGTGGCATGACTATACCTATAGATGAGTGGAGTTATGTCGCCTTAGTTATAGAACCGACGGGTGCAACATTGTACTTAAATGACCAGAAATATGTAGATACGAGAACTCTCAATCCAGGAGATATCGCCCAGTTCTATATCGGAAGAGGGCATTATAGTAATTCTTTTAAAGGCCAAATAGATGAAGTCACTCTCTGGACTCGTGCACTTGATCAAGATGAAATCAGACTACTCAGACATATCACAAAAGAAAATCAAATATTAAATGATACTGACCTCATAGCTTATTATCAATTTAATGAATTGACTAATAATGGATTAATCATGGATCATGGTGGGACATATCATGGATCATTGCTTGGAGCTGCAGAACTAACGGAAAGTAAAGTTCCTGTAGGAGGTGGATCAAGCTATAGCCATTATGTTGATGGCGGTGGCATCTATACATTTACCAATACAGGAGTCAGTATGACATTCCCTGCGACTGGACCATATCCAAACGGTGACGTCGTGGTATCTCGTATCAATAACGAACCAGATACAAGTGCCAGCACTCTAAATCTTGCAAGTACTTATTGGATTATAAATAGCTACGGCACTAATGAAACATTCAATAATATAGAGGAAATAAGTTTTGATGAGATCGGTGATAATCCTGCTTACGAGAATTCTCATATTGTAAAATTAAATAGGAGATCAGAAAATAACTATGGCCCTAACTGGAACGAGATCGATAATGCCGACGAGGGGATACTCTCAGATGGTACGGTGACATTTAGTACAAATCTATCCCTTACCGAATTTGGTCAGTTTGATTTTGACTTTGAAAGTGCTCCTGTCACTTTTGGTCATGTATGGACAGGCATGGTAGATACTAACTGGCAGAATCCTGGTAATTGGGCTGGCAGCAATGTCCCTGTAAGTACTTCTAATGTGCTCATTCCATCAGGTGTTCCTCATTATCCAGATGTAGACCTCGATGTGACTATTAATCTGTTATGCATAGAATTAGGTGCAAGTATGCATGTGCAATTAGGATACAATTTTGAGATTATTGCTAATTAAAGAAAGCCGATGTCGCTTATCCTACAAATCTATTCGTGAGAATAATCATTGAAGACTGATTATCAAACAATTAAGAAATTTGTGGATTACTTTTCTCGAAAAATTCATATCAAAAGCAATCTAATCTTTGACTTGATTGTTATATAGGTATAATTCCTAAATATGAAGTTGAAAGTTGATTTTGTAAATTCAGAGAGAGATAGAGATTTAGAAAAATCTATCATTACGCGTCTAAAAAACAGCTTTAATCAGGGTTTTATAAGCTCTGTTAAGGTCTTGATTAAGAAGTGCTCTACAAGTAAAACTTGGAAATCAGAAATAGACTTAATATCCTCTGCAGGGTCCATTCTACATACGCAATCAAAATCTTCTGAACACATGCATGCATTTGACGAAGCTATCTTCAATATGGAAAGACAGATCGTTAAATTAAAGAATGAAAAGTTGAAGAAAAGAGCTTAATAAACTCATATCAAGATGCTCCAGAAAAAGCAATTATAATATTGTGGCTATCGGCCTTCAAGTACCTCAAGATATTTCATTTTCTAATAAGTCTATAGGTCTATAGTGATCAATAGTTGTATAAAAACATTATTAAGATTCCACCTCCTAACCTCCGCCGGCGGAGGAAAATGTAATGCTTGCGATAGGTTTCATTACACTAAACCTTACTAATTATTCTGGAATATAATAAGCCTCAATTTTTTAAAAAAACTAAAGTTCTAACAACAGTTACAGTTAATTTCTCCCTCTGGAGGGAGATTAAAGAGGGAGGAATACTGAATACCTGCAGTTATTTTTTTCTAATAATTTGTACCTAATAACCGATAACCACATGTAAAATCTTATAATTTATTTAGAAAAGGAAGTCTTTTAAATAAGACTTAGAACTTATTCTTCCACATCATACTTTCGACTGGCTTAATACCTCGCTCATTGTATTTGGCGTTCTTCTTCTTGTTGTAGTAGTTTTCTATGTCGCCATCTACTTTGAAGTAGATAAGTTGACCTACAGGCATGCCAGCATATATTCTTACAGGATGGACGCAGCTTATCTCAAGAGTCCACGTATTACAGAACCCTACATCTCCCTTACCAGCAGTAGCATGTATATCTATACCTAGTCGTCCGACGCTGGACTTACCTTCTAAAAAAGGAACGGTCGTATGTGTTTCAGTATATTCTTCGGTAACTCCCAGATAGAGTGTCCCTGGCTTAATGACATAGCCTTCTTCTGGAATAATAATCTCCTCTATCTCGTTGTGCTTCTTAGCATCTAAGACCTCATCTTTGTATACTGCAAGGTATTTACCTATGTGGACATCATAAGAATTAGTCCCTAGACAAGCAGGGTTGTAAGGCTCTATGACGATCTCCTTACGTTCTATACATTTCTTAATTTCTATATCGCTGAGTATCATATATGCTGAGGTAAGATTTATTATGAAAGC
>CAZBXL010000081.1:7570-14665 GCA_964495785.1 uncultured Saprospiraceae bacterium | reverse complement strand
ATCTTGGCTTTCTGGTGAGAGAACACGAATGAATTAGAAGTAGAAATTATCCAAAGGAATATTAAGTACAATAGAAACAACCAATAGAGCCACTTCCTGCGTTGAACTAAAAACAATAAAAGAATAGGAATAAAGACGATAAATAAAAAACCAATATCAACAAAATTCCCTGATTGTGTTGTGTTTACGTTAATGTCGTAAGGTGTTGAGAGATAGCGGTATAGCAATAACTCGTAGCCAAAATATCTTTGTATTTCTTCACGTTTAGTATCAAAAGATTCAAACTTTCTTTTCTCTTCTTGAGAGATTACATCAGGAACTGCAATGATTGATAACAGAAGAACAATGTTAACAAACCTAATAGATAATATATTTCTAATCTGTTCCATTATTTCTTTTTCTTCTTTTCGTAGTTAGATTTTATTTTAAAGAAACTTGTATTCTCAGGACCAGATTTTTTACCTAAGAGTAATGTCTTAGGATTCAAACTCTTAGATTCCAAAAAATTCTTCCCTATCCATGGCGAAAATGTAACTAATAGCGATAAACCAAGAACGCTACTGTATAAAAGACTCCTTATCGAGGCTGATTTATCTTTAATAAAATCATATAGAAGCATTCCAATTCCGATAACACCACAGCCGATTGAAGTGATGGCTATGCTCTTATGATAAACTTTTAACCCACTTAAATCATCAATACCCGCAAATATGAGTATACCTACGCTAATTAATAAGATCCCGACGAGACTGATCCTCTGTTCATCCCTCCACCAAATCAATCCCAGTAGAACGAATACTAAAAACATATTAATCAATTTGATACCCATTCCAAATCCACAAAGCATTCCTATTAATACCAATAATTTGTAATGAGTCTTTCCATCTGTTTTAGATTTGGATAACCACTGAAAAAATACAATTATGGATGCTATCTGAATGAACAGCATTCCGAAATCTACTTTGATCTCCACGAACATTTGATTGACTAAAGCTGGTGTCACCAAGAATAAAGCTATTACAAATAAACTCTGATTTTTATCTACCCTCAGTGTTCTGCTACTAAATTCATAAACACCAATTGCCGCCAAGACGATTGCAGAAAGTGATAATCCTAGTGCCAGCTCTACATAATCAAACATAATGAACCCAACAGACATTAATAAAGACCAATTGTAGGGTTGATAGCCTTCTACCAAAGAACCACTTTCAGATATAAGTTGAGAAATATTTACATAGACATTACGTGAATCAAATCCTGATGGAAAAGGTACATGTATGGATAAAAAATTGACACTCATAAAAAACAGAACAAATAAAAATGAGGCCCAGCCCATTAAATTAACATTACTTAACTCTAACGGATTGAATAAAGCCTCCTTTATTGATTGGATAAGAAAGGTGACATTGATCACAGCGGTTAAGAACAAGAAAAGCATCACCGTAGTTACACTCAATAGACCAAATGCACCTGTAAAAAATAATAGCAATGTGAATAGGCCTATGCCTATAGCGGCATCCACAGTAAAAGACTCATCTAAAATTTTATTGAATGTTTTATTTCTTATGAAATGACCAAAGCTTCTTTGTACGAAAAAAAAGAGAAATAGAACTACAAGATTAAACAATGACGTACTCCAAAATTTTAAGACTTGGAAAATTGATGTCTCCGTTTCTCCATAATTTTTGTTGAAAAAAATTACTAACAGAAGGAATGTACAGAGAACAATTAGCAGCTGGATTCCTCGAGGCTTAAGGAGTCTATTGTTCAGGATTTTATTAGTTTTTAGAAAATAAGATCCCCCAATAAATATCAAAATAGTGGCATAGAGACCAAAATATCTAAAGTAAGCAAAGGAAAAATAATATCCAGGGTGCTTATTACCGTAATCTAATCCAATTAATACAGCCCAGATACAGCTAAATATCAACGTAAGCCAAAATAAAAAACCTCTATTATTATTGCTCATAAGATTATAATCTACTAATGGACTCGAATTGGTAAAAATAATAGGATAATCAAGAATACAGAAAGTTTAACGCGATAACCTACAAAGAATCTCTATCTACTTACCACTCATAATCTGAATAAAATTTCCTACTTATAGTATAAGTTTCTCGTCTTATTCTCTCTATCGTATTGCTATCCAACTTAGCTCTCCATTTTTCCATATTCTTTATTGGATTTCTTTTTGTCCCATTAACTGTCTCACCTGATATGCTCTTGTTTATAGATTTACGAATAGCGTCAGAATAAGGTAGTTGAAGTTTATTGTACAGTTTTTCTGAATATTCTAAAGGTGTCTTTGATATATCTTCATGCCTTACAATTATCCAGTCAGGATACTGATTACGAAAATAATCTATAGCGATGTGCAATAATTGCCAGCCCATTATAGCGCAGCCTACCAGATCGTCTCTCTTGTTAGGTTTATTAATATAAGCTGTTACTAATTCCATATGATTAGAGTATACATATTTTAAATCATTGAGTTGCTTTTCAAATACTGTCGAAGCAACGGTCCATTTTTTTTCCACCATACTCAATACAAATGCAGCCGGATGCCTAACGATAATGACAATTTCCCATCCCAACTGGTGATACAGCCACTCACTTGACAATAAAGCAAAAGGATCTTTTATGATCTGCATTTTATTACTCCAACCATTTAATAATATTTGTTTCCCAGGTAGTATGTACCTACTATCGATATTTCGAATCGGTCCAAAGGAATTCATAAAAAACTTAACTCCTGGATTTAAAAAATAATTAATGTAATTACTGTAAATACTATCCGCATTTTTATCAATTTGATCATTAATATATTGATAGGGAATGACAATTGGGGACTTGTGTATCTTAGCGTTAGTCGTGTTGAATGGCTCATGAATATATCCTACCTCATCACCTGCACTGAGGATATTACCAAGCCAGGTCGTACCTGACCTCTGAGTACCCGTAACTAATATTTTTCTATAATCACTCAAATTAACAGCAATATTACGCCAAAAAAGGATAATCTTTATCCTCAATAATATGAGCAAAACGCTTCCCATAATTGTCATCAACTGGAATGGCCTATCAGATACGATAGAGTGCATAGAATCCATATTAAATTCTGACTATCAAGATATTAAAATCTTCGTAGTAGATAATAATAGTGCTAATGATGAAGGCGAACTATTAAAAGAAGAATATAAGGAAAACCATCTAATTGAAGTTGTACTACAGGAGACCAATATTGGATTTGGCGCAGCACATAACGACATCATCAATAATCATCTAAAAAGTCTATCCTATGAATATATATGCCTTATTAACAATGATGCAATTATAGAGCGAGATTGCTTGAACTCAGCTTTAAAATTTGCTGATAAAGAAAGTGTTGATATATTATCAATGAAAATGATAGATTACTCTAATAGGCAAATAATGGATAGTGCCGGCCACAATATAATCTCTACCGGAGAAATCTTACCTATCGGTAGTCGATCTCATATTGATGAATACAATCATACATTTTCTAATATAGGAGCATCAGGAGGAGCTTGTGTATACAGTAAGAAATGTTTAGACAAAATTGGTGTATTTGATCCTTTTTTCTTTGTAGGTTATGAAGACGCAGAGTATGGACTAAGAGCAAAACTTACAAGACATAACTGTATGTTCTGCCCAGACGCCATTGTCTATCATAAGGGAGGCCAGTCTATAAAAAAGATTTTCAGCTCTGAATACTCCGTCCAGACTTTCAGACATATCAGATACACTAATTACAAACTACTACCATGGCCGATCCTAATTCTTACATTACCTTTTAAGCTAATAAGATTAAGCATGATTATCCTTGTAAGCATTCTCTTGATAAGATGGTCACTTACTTCAGTCGTGGTAAAATCATTAATACAATTCTATATTAAAGATTTTTTATTGTCACTTAATGCAAGAAAAGCATTCAGGAAAGATCGTAACATGATAAATACGATAGAAACGATGAGACTAATGAAATCTACCATTCTTAATGATATTGCTAAGTTCTATTCTATCTTTGTAAGAAAGGCACCTACCGCTGCAGAAAAGTATAGGTAAGGATATCAAAATGATAAAAAAGTTATTAGGACATATTTATATCAACAACTTCTCTTCTTATAGTCGTCTTGAGAGAATATGGAAGATTGCACAAGTTGATTTTAAAAAACGATATTACAATGATAGATTAGGATTACTATGGGCTTTAATTAATCCGCTGACTCAGATATCTATTTATTATTTTGTCTTCACAAGAATATTTCAGCGTAATCAAGAAAATTTTGTCTTATACCTATTCTGTGGGATTTTGACGTGGTTGGCTTTTACTGAGGCAACAAAAATGGGATCGCGTGTACTCATCAGAAAAAAGTACTTGACAGAAAACATTCAGTTTAATTGGCTCGATCTATACTCCAGCCATATGATATCGATTTTAATGGGACTCGTATTTAATTTTGGAGCCTACTTTGTGATTCTATTACTTACGGGTGCAAGCATTGGTTCCTATTTTTATATTCTACCAATAGTCATATTAAGTTTGTTTCTAATATCCTCAGCCATGGCTATTATTTTGGGTCTTATTAGACCGATCTTTGATGATATTGTACATATATGGGAGATTCTTCTTATGATAGGCTTCTGGGTATCAGGGATATTCTTTTCTGGACAATTTTATTTTGATAATTATCCATGGTTTGTTCATGTTAATCCATTTGTAGGAATCTTATTAAACATGAGAGCTTGTCTACTTGAGAACAATGCTATTTACTGGGGGCTACTTATAGAAAATTTAGTCTTCAGTGGCACCCTATATATAATTGCCGTTGTACTTTTTAAAAAATATGCAAAAAAGGTCATAGAAAAAGTCTAATGGATAAATTAAGAATAGACATACGCAACCTCAATAAAACCTTCAGTATCTCTGGAAGAAAGCTGTCCTTTACCGAAAGGCTAAAAAATAAACTCGCTAATAAAACCAAGAAAGTTCATGCTATCAAAAATCTTAACCTTCAGGTAAAGAATGGAGAATTCTTAGGCATTATCGGAAAGAATGGAAGTGGTAAATCTACTTTGCTCAAGTTAATCATAGGAGCAATGGATCCCGATGAAGGAAGCCATATACACACAGAAGGTAAGATCATCAGGTTAGCTCTGGGTATGGGATTTGATGTTGACTTGACAGCACGAGATAACATCTATCTCAATGGTACGATACTCGGATTAAGCTTTAAACAAATTGGGGAGAAATTTGAAGAAATTATTGAATTTGCAGAATTAGAAGATTTCATAGATACGCCCATTAAGTTTTATTCTTCTGGCATGCGATCACGACTTTCTTTTGCTATAGCTATTCATGCTGAAGCAGATATATTCCTAATAGACGAATTTTTTGGAAGTGTAGGAGATATTGGCTTTATGGAAAAATCACAAAAAGCATTTGAAGAGAATATTTTAAAAGGGAAAACGATTATACATGTGAGTCATTCTTTAGACCTTATTAAGAAACATTGTACTAAGATCATGGTCATGGACAAAGGATCTGCAACAATATATGCCGATGTGAATGAGGCGATCAGGAAATATGGCAATGTTACAGTTGGCTAAAGTATAATTTGTTCTTCTATATTTTGCCATTTAGTTATATTGGCTTTATAGATACTTTTGTGATATTTCAAATAACGCCAATCAAATCTTTGCATAAACATATCTTTCCTTAGATTTATATTTTTAGCAAATAGGTCTATATATACTCCGCTTCCTATAGCAAACATCCGCTCACTTCCCGAAGCCTTTTTATCTTGAGCAATTAGTAATTGAACTTTTATACTATGAAGCACACTAAGAAAGAAGGGATCTTTATCTACAAAAGAAATTATATTACCACTTCTTACTCTGCTTTTCTGTCGTGGATGTTGCTCTCCTATAATGTTGTATTGATCTTTGACATTGACTATATATTTCAAAAATTTAGGTTTTGCAATAAATTTCAAATCATGATAGATACCTCCAAAATTATATAAAACGATAAAGCGACCTATGTCAGAAAGGAGTGCTGCATACAGAGGATTTATCTTAAGATATAAATCATATAAGTCGTGGTCAAATTGCTCCAATAGCAAAGTAATATCATTGTAAGACCAATACTTAATTACAATATCCGATAGTTCATCATAATATGAAGAATGGATTTTCTTAATTGTGTTGAAAGTTTTATTTAGCGTGAGATCTTCAGATGGTTCAAATGGATTAATAAAAATATAATTGAGTTTGATGTCTTCCACAATAGAAGGATTTTTGAAGCTTATCAAATATTAAATCTCTTAAAGGACAATAATTAATTAATAAGGAATGGCAATTTGATTTCAGTAAATTAGATGCATAATAAGTATTTCCTTTGATAAAACAATTAACGAAAAAACTTCTAAGATTTCGATTTAATAAGCTCAAGATAGTGCATAGTCACTCTGTAACTACCTTAGACCTCAATTGCTTTTATTCGAGCAATGAGCCAGAAGTTCATGGTCATATACATGGAAATCGACGAGATATTAATCGAATAGATAAAGTTACAGCTTTTCATGATGAATGGATATCCGCAAAATCAGCTATAATCAAAAGTCCATTCTCCAATCGTCACTTAAGTCCCATAAAAAGCAACTGTTATTATATTGACACATACCATTGCATACTATATCAGTATATGGACACCAAAAAGTTTTTTCTGATAGTTGGAGATTACTGGTTTGAAAAAATAGGTCTCTATATTCCTAAAGACAATATGATCATTCTGCATAGAGAAACAACAATTGATCTTAAGGAAATGTTAGGCGTGTATAGTTTGCGAAATTTAATTAACAAGAGTAAGTCGCTTCGGGCTAACTGCAAATTATCAATAGTATTATACCATGATCACATAGCTCATCACATAATGAATGAGTTAAATGGCATTCAGTCTCTTATAGACAATGGGCTTATCAAAAATATCGATCAAATCTTTTATTGCAACTTGCCCTACGGAAATATAGAAGAGATCTTCCACGAAATACCTATCGATAAATTTACAAAGGT
>CAZBXL010000081.1:5023-7470 GCA_964495785.1 uncultured Saprospiraceae bacterium | reverse complement strand
TAAAAAAGAAGGGGAAATCCGTATTGCTCATTATAGACGGGTATTCTGAGCCTTTCGAATTATCTAATAGGGAGGATGGCCAATACCAAAAAATTATTGCCCAAGAAAAAGATGTGATCAAAAACTTAAAGAATATTGGAGTCGATTACGTTGATTTGGTAGGAAGCCCAATTAAAGAAGTACTAACATGGGCGGAAGTAGCTAACTGTTATTTTTGTCATACTGGTACGCTTCATCACAAGATAAGTTGGTTCAGTGATATACCTGGATTAGTTCACTCTAATGAACATTTCTCAAGTCTACCAGAAGAACTGCTCCCTGGCATGAATGAAAAAAAATGGATTAATCAACCCATGAGGATTCCTCTAAGTTATGTCCAAGATAATCAAACTAAAAGCCGATCACGTAATGGGAGTATACTCTCTAAAAAATTCAGCAATTATAAGCTTGATGTCAATAAAACAAAAGACTTATTTATAAGAATATTAATTGACGATGGATTGATTAACAGCTAAGGCTATTCTTGATGAATTCATAAATTTGAATATCCAATACGTTTCTACTATTAAATTCATCAATAAGTTGTTCTGATACATGCTGACTGTAAGTCGTTTGAAAACTGTATGCATTAACCTTAGGAAATTCTTGATCAAGATTAAGCCAGTTAGGCAATACATTAGATAACGCATCTATAGATTTATCCACATCATGCAAAAGTCCGTAATGGAAATTCTCTTCACTAAGTTTCGATTTAACTTCGTCTAATAGACGGACATCTTCATACAAACCTGATTTTACATTTCCTAAAATATATGAAGCATAAATATTACTGAGATTATCAATCATAGACAATCTTTTATTGTCAGGCAAATCTGACAAGTGTATGCCCTTGCACCCATCAGCTCCTTGCTTGTAATAAAAGAAATAATAATGAGATAAAAATCGCTCAAATGGCTCTCTGAATAAACTAAAATAAAGAGGTCTATGACCCAAGTTATTATGCTTTACATGAATTGCATATGGTACATGCATCGCGATAACTTGATATTTTCGCTTAGAGAAACTTTTAAGTTCAGATTGAGAAAGCTGATTCAAGTTCTTATCAACTCTAATATTATTATATCCTGGAATATAAATGCGATGTCTATCAATCTTAGAATGTAAGGCAGATTTATAGATGAATTCTCTGAAACTTGTCCCACCGCATTTAGGAATATGAGAAAAAATAAAACTTGTATAGTTATTCATTTCTATCATAAAACAGAATTAAAGTATAGACTCTGCTTGCGTGCTTTTTTATTGATGAGATCTATATTCTTACCATGCTTCTTCAAGAATTTTTCTCTATTAATTGCTTGGTACTTTTTAAATCCAATAGTCTCATCATTACCTGCACTTGACCCTTCCTTATGTATTACAGAACTCTTAGGAGATACTAAGGTTTGGATATTTGACTTCCAAGCTGTATAACAATAGTCACTGTCTTCAAAATAGCACGGAATAAATTTCGTATCAAACATACCAATTATGTCTATTGTATTTCGCTTAATATACATACAACATCCTGACACATATGAAGCAGAAATGACTTTATGATATTCTATTTTATTTGGATCATCATGTTTTCCTAAGTTGGCTCCTGTTCCATCAACATATATCTCACTGCCATACTCTTGTAGCATGCCATTAGGATATAAAATCTTTGCGCCTACAATGCCACAATCTTTATTTAGTCTTGCGGTATGACTTAAATGAGATAGCCAGTTTGCTTTTACAACGACATCATTATTGACTAATACCACATCATTCCTACCCACTTTCTTCATTAATATGTTATTGGGCTCCACATATACTTTGTTCTCATCAGATAATACGATATCAATTATTGTATATCTATCACTTAGCTGAACTAAATAGTCTTGAGTCCCATCTGTACATCCATTAGAGTATACTAATATTTCATAATTAGGATAGCTTGTATTATCAAGAATACTATTAATACAATCTCTGAGAAGATCCATTTGATTATATGTCACTATACATATGCTGACTTTCTTGAAAATGCTATTTACAATTGATTGTTTATTTATATCATAAGAGACTAATTTTTCAATCTTCTTATATGCTCGATCTGAAATGGTGGTGACATCATATTTACCATATAATATATCAACTGCATATTGTGCCATGACATCGGAACGTTCGGTGATAAAGCCACTAATTTTATCTTCCAGATTAATGCCTTCATTACCTATAGCATTTGTTATGACTGGAACATCATGCATTATAGCTTCCGTTATTTTACCTTTTATTCCTGATCCAAATTTCAATGGCACAATGACGACGGAAATATTACTGTATAATGCTGGAATTGCTGAATGCTCAATATAACCTACTACATCAATGTAAGGATCGTCAGGTATAAGATCCTGTACCTCTGCTATTGA
>CAZBXL010000081.1:3425-4923 GCA_964495785.1 uncultured Saprospiraceae bacterium | reverse complement strand
ACACACCATATATGATCTACAGCAGCATAAGATCTAAGTTCTCTTTGTTTATTCTTACTTATATCGGATAGACTCAACTTAGTATATCCAGCAGAGCCTTGTTCGCGTTTCCAAGCAATATCTTCTGCATCTATAATAGTCTTAGAAGTTGAGAACCAATTTAAAATGTAACTATAATCATCATAGGTATAATACTTATTAAAGATTATGGTAATCACATTTGGAGCAATCTGACCAAATCGCTTTTTAAGTCTATCTAATGAAACTATTTCTATACCCTGACTCATGTAATGGTCTACATACTTATCATTCGTAATCTTATTACATACAATTATTAATCTGCAACAATTTGAGATTATAGAACATATCTTATGGGCTCTCTGTGCTCCACTTGACTTATCAAATTCTGGCAGTACTCCACAAACGTACATAACTACGTTAACGCTTGACGCTTCATCT
The DNA here is from genome assembly GCA_964495785.1 of uncultured Saprospiraceae bacterium. Lineage (GTDB taxonomy): Bacteria > Bacteroidota > Bacteroidia > Chitinophagales > Saprospiraceae > RFSX01. Next base: position 4,464 of record CAZBXL010000081.1, on the reverse strand, counting down.
AAATGCGAAGCATCAAGTGCTTGACCTTGAGAATTCTTATTAAAACTTGATTGATTTAAAGATTTTGAAAAAATAAGTTTTTTAATATTCTTGAAGATGGTTTGCGGATTCTCTCTTTTTAAGGCAGATTTTAAAGTTCTTAAATTCTGGGTATTAATATGCTTAACAAAACTAAATGGACTTGAAATAAATAACTTTATACTGCTCCAGAATAAATCTAATTTAGTATTCACAGATTCATCACCCTTCCCTACTTTAGACGTTTTAGATTCAATGAAAATAAATTCAAAATCTAAAAGAGCTTTATCAATCAGTTGAGGGCGATTAAATGTAAACATCATTGAAGGTGAATCTTCATAGCGTAATAATTCAGCTGTCTCTGTAATCCGCCCGTTATGATTGAACTTATAATTTAAAAGTAAATCATTATGAAAAAACTGAACTGAATTAATTTTGATCTGACAGTCTCGATGTATTGGAACAATTTTAATCCGATTAATAGGCTTAGAATCAAATGAAATAGTGCTACGAAGTAGAAGCCCGTCGTGAAGAACAAACCGACTCTCTTTCTCATTAAAACCATTGCCTGTATCATAGAAAATCTTAGCAAAATTAACCTCAGTAGATTCCTTATCTCTTATAGAATTGAAGTTAATTCTTGGCGGATTATCTATATATTGATCAATCTTACCAAATGAATCACCATTTGTAAAATCATATTCATATAATGAAACGTATAAATTATGCAGATAATTATCAGATTCTACATCAGATATGATTTGCTTATTATTACGAAGCGCTTTATTTATAAATGATTTATTCGTAAGCTTTTCATTATTGGGTTTCCAATTATATAGTATCTCAATTTGTTTGAGAATTTGGTCTTGATTATTAACTAATTCATTGTAATCTATGACAAGAAACTTCTTATTCCTAAGACAACTTAGTACTGACAACCAATACTTCATTATAAGCGCCTCTGACTTCTCTTCTGATAGATTATTACGATGATTGAGGGAATTTATAATTTCAGAGGGAT
>CAZBXL010000081.1:0-3325 GCA_964495785.1 uncultured Saprospiraceae bacterium | reverse complement strand
TAGAAGCCGAGTGGGTTATCATAAGCACCTTCCATAAGTGACTGGCCACCTGACACACCTAAACTATCAAGATAGCCTGCTATAGCAGAAGTACCTGATCTATGCATGCCCGATATAAGAAATACTTTTTTGATTATTTACTATTGAGTTGAGACAATAGTTGATCTACTTCAGGACTTGGCTGAATAGACTTGACCTTAAGCAAAATTTCTTTTGCCTTATTTAAATCCAGATTATTATCAATTAAGAATTGACTATAAGAAACTAATCCTGTACAATTATAAGGTGCCAAAGCCATCATCCTTTCATAATGAAATATGGCCTTATTACTATCATTATTAGAAGCATACAATTCTGCTATGTCTAAATCCAATAGTCTGTCAAATCCATATGTCGTTAGAAAAGTACTGCTATACACATCCGTTAATTTCTCAATTTTAGAATTAATGCTTACATCATTGTTATGATGCAAGACAGTATGGATGCTATGCCAACTTATAGCACTAAAAAGAAACCAAATAATTGTCAATATTGTCAATGGAAGAGTAACAAAATAATTGATAGACTTACGAGTAATCAATAGCTTATTTGATAAAATACCCATACTTGCAAATGCTAAAACTTCCACCCCACTAAAATTATACTCGTACAAATTAACTCCTCCGTAATAAGTTGACACACAGAGATAACTTAAAACAGATGCAAATGAAGCTTTCTCTACGTAATCTAATTCACTTACTTTTTTAAAACCATTATATAGTGTTATTACGAATGGAGATAAAAATAAGAAGAGACCTATGACACCTAATTCTCCTGCAATTTTCAAAAACAAGTTATGACTATGTAATCGACTGTAATCATCTAATTGGTTGTAATAACCGATTTCTCTAAGGTCTTGATTGTAGACTTCTGTTATCCAATTTCCCTTACCAACTCCAACTAATGGATTTTCTCGAATCAAGTCAATAGATAAGTTAGCCAAGTCTAATCGAGAGAAATTGTCAGGCTTATAAATATCGGCAAAGTGCTTTGCCATTAATTCGTCATAACTGAAAAAGCCATTTATAATAATTATTCCAAATACGGCCATTGTAAATAAAATAAACAATAACTTTCTTTGATTGCTCCAAAAATAGTAGAGCATAATCATCAGTAGACTGAGGATTACAATTTTCACATTCGCTAAGAAGAGAATATTCAAAATTAATATGGCACTTAAGATCTTTAGAAATCTATAAAACTGATTCTTTGATTGCTTAAATAACAAGAACGGAAAAACAGTGACTAAATAACATGTCGTTACATTACTGTTTCTATTAAGAAACCTATTCCAAGAAGAGTCAAAAAAAGATGTTTCAAAATGAACTGCTAACAAATGCTGCAAGAAGATTACCAAAAATAATACTGACAGAAGTAAAGGAAAAAATCGTCTGATCAGTGGGTACTTTATAAGATCTCTAAATATCAAACTTATAAGGAACAAGCCCAAGAAGGAGAAGCCTCTATACCATACTAAAGCAGGATTAGTAGCCCAGAAGTAGGATAAAAATCCTAACAATGTAAAACCCACCCAAAATAAATCTACAGACTTGATATCCAATAACAACTTACGCTTAGTAAGCACAGCTCCTGTTAACATCAAAAAAGGAAACGCTGCAAAAATGATAAACTGAAGATTATTAAATGGCAGTAACATCAGCATCGATGCTAATGCTAATCCTAAGAGGGGAAGCAATAAATACTTATTGAAATTGCTTTCAAACATTATAATAAGGGCTAATTAAACTTTTTGAGAAACCTCTTCGGTATCTAATGATTCAAATATAGAATTCTTGCTCTTGAAATCAGGAACAATTTGCTTCATTAAGTATACAATGTGATTTTTATTATCAACATTATCTAACTCAAGCAATAAGTCTGCTATCTGCTTTGAGATCGAATTAAAGTTGCTTTTCTCAATATTAGCTATTGTAATTTTAGAATGATGAGTGGTTTTACTCAATTCTGTATCGTTCAGCAATTCTTCATATAACTTTTCTCCAGGTCGTAGGCCAGTAAACTGGATATCAATATCATCATAAGGTTGCAATCCAGATAGTTTGATTAATTTTTCTGCGACGTCTAATATCTTAACAGGCTCACCCATATCAAAAAGATATATCTCTCCTCCCTGCCCCATAGATCCAGCTTCTAAAACTAACTGTGATGCTTCCGGAATAGTCATGAAATACCTCGTAATATCTGGATGTGTTACTGTAATAGGCCCACCCTTTTTAATTTGATTTCTAAATCGAGGAATTACCGATCCATTAGAACCGAGTACATTGCCAAACCGTGTCGTAATATACTGCGTATCACTATGTCCATTGAGGGACTGTATGAACATCTCCGCTATCCGCTTAGAAGCTCCCATCACATTAGTTGGTCTTACTGCCTTATCGGTAGAGACCATCACAAATTTTTCTACTTTATGTAGGTCTGCTAATTCAGAAATATTCTTAGTTCCTAAAATATTGACACTAATAGCTTCTCTCGGAAAGGACTCCATAATAGGTACATGCTTGTAAGCCGCAGCATGTATGACTATCTCTGGCTGATAGACTTTAAATATATAATCCATCCGACCAAAATCTACGATATCAGCAATGACTGGTATCGCATTTTCATATTTATATTCTTCCTTAATCTCTAATCCTACGTTTACTAATGGGGACTCAGCTTGGTCAACAATAATAATCTCCTTAGGTCCAAATGGAACCAACTGTCTTACTAACTCGCTACCTATAGACCCTGCACCACCTGTAACCAAGACTATTCTATCATGGACATAATTATTGATATTCTCTGTACTCAGCTCTATAGCATTTCTTTCAAGCAGATCTTCAAACTGAATTTCCTTAAGTTGATTTAATTTAAAGTCTTCTTCAGTCCAATTAGCTTGAATTGGCACTTGTAGTACTTTCACTTCATTATCAAGGCAGATATCTACAATTTCATTTTTCCTTTTATTAGTAATATTGGAAATAGCAAAGACAGCTTTCTCTATACCCTCATCCTGTATTACCTGAGTGATATCTTCAGGCTTGTAGATTTTAATCCCATCAATGGACTTATTAGTGATATCTGGGTTATCGTCTATACAGGCGACGATATTAAAATTAGAGTTTTTATCTTCTTGGATCACTTTTCGTGTAATAGCCGCCAGCTGCCCTGCACCAATCAGTAGAACACTTGTTTTTTCCCCTTGTCTTTCAAAAATAAGGCTGTACAATCCAGGCATTGCAATTCGAAAAGCTGCCATAAAGAATGACAGTAAAAAGAAATC
>CAZBXL010000080.1:0-15296 GCA_964495785.1 uncultured Saprospiraceae bacterium | reverse complement strand
GACCTTGTGGACCCGTTACTCCTGCCGGTCCTTCATGCCCCATTACTCCTTGCGGTCCTGCAGGTCCTTCATCACCTTGAGGCCCTTGAGGTCCTGTCATCCCTTGTTGTCCTGGAGGCCCAGACTCTCCTTGAGGTCCTTGAGGTCCGGGAGCTCCGGGAGAGCCTGGACTGCCTGATGCTCCTGATGCTCCTGCTGGTCCTGCTGGTCCAGATAAGCCCTGTGGTCCTGCTGGTCCTGATGTACCAGAAGGCCCTGGAGGTCCTGCCGGTCCAGATATTCCTGGCTGACCTTGTGGACCTTGTGGTCCCGCTGGCCCTTGAGGACCAGTCCCACCGACTGTTATCCATGTGGAACCATCATAGCAGTCTATGTTATCCGTAGATATGTTATATATGCATTGTCCTTGTACAGCATTAATATTGTTTCTTGCTGATGTACTCATCCGAGGGAAGACGATTCCGTCAGATTTTAATTCTGATTCTAAGAGAGGTTGTGCAACAATAATGCAGCTAAAAATTACAAATAGAGAAGTTATTATAGGTTTCATATTATGATTTTATTATTTCAATATAGCGATTATTCTTTCCGTTTGAAAGTTTAGAATGATGACGCATCAACAATCATATTCAGAACTTATATTTAATAAGTGTAGGTCAAAATATTTTGTCATCATTATATAAGTCAAAAAACAGACCATATTGTAAAAAAAAAAGACCCTCAACTGAGGGTCTTTGTATAAGTATGGGAATAATTTGCTTAGATATTGATTAGGCTGTTACACCTGCTAATTCTTCTTTGAGGACATTAAGAGATTTTACTTCTTCATTAATTTTCCATTTCTGTGCTTCTAAGATAGACCTTAAGCCTTCTTTCTCACTGCATGCGACGATAGCGTTATCATAATCCTCGATTAGTCTTGAACTTCCTCTTTCTATTTCATCTACTACAGAATCTAATGAATCATCAATGTTATTTATTTTGATGTCAATAAATACTCTGTGAAGGTCTCCCAAGATAGATGTTTTGACTTCTGGATCTCCACCTAAATTTCTACTCTCCATCTCTAAGTCTTTGTGAAAGTCATGTCTTTCGTCAGCATACTTTTTCATCCATTGTTTCAGGATAGGATTGCTTGATGCATTGTAGATCTCTTTGTATCCTTTTTCTGCATCTTGTAATCTAATAATTAGGTCTTGTAATGCTCCTCTCATTTTTGCGATATTCATGATAATATTTTTTTGATTAATGAATACATCCTCGTTGTTATTCTATTAGATCAATAACAACTATTTGATGTTTGTTACACTAATATGAAGCTATAATCCTAAGCATTTGTTCGAATCGGTTTTATAGAATTTTAAATTTTTTAAAAGCTATCGGTCTTAGATATTAGCTTACTGATATGAGCTTGATTCTTCTAAGTAAGGTTCTGTTATATGTTTCGCGATATAAAAGTATAGGGATATCTCAGAGATAATTTCAGGTTGATTTTTATTTCTCAAGTAGATAGAGATCAATCTCATTTAGGGGCATAAAAAAAGCCCACCAATAAAATTGGTAGGCTTCATAGCATTTATTTATTCAAACTCTTTCTTAGCTCTTTGTATCTTTTTTGGCAGCTTCAGTTGCTGGATCTTTGTCTACTTTTCCTTTAATAGTAAGGTAAGTGTTTACAGGATCAGTGTTAGCTGTGATAGTTACTCTCTTAGATTGTAATCCACCACCTACTTTTCCTTTGTTCTTAGAATCAAACTGAACTTTGATTACACTTGAACCACCTGGTGGTATTGGATCTCTTTCCCATTCTGGTACTGTACAACCACAAGAACCTTTTGCATTTTGGATAATAAGAGGCTCATCACCTGTGTTTACAAATTTGTAATCATAAACAACCTTCTCTCCTTCCATGATAGTTCCGAAGTCATATTCTGTCTCTTCGAATTCTAAAGATGTAATAGGTCCTGCTGGTACCGCTGGCTCATTAGCTGCTGGTATTGGGTTAGATGATGGTACTGCATTGTTAGTAGTTGCTGCTGTTGGTACTGAAGGCGTAGCTGCATCAGCAACGGCATTTTTAGCACCTTCATCTTTACAAGAAAACATGACAAGCATGCTTAGTGCAAGTATAAATCCTAATTTTTTCATTTATTAATTTTTTTATTAATGATGGTGCAAATATATTCATTATAGCTTTAGAATAAAGCCCAACACCCCTATGTACACTGGGGTTAACATCCGATTAACAATTAATTACATCATGCTTATGACATTCAAGGTCTTTTTTGATGCTGCTCTATGATCCATTCCTCCATTTCTTCTGTATCATATGCATTGAGGCAGTTGTACTTGGATAATCCTGCCTTTCTTGCAGAGCATACACCATAGTATGTGTCGTCTAATCCTTTGGTGCTATGAGCATCGGGATTTATTGATATAAGAACACCTTTATCTACGGCATACTGAACATATGTCCAGTCTATATCAAGGCGTAGGGGATTAGCATTTATCTCGATGGCGACGTTGTTAGCAGCGCAGGCATCTATGACCTTATGATGATCTATAGGATAGCCTTTTCTACTTAATAATAGCCTGCCTGTAGGATGACCTAATATAGATGTATAGGGATTTTCAATCGCAGTGATTAATCTTTTGGTGGCTTTATCTATATCCATTTTGAGATTAGAATGTACAGAGGCGACGATGACTTCTAGTTCTGATAGGACTTCATCAGGATAATCAAGGCTACCGTTAGATAAGATATCTGATTCTATGCCTGAGAATAATCTGAAGTTATTGATAGACTGATTTATCTTTATGATCTCATCCAACTGCGCCATCAATCTTTCTTCTGACAGACCATTGGCATAGAATGCTGATTTAGAATGATCGGTAATGACTAAGTACTCATAACCCTTGTCCATCGTGGCTTGAGTCATTTCCATAAGTGTATTAACGCCATCGCTATAGGTGCTGTGGTTATGTATATATCCTCTTATGTCATCGATGTCTATGATAGTGTCTGGTCGGTACGCTTCTCTAAAAAATGATACGTTATGATCTTCCCTGTATTCTGGAATGATATAGGGCAGGTCATTTGATTCGAATAATTCTTCTTCACTCTCATACTTCTTGTCTGTTATGTTGAGCATTTTCCAGAACGATTCTCCGCATGATTTTTTTGTCAATTCATAATAGAAATTTTCTGAGCTCACATAATGAAATGTAACCTTTAGGTTCTGACTAAAGATGCCTTCGTCAGTTTTTATTAATTGTTCACTACCATCGATAAACTGGTCAATTAATGACGCCTCCAGGTCTGATATTATTTCTATAGTATTGACTATTTGGGCCTTTCTATAGATGCCACCAGTGAGAGCAACTTTACTTTCTGTAAAATGACTTCTGAGTTCTTCTATCAGATTATGAGCTATAGATTCTGCTGAGGCGTAGAGGACTTTGTCGCTGGACTCCATATAATACTCCAACTGTTCTTTTAGACTAGCTTGAGTCTTTGCACCAAATCCTTTTAATTCCACAAGCCTGTTTTCGTTGATGGCGTACATTAGCTCACCTATAGTTTCTATTTCGAGTTCTCTCCATATCGTTGCGATCTTCTTAGGGCCAAAGCCTTTGATCTGAATCATCTTCACAATGCCAGCTGGAGTTTTTTCAATGTAATCAGATAACAGTTGTATCTCACCCGTACTGAGAAGTTCTGCTGTTTTTGTGCTGATGGCTTTGCCTATGCCTTGTATGTTTTCGATCTCAGACAACTCCATAGTGCTAAGCTCCTTAGGGTATTTTCTTATTGTCAAATAAGCACTACTGTAGGATTTTGTTTTGAAAGCGTTCTCTCCATGGAGTTCCATTAGTTTAGCTAACAGAGAGAATTTGCGGGCGATTTCTTTATTATTCATAATATGACGAATACAATGGGAAAAAAAGGATAAGGTTTTGTGATATTTTGTGAATGCATTAAATTCGCATCAAAAATATTAATAATATGAGATCATTTATTTTACTTGCAATTATAACAAGCATTTTATTTTCATGTAATAGTGGGTCTACAACGACAGGGGCTTCTGAAGACCTTACTGGCTACGAAACTGAAAAGATAGATGGTAGTAATGTGATCAGAGCTATTAAGAAAAATAGTGTAGGCGATATTATAGAAGAAGGCTACGTATCTAATGGAAAGAGAAATGGTGCATGGATAACTTATTGGGAGAATGAGTATGCGGGTAGATTTAAATCTATAGCTTCATATTCAGATGGTATGCTTAATGGACCCTACATAGAATTCAGTAATAGAAGCCAAATTGAGAAAGAAGTCAATTATGCTAATAATAAGTATAACGGAAAATTTGCTCAATATAAATTTGGCAGAACAGAAAAGGAAATCACATACCGAGATAATGTGTTAGATGGACCATCCATAGAGTACAATACAAAAGGTGATAAACAAAAAGAAGTCAATTATAAAAACGGAAAGTTAGATGGTAAGTGGAGAACTTTTAATGAAGAGGGCGAGGTTACATTAGAATACATCTACAAAGACGGAGAAAAAGTAAGCGGAGGTATTATAGAAAAATAATACTTACCTTATAATGATTAAAAAACAAAAAGCTGTGATCACGTGGTCGCAGCTTTTTTATTATCATAAGAAAGTATTTAAAATTGATATGAGAGATTATCATACTTCAATTTTTGTTTATTGTTGACATATCGTAGCACCCTAATCATATCATGAGAATAGCCAATCAATTCTATACGACGACCGAGCTAGAAAAACTGACAGACGAAAGCGTCCTATGCCAGTACTCTGATAGAGATAATTGCCTGCATAATATGTTCTGGCACATCTACGATCTATTAGAGTCGTCAAAGAAAACTCATCTCATAATAGAATCTGAAGAGGATCTTAATACCATTAACTATCTTATAAGCAAATATGCTCTCAAAGACCTTGTAGACATCACCATAAAAGGCAAGCCGATTCAAATTTCAGAATCGGAGAACCCTATTCCAGTTACTGATAATAATCATAGGACTGAAGTCGTCTCGAGATTCAATAAGCAAATGAATGCTGTCAAAAGACAAATGAAAGAATTCTCACGTCCGTGCCATGGAAACATGAGTATTGTAGAATTATATGACAGACAATTGATCAGTCCTAAAGAAACAAATTTTTCGATAAGGTCTAAGACTATTCTAAGTAAGATAGATCATGATGATCTGCAGATCAAAAAGAAACTTCTTAGAGATGCACAGGAGAAATATGAGCCTATGTTTAGGCACTTGGATAAGATCAATCCATTTGCAAATGATGTAATTCATACAGACTTATCTGGGGTAAATAGTTATCTCTCAGATGCGTATAACGAATCATGTGAACTTCTCTCAGAGATAGATGAAATAGAACAAGAAATTTCGTTTAATAATAATAGAGAGCTTATAAGCAAAGTCGATAAGTTAAAAGAAATAGAGAACGAAATCGGTCAACTATATCAAACCGATAGTGACGCATACTCGGATACAGAAAGGAAAAAAATGCTTTTTTATCTTAATCAATTAGCAACGAAGATTGGTTATGATAATCCTCTGACAAAAGATCTCAATAGAAATATCAAAGATATAACTGAACGATTAAATGACTATGTCGAAAACCAAAAAAGTATTTCTTCTAAGTTATTAATTGATGTATATCAAAAGATGACTGTACACAGTTCTGAATATGATATCAAAAGATTAATTGATAAGTTAGCCCTATTGCAGCAGCGACTTAACACAGCAGATATTTTTTCTAAAGATTATAATCGTAAAGCCCTAAGTTTCTATAATGTCAGGTTAGTTATAGAAGATATTAAGAATGATATTGACTATGCATTATTCTTTTTAGATTCAAATGAAAATTATCTTTTATGGTGTAAGTACAAAAATTCTCTAAGTGAGTTTGATCGAGATATCATAAGTATATTTTTAAATCAAAAATCTTCGTGGGAGGATGGTCTCGAGGATCAATTATCTCATATAAACATCAGTAATTCTCTATTGAGAATAAGTTCAGTTGTCAAAAACATCGATGGATTACAATATGATTTTAAGCAATGCTTAGATGCTAAAGTGTCATTAGCTTCATATTACAAAGAAGACTCAGGAGTAGATTCTGAACACTCGGACAAACCTCTTCAGGTATTTTTCAAGACGAACCTGCCAGTATCATATCAAGATACATCTAATGTTATTTTGGTTAGTCTCAATTGCCTTCCAGAAAATACCTTGCAGTATAATCGAGTGAAGGTATTTGCTTACAGCCAAGATATTAATATCAATACTCACAGTGTCCTGAAGGCCATTCCTGATATGGAGATACTTAATGATAAGGGGGTGTTTTATTCATTTACAAAAAAGCTGGGACAACTTAAGTCTCATGAACTTAACATAGCCTCTTTGTATCTTGGGCAAACGCTCGCAAGATTAAATCCTAATTATAATATATATAAATTAAAGTCAGTTGCAATAGTATCATTTCTTTCTGAGTATAAGAATGCACAGTTAAGAGAAGATTTATATGATCAAGGGATTAAAGAAATATTTTCAAGTATTGATGACTATAATCTGCTGCCAGGAATTTTTTCAGATACAGATGTACAACCAGTAATTCTTATAGAAGATGGTTTAATAGATAACGAGAATGAAGACACCTTCATAAAACAAATTCTCATCATAGAAGAACTGAAAATAGCGGGAGTAGAAGTTATTGTCATTGACAACAATAAGTTGATTAAGAAAGAGTCACGATTAAGTGAAGTAACTGATATAATTGCTCAGAAGAATAGAATATAAGTGATAGAATTAGACATTCAGAAATACTCTACTGCTATCGACTTCAGAGTAAGATCCGGAAAGCGATACTTGTTTGATCCTATAAGGAAGAAAGAATTAGTTGTACAACCTGAGGAGCTTGTACGACAGACGTGGATACATTACCTTAAGATGGAGCACGATATTTCTTATGCTTCTCTTTCGGCTGAGAAGACCATCGCATTAGGGCAGATGAGTAAGCGATTTGATTTGATCATGAATGTAAAAGGTGTGCCTTACATCCTTTTTGAATTCAAAAGTTTCAATATCAATATTACAGAAAATACATGTCGACAAGTTGCGAGTTATAACATGGGGTTGTCGGTGCCATATCTCATCATAAGTAATGGAGTAGTGCATTATGCTTACCAACTTGATTACAAAGAGAAGTCTATTAAAGCTCTTGATAACTTACACTTCATAAGTCAATCTTAGTTTTAGAATTATATTTATAAAATAATGTGTTGGATTTTCGCCAGAATTTATCACTTATTATAAGTCAAATATTATAATCTGTAAGTAGTCACTATTAGAGGCTTTATTATTTTCATTTCTTTTACCAATTTGTCCTAAGTAAGCTTTAATTTGTCGGTTAATAGAACTTAATAAATTGAATCCAAAAATTCTCGTTACAGGCTCAGGTGGGCAGATAGGAACGGTACTCGTAGAGGCACTAAGATCTAAATACGGTAAAGATCAAGTGGTTGCCTCAGATCTTAAAGAAGGTAAGCCACAAGGCCTTTTTGTACAGTTAGATATAACAGATGAAAAAGCCTTAGAAAATACAATCAAGGAGCATAATATAACGCAGATATACCACTTAGCAGCTTTGCTATCATCTAAAGGGGAGGATAATATCAATCTCACTTGGAACATAAATTTACTGTCATATCTAAAGCTATTAGAGATAGCTAAAAACAACGGTATTAGGAAAGTTTTCTTTCCCAGTACTATAGGAATATATGGCAATACGACCCCTAAGCAAATGACCCCACAGCACAGTTCGTTCGAGCCAGAAACGATGTATGGTATCACAAAATATACAGGAGAATTGTGGAATGCTTATTACAATAGAAAGTATAATATGGATATACGATCGATACGTTATCCTGGTGTGATAAGCTATCAGAGTAGACCGCATGGAGGGACGACAGATTATGCAGTCGATATATTTTTTGAGGCTGTAGAAAAATCTCATTATGTGTGTTACCTCAAGCCAGAGACGGCTCTTCCTATGATCTATATGCCCGACTTGATAGACGCAACACTACAACTTATGGATGCACCTATCGAGGACCTCAAGGTGAAAGTGTCTTATAATGTTTCTGGATTTAGCGTAACACCAAATAGTCTTTATAAAGAAATCAAAAAACATATACCAGACTTTAGGATTGAGTATGAGCCAGATCATAGACAGCAGATAGCTGAGAGTTGGACAGAGAGTATAGATGATAGTCATGCAGCACGAGATTGGAATTGGGAGCCTAAATATGACATTCAAAAAATGACAGAGAGTATGATTTCACATATATCAACTTAACAAGAAAATTAGCATCATAAATTCTTACAAAAATATCGATCCAATATTAAAATTAAAATCACCTTTGATTGTAGTATTTCTGTTGGTCGGCGCTCAGCTCATATCACAGAAGTCAGGCGTCTCTGGTATTGTAAAGGATGCAGAAACCGATGAGCCACTTTTTGGTGCCACAGTTCGCATTAACGAAAAAGGGACAGTAACCGATTTTGATGGTGCTTTTACAATACAATATTCTTCAGGTGAATATGATGTATCGATTGATTACATAGGCTATGCCACTAAGAGTTATAAAATTGTAATTGAGGATAACGCAATTAGCCAATTATCAGCTCTGTTGAATCCTTCTACGACCTTGTTAAAAACAGCTACTGTTACGGGGTCTAAGCATAAGAAGTCTATTGCAAGATCACCAGTATCTATAGAGGTTATTAAACCTGACCTCATCAGCAATACAAATGCAGTAAGACTGACTTCAGTACTTGATAAATTGCCCGGCGTTCAGTTAATAGATAATCAAGCTAATATCCGAGGTGGCTCAGGCTGGTCCTATGGTGCTGGTAGTAGGGTGCTTTTATTAATAGATGATATACCTGCACTGCAAGGTGATGCAGGTCGTCCTTCATGGTCAGATATTCCAATAGAAAATATAAGTCAGGTAGAAGTCCTTAAAGGTGCCGCCTCTACATTATATGGCTCAGCTGCTATGAATGGAATAATTAATATAAGAACAGGATATGCGACAACTGAACCTACCACCAAAGCTTCATTGAGTTATATAAATTATCTCTCTCCTCAGGATATAAACAAAAAGTGGTGGGGCGAAGATACATTGACATCACCCTCCAGGATTAATTTAAGTCTACTCCATAAGCAGAAATTTGGTGATCTCGACATTGTAGCTAATGGATTCTATGAGGACTTTAATAGTTACTATAAAGACGCATATGAGGACCGTTATAGGCTATCACTTAATGCAAAGTATAAGATCAATGATAGGATATCTCTTGGTCTTAATTCTATGTACAATTATGGAGATAGTTCTAATCCATTCATCTGGTCTAATGGAGCATCTGGTGCTTATCTCCCATTACCAGGTTCTCAGATAAATACAGTAAGCACTCGATATTATTTTGACCCACAGATCACTATCTATGATAAGAATGATAATCGCCATAAATTTTTTGGTAGGTATTACTCTATATCTAATAATAATGATAACAATCAATCTAATGCCTCATCGAGCTCTTATGCCGAATATCAGTTTCTCACTAAAGTAGATAAATGGGATATGGATGTGACGACAGGAACCTCAGCATATTTAGTGACGTCTAATTCAGAACTCTTCGGAGACGTAGAATTGACCTCTAATAATATAGCGGGTTACGCTGAGGTGGATAAGCGTTTTGGGGATAAGCTAACGGCTACATTTGGATTACGATATGAATACAACTTCCAAGAAAGTCCAGAAGTATTTAAGGACGATACCATTCCTGGAGGTATCGTAAAAGAAGATAAGATCATAGCTCGTACAGGTCTAAATTATAAATTAGATACGTCTACTTTCTTACGTGCAAGTTGGGGACAGGGATATAGGTTTCCTACCATTACAGAACGATTTATAGAAACTTCATTAAGTGGTTTTTTTATATTCCCAAATGTATTTCTACAATCAGAAAGCGGTTGGACATCAGAGATCGGTGTAAAAAAGATTGTCAAAATAGGGAGCTGGGAAGGCTTTGTAGATGTCGCATTATTCTGGTCTCAGTATAATGACATGACAGAGTTCACATTCGTCTCAAGGGATGGCCGACAAGGCTTTCAATCTCAGAATATTGGAAAGACTGATATTAAGGGTTATGAAGTAAATTTTGCCGGTCGATCTACATTGGGAGGAATTCCTATAAATATCATAGCAGGATATACTTATATCGATCCTGTATACAGAGATTTTGATACTAATGAAGCCATACGTAATAGTATAAGTACTCCTGTGGGAGAGACTGAATTGCAGAATATATTAAAGTATAGAACGAAGCATAACTTCAAAGTAGACCTTGAGGCTAAGTTCAATAATCTGAATATTGGAGTAGCAGTTATTCACTCAAGCGAAACTGAAACCATAGATGAGTTGTTAAACAATATAGGACTTATAGGTTTCTACAGAGCAGCCAATCCAGGTGGATTTATAAAGTTAGATAGCAGAGCATCTTATAGCTTTAAGAAGCTAAAAGTCAGCTTGTTAGCTGAAAACATACTAAACCAAGAATATACCCTCAGACCTGGATTGTTAGAGGCTCCCAGAAATATAGGTCTAAGATTTGATTATAACATACAAGGATAGGTTAGAGGGTGAGTGTTTTTTCACATTATAACCTATTGCTTTTTTTAAAACACTTAATTCAATACAATGAAATATTTATATGCCAGTATCTTGATGACCCTATTGATATTAACATCATGTAAGTCAGATGCTTCTTCTAAATCTGTTGTCGCTGAAGTCGCAACAAAAACCACTGAAAACATTAAGGATGCAAAAGACAAAATGATAGACAAAGTGGATGAAGTCTCGGAAACAGCTGCAGAAAATATATCTGCAAAGTCAGAAGAGCTTAAATCAAATATACCAAAGTTGAAAGCTGAAAAGCCTGCATCTAAAACAGAAGCTGTCGCTGAATCGGAAATGGTAAGCTCAGCTAAAGAAAAGGTATCGACAGCAACGAAATCAGCAGCTAAAAGCTATGAAAAAGCCACTAAGGTAGTAGAAACAAAGAAGTCAGAAATCATGGAGAAAACCGAGACAAAAACTTCTACTCCAGAAAAACGAATCGAGCCCAATCTTAAAGTGACAGTACCTATAGAGAGTGCTGAAAGAAAGCCTTCATTAGATAAGACTCAATATTCTGAAGAAGTAGAAAAAGTAGATCTGAAAAAGAATAAAAAATCAAACGTGATTAATAAACCTGGAACAATGAATACTGATCATTCTGTATTCCATAATATATTAAGAGCTCATGTTACAAGTGATGGTGCAGTTGATTACAAAGCCATAAAATCTAAAAGTGGAGACCTTGATGCTTATCTCACGATGTTAAGTAAAGTCGATCCATCATCATTATCTGTAAGTGAGAGATTAGCTTTCTGGATAAATGCATACAATGCAGCGACAATCAAAAAAATCGTAGATAATTATCCAGTTAAAAGTATAAAGGATCTAAATGGTGGTAAGCCGTGGGACGATAAGTTTGTTAAACTTGATGGTAAGACAATGTCCCTTAATGAAATCGAAAATGGAATTATCAGACCAGAATTTAAAGAGCCACGTATACACTTTGCCGTTAACTGTGCAGCTAAGTCTTGTCCTCCTATTCATAATGGAGCATACTCTGCGGGAAACCTAAATACAAATTTTGAAAATTCTGCAAAAGCATTTATAAATAACCCAAAGTACAATCAAATCAGTGCTGATAAAGTTGTAATCTCCAATATTTTTAATTGGTACGGTGAAGATTTTGGTAATATCATAGACTATCTGAATAAGTACTCTGATACCAAGATTAACAGCAATGCGAAAGTAGAGTATCTTGATTATGACTGGAGCCTTAACGGGAAGTAGTCACATAATGAAGTGCCTGTAAGCACTAAGATGTAAACCGAGCAGTTATAATATTTCTTAAATGCAACTTCTGTAACGATCAAACTAAATGAAGTTTATTCTGAGTTGTTCTCATTGAGTAAACTTCATTTAGTTTTTTTGTACCATACCAAATAATCTGTAAGCTTATCAATAGCTTAGTAGCTCATCTACTTTAGCTCTTACCTTATCAGCAGAAGGTATCATCGCTTTTTCCAGTTCACTGTTAAGCGGTATGGCGGGCATATTCTCTGAGCCTACGATCATAACTGGTCCGTCGAGATCAGAAAAACATTCTTCTTGTATCATACCACACAGGCTACGACCAAATGTATTGTTGCTCGGTTCTTCAGTCACAACGAGACATTTTTTAGTCTTCTTTACTGATGCATAGATCGCTTCTGTATCTAATGGATTAAGTGTTCTTAAGTCTATAATTTCGATTTGATCCGAGATGTTTTCAGTCGCATTCATAGACCAATGTACTCCCATACCGTAAGTGACGATAGTGGCTGTGGGTCTATCATTATTTTCTTCTATTTCTTGTACAATATTGGCTTTGCCGAATGGTAATATGTAATCCTCAGCAGGTTCTACCGTTCTTGCCCTTTCGGTGCCAGGTACCTTAGACCAGTACAGTCCTTTGTGTTCTAATAAGACGACTGGGTTAGGGTCCAGGTAAGCCGCTTTAATGAGACCTTTGAGATCAGCTCCATTGCTTGGATAAGCGATTTTTATCCCACGGATATTAGTGAGTACAGATTCTACGCTAGACGAGTGATAGGGGCCTCCGCTTCCGTAAGCACCTATGGGGACTCGCAGTATCATACTAACAGGCCACTGTCCATTACTGAGATAGCATGATCTACTCACTTCGGTAAACAATTGGTTAAGTCCAGGCCAGATATAATCTGCAAATTGTACTTCCACTATGGGCTTAAGTCCTACTGCTGACATGCCTACTGTCGACCCGACGATAAACGCTTCTTGTATAGGTGTATTAAAAACTCTTGCATCTCCAAACTTCTGTGCTAATGTCGCCGCCTCTCTAAATACACCACCTAATCGGGCACCCACATCTTGTCCGTAGAGTAAGCATTCTTTATGCTCTCTCATTAATTCTTCGATACCTAGTAATGCACAATCTACCATAACAACTTCTTTATTATTGTCTGGTGCTCTGTCTCCTGTTTCTTCAGTGATAGGAGTTTGTGCATAGTCATTCGTATAGAGATCTGAGACTTGAGGGTCTTCAGCTTTTTGTGCTTTTACAAAATCTTTCTTGACTAATTTCTTAGCTTTCTTAAGCAGCTTTTCTATATCCTCTTTTTTAAAACCATTGTCTAATAAGAGCTGCTGCAGTTGAGGATAAGGATCTGATTTTCTTGCTTCTTCTAAGTCATCTCTATACCATTCCATCCTCACACCTGAGGTATGGTGGTTAAGCAGAGGTACAGTGGCATGTAATAAGAAAGGACGTCTTTCCTTACGCATGACTTTAATAATATTTGCTACAGTCTTATAACTCGATTCAAAATCTGAACCATCAATACTCACTGCTTCTATACCCTTAAATCCTTGTATGAATTCATAAGCATTCTGAGCTCTTGTTTCTTCCGCATTCGCTGATATATCCCATCCATTATCTTGTATGACATATAGTATAGGCAATTGCTTAAGCGCAGCCATCTGAAATGCTTCAGATACTTCTCCTTCGGTCACTGATGCATCTCCCAGAGAACATACTGTGATAGGGTAGTCTTTGCTATCTATGTCTAATAATTCTTTGTATTGCATCCCCATCGCAGCACCTGTTGCCGGTATCGCTTGCATCCCTGTAGCAGAAGATTGATGCGGTACTTTAGGGAAGTCGGGATGATTGTAACTGGGATGACTGTAATATGATCTTCCGCCAGAAAATGGGTCATCACGTTTAGCTAATAACTGCAGCATTAGCTGATATGGTGATATACCTAAGCCCAATAACATACTATCATCTCTATAGTAGGGAAATACATAATCTTGTGGCTGTAATTGCATCCCCACAGCTAATTGTATCGCCTCATGTCCTCTTGAGGTCGCATGCACATATTTTGAAACTATCTTAAAGTTCTCTTCATATAATTCACTCATTGATTTAGCTGTAGACATCAATGTATATGCAGACTCCAAAACCTCTCTGGGCAAAGAAGTAGAAGCTTTAAGATTGTTTTTTGTTTTTGACTTTGACATGTGGATTATAGACTATTGACTGAATATCAATAGATGATATTCTAAAATTACAAGCTAATAATTATTATTTAAAGTCCTCAGTTATTCGATTTAAAAAATATCGATATGCCCTTATTATGATATTTTCAAGAGTATTTAGCCTTTATATTGAACTTTGAAAGATGTAGCATGTAAGTAGATTTATAAACATGCTCGCATAAAGACATATTCATAATCTAAATGGTATTAGATTAGAGTTATTAATTCACAAGTTGAACGTATTGATATGAAAAATTTATTATTGATCTCACTGCTATTTATTTCTTGTAAAGAAGCTACTCAGATAACTGAAAAAGCTATTGAGAATTCAGAAATGGCACAACAAAAAGTAGCTATAGACTATCCGGCAGATCTTGATCAAGTATTTGATAATCACGGTGGGCTTGATAGATGGAAATCTATGAAAGCCTTGACATTTGAGATCGTTAAAGAAGAGGGCAGAGAAAAGACGATGACTGACCTGACTAATAGACATGAACGTATCGACGGCAGTAACTTTATTTCTGGATATAATGGTAAGGATTACTGGGTAGTATCTGATACCAGTTACAAAGGAAATCCTAAATTCTACACCAACTTGATGTTCTACTTCTATGCTATGCCGTTTGTTTTGTCAGATGATGGAATAAATTATAATAAAGTCAAGCCACTAACTTTTGATGATAAAGCCTATCCGGGCTATAGAATCTCATATGGTGATGGGGTAGGTATCAGTCCTAAAGATGAATACTTCATTCATTACGATCCTGAGACTTATGAGATGGCATGGTTAGGTTATACAGTGACATATCGTTCTGGAGAGAGGAGTGATAAAGTGGGATGGATAAGATATAATGATTGGAAAAAGTTTAATGGATTAAAATTACCCAACAGCCTAACTTGGTATAAAACCGAAAACAACAAACCTACCGAAAAGAGAAACACAAGAAATTTTGCTAATGTAAAAATTAGCGAAACGGCTTTTCCTGCAGGAACTTTAGATATGGC
>CAZBXL010000079.1:3507-15534 GCA_964495785.1 uncultured Saprospiraceae bacterium | reverse complement strand
TCGCTCTTTTTGGAGCTGCTTTTTTAGCAGTTGCTCTCTTAGGAGCTGCTTTCTTTGCAATCGTCTTTTTTGCTACTGCTTTTTTAGCTGTAGTCTTTTTTGCAGTTGTTTTTTTAGCGGTTGCTTTTTTTGCAGTCGCTCTTTTTGGAGCTGCTTTTTTAGCAGTTGTTTTTTTTGCGGTTGTTTTCTTAGCAGCTACTTTTTTTGTTGCTGTCTTTTTCGCAGCTGGTTTCTTTTTAGCTACTTTTTTTGTTGCTGACTTTTTTGTCGTTGTTGCCATTACTAATTATTAAATAAAAAAATTATTTCAAGTTTAAAAATTATTACAAAATTACATTAAATTTTTTAATAATATATAATATTTAATTAATACAAATTTTTTGCCAAGAATTTTTCTTTTTTTTCTGAAATGAAATTTTGTATCTCCTCAATATTCATTTTCATTAAGTCAAAAAAAAAGATGCAACAATTGAACGTTGCATCTTAAATATTTTAACAATTAGAAATAGTGTTATCTACCACCATCTAACTCGTCTTGTAATTTCTTTAACTCATCCCACTTACCATCTGCTGCAAGCTTGGACTGTCTTGGCCATGATCCCGGGTCATGCATTTTAAATCTTGGTCCTGCATCATCTAATATTTTCTTGAGCGTGTCATTTTTCGCATTAGCTAAATCTTCAAAAGAATTAATGCCTCCTTTATTAAGTAACTCATTAATCTTAGGACCTATACCTTCTATCTTAGTCAGGTCATCCTTTTTTGATTTTTTTGGCTTCGGTGCTGAGGTTGTCGTTTTTATATCAAGACCCCAACTTACAAGTCTTCCAGCATCACCTTTTAGTGTATCGGATACTTCTAATGTCCACTTTCCTTTAGCAGTCTCACCAGCGAAGTCCTTAAGCTCGTCAGTAGAGAAAGATTTGTTAAGATTCTTAGTTGCTCCACCAGTTTTATTATGTAGTACTACACTCTTACCTGAAGGCGCCGATAGCGTACAGTGAAGATCACCTATATGTGAATGCTCTATATTAACCTTGGCTGTAACAGATGTGATCTTACCACCTTGATGACATACTTGAGAACTTTTTAGTTTCTCTTTATCATCTACGAATATTTCAGTTTTCTTAGAATTAGCTAAATGTAGGTGCAGTGTCCAATCTTTCACACTACCGCTATCCTTTGCTCCTGCATCTACTACTTTCATTTTCCATTCACCTTTACTTTTCTGTCCATTGAAAAGCTCCATCATTTCTCCTTTATACGTTTTGTTAAGGTTTTTACCTGGAACTCTTGTAGGTGATTGCAGAACTTTTTTCTTACCGTCTGGAGAGTGTAATTCTATACTGATATCTCCGTTGTAAGGATGTGCTATATTAACATTTACCTCAACCCCTTTTACAGTTAAATCTCTACTTACTTTGACAACATCCAACAAACCATTAGGGTCATTATCTGGAATGGGCTTATTAATAATTCTCTTTTTAGAATACTCCATGTGTTTTTAGTCGATTTTTATATGTTAAATAAATAAATACTATCTACCTCCGTCTAATTCGTCTTGTAATTTCTTCAATTCATCCCACTTACCTTTAGCTGCTAATTTTGATTGTTGTGGCCATGTCTTAGGTGAGTGCATTTTATATCTTGGACCCGCTTTAGTAAGTACGTCCTGTATAAAGGATACCTTAGTTTTAGATAATTCCTCCCAAGTATATACTCCTGCTTTGTTTAATAATCCAGCAATCTTAGGACCGATACCTTCTATCTTAGTCAGATCATCTTTTTTAGAACCTTTAGTTGCTTTCTTTGCAGTCGCCTTTTTAGCAGTAGCTTTCTTTGTAGTTACCTTTTTAGCCGCTGCTTTTTTCTTAGGTGCAGCTTTAGTCTCTTTTGCTTTTGTTTCTACAATTTTAGCTTTACCTCTACGCGTTGTCTCTCCTGTTTCCTTTCGAGATACTTCTACAGTTTCCATATTTGACATCATAGAAAGTAGAGATTCCATGTCTATACTCTTAGTCACTTCTACTTCTTTAATGATTTCAACAGGCACTTCTCTTATCACTTCTACTTCTTTGATCACTTCTACTTCCTTGATGACCTCTTTTGGTTTAGCTTTTAATTCAGCTGTAAGCTTAGATTTCTCTTCGCTCCAATTAATTTTTAATTGCTTTTTCTCATCGCTCCAATCAGCTTTTAGTTTTTTCTTTTCATCATTCCATGAAGCTTTTTTCTTACCATAGTCATCTTCTAAGCTTGCATACTTCTTCTTAAGTGCATTTAATTCTTTCTCATTGATGACCTCTTTGATCACTTCGACAGGCTTCTCTACTATCTTCTCTACTTCATTAATGATCTCTATCTCTTTGACCACTTCTACTGGCACTTCTTTAATCACTTCTACCTCTTTAATCACCTCAACAGGCTTCTCTACTATCTTCTCTACTTCATTTATGACTTCTATCTCTTTGACCACTTCTACCGGCACTTCTTTAATCACTTCTACCTCTTTAATCACCTCAACAGGCTTCTCTACTATCTTCTCTACTTCTATCTCCTTAATAACCTCTACTGGCTTCTCGACTATCTTCTCTACTATTTTTTCTACCTCTACTTCTTTGACGACCTCATTAACAACCTCTATTTCCTTTATTACCTCTACTGGCTTCTCAACTATCTTCTCTACTTCTACTTCCTTAATAACCTCCACTGGCTTCTCAACTATCTTCTCTATTTCTATTTCCTTAATAACCTCCACTGGCTTCTCTACGATTTTCTCTACTTCCTTTATGACCTCTACTTCTTTGATCACCTCGCTTACAATCTCAATTTCCTTAATAACTTCAACAGGTTTTTCAACAATCTTTTCTACCTCTACCTCCTTGATCACCTCAACTGGCTTCTCGACAATCTTTTCTATCTCTTTAACAATTTCGATCTCCTTAATAACCTCTACTGGCTTCTCGACAATCTTTTCTATCTCTTTAACAATTTCGATCTCCTTAATAACCTCTACTGGCTTCTCGACAATCTTCTCTACCTCTACCTCTTTTATAACCTCTACTGGTTTCTCTACGATTTTTTCGATTTCCTTAATGACCTCTACCGGCTTCTCTACGATCTTTTCTACTTCCTTGATGACTTCTACTTCCTTGACGACTTCCACTTCTTTGATCACTTCTACTTCTTTGATGACCTCTATTTCTTTCTCTACTTCTATTTCTTTAATGACCTCTATTTCTTTTTCTATTTCTATCTCTGCAGGTTTAGAATCAAGTTTGCTTAAGAAACCTGTTCTCTCTGACTCCCATGAAGTAAATTTAGATGCCCAAGCATTTTTTTCATTATCGTAATCAGCCATCGCTGCACTATACTTAGTTGTATACTGATCATAGTCCGACTTTAGTCCTTTATATCTTGCTTTCTCATCAGCTAATTGCGCTTCTAATCTAGCACGTTCTACTCTATTAGCGTTTCTGAATGCCCACCACGTTAGGAATGCAGTCAGTAATAATCCAATAAGTGCTAATAACCAGCACCAAGGAGCTACTCCCCATGATATTAGCGGAAATATTGATTGAGTTATCATATTATCTTATGTTTTTTTAGTTGATAAATTTCTGTTTGATTTGAATGTTTTCTATTGTGCTACTCCGAAAGTAAATGAAGCAGCTTTGTATAATGTATCACCATTGGTACATTGAGGTTCAAAGGCAGATGACCTTGTAAGAACTTGATTCTCTTTGACTCCATTTTTGAGAAAAATTTCTTTTATCTCATTAGCACGAGCTAGTCCGATGCCGTTAGATTCGCTATCTTCGTAATTACCCGTTATTGTAACTGCTCGCCTTGGGTTATCTATCAGATAATTATTGACTGTTGCTAATGCATTATCTAAATAACTATCTGTCAGGATAAGATTAGAACTTGATCTTAGGAACTTGACATTTCCCTCACCTTCATAGCTCAAGTTATTTCCATCTGTAATCGACATTTTATCACAACCATCATCTACTGGTCCTGCTGATTTAGGACCACAAGTAAAAAACCACCAAATCCATGTCAAAAATATTATCCAAATTGCAAGGACAATTATCCACATTAACCTACTCATATTGAATGCGTTATGATTTAATTATAAAGAAATAAAAATAGTATAGGAAGTATTCCTGAGACTGGAATTTAATCAGAGTGAACTAATTTAGTCTATTTGTTAGACGTAACAAAATAAAAAGTGGGACATTTATTTAAGAATTTAATTTATATGTCATGATTTTAAATCCTACATTACTATTATTATTCAAAATACATTGGCCACTTCAATTTAAAAAAGAAAGAAATTAATACCGGCACTGATTAATCTTATGCAAGATTCTAGAAGAAGTTTTTTATACAAGATGACGCTCTTAAGTATAGCATGTACTAAGAACCCTATGACGTCATATGCCTCTAAAAATGATTCTGTAGACTGGACTTCTATTAAGTCCGACTATATGATCGATGATTACCCTATTATGAATCTGAATAGTGGTAGCGCTGGAATAATGTCAAGACTTACATTCAATAATCACATAGAATACCTAAGACTGATTAACAGTCATGCACCTTATGAAATATTAAGTCAATGGGAGAAACAAATTAAATCAAACTTACATCGATTATCTGACCTCATCCATGCCACGAGAGGACATCTATATCTCTTAAGAAATAGTACTGAGGCTATTAATATTGTATTGTGGGGAATTAAGTGGAAGAAGAGAAATGAAATAATCTATGCGACATGTGATTACCCATTACTCACTAATAGCTTACAATCATTAAAGAAGAAGAAAAGTGTAAAATTAGTATCTGTAAATCATGGTAGACTCAAAGAGATATCTGATGATGAAATTGTAAAAAATTACGAAAGAAAAATAAGTAAGAAAACAAGATTACTCGTTGTAACATATATCACACATAGAGAAGGTCATATCTTACCTGTCAAAAAAATATGTGAGATGGCTCACAGTCATGGTGTAGAAGTATTAGTAGATGCTGCACATGCAATAGGACATATAGATCATAGCATAGAAAGTATAAATTGTGACTACTACACAAGCAGCCCACATAAATGGCTCAATGCTCCTTTAGGTACAGGTGTATTATACGTTAATGATGATTGTCTTACTCAATTAAATCCCCCCCTATCCTATCCTCTAAATCACTCAGACAAAGTTGATAAATTTGAATTTTTAGGAACACGTGCTTTTCAGAATGGAATGACACTTGGTCATGCAATTGATGATTTAGAAAATGTAGGACTAGTAAACAAGCAAGAAAGGCTACATATGCTTAAGAAATACTGGACAGAAAAAATTAAAGATCTTTCTGAGATAGAAATAATAACAGATATAAATAGATCATGTGCAGTAGCCTCTATTAAAATTCCTCAGCAACATAAAGTTCAACAGGCTCTTCTTAAGAAGTATAAAATACACGTTAAAAAATCTGGCTATAAAGGAGAGGGATTTCTGAGGATATCACCTAATATTTTCACACTTGAATCTGACCTTGATCATTTTGTTACTGCCTTAGTAGACCTGACTAAATAGTCATTTAATCTCAGTACTAAATGTTATAGATACGATATAACTTGACTTAAACATTATAAATTTATATAATGCGTTTTTATTAATAAAAATCTATAAATATGTCTGTAGTTAAAGTTATTGAAATATTATCAAATTCAACTAAGAGTTGGGAAGATGCAACTCAACAAGGAATTACTAAAGCATCAGCTTCTATTAAAGGAATAAAATCTGCATTCGTACAATCTCAAAGCGTTACTGTCAACAAAAATAAGATTAAAGAATACAGAGTTAATCTCAAATTATCTTTTGAAGTAAAATAGTACTGATTGCTTAATAGCAAACAATCGGAATCAATGATATATTTGATTCCGATTTTTTTTGACCCATTATTGAGCAATTCCTTGATGCAGATGTACGTCCATTTGCGGAAATGGAATACTTAGTCCTTCTTTGGCGAAGTTCTCATATACTTTTTCATTTAATTGATAGAAGACATTCCAATACTCAGTAGCTTCTACCCAAGCTCTCACAGTGATATTAACTGAGCTATTACCTAATTCTGATAAGGCTATAAAAAGCGGTGGTTCATCGAGTATACGAGAATCCTGATTAGCGAATCTGGTAATGAGTTCTTTTGCCTTACCATAGTCATCTCCATATGCAATACCAAAAACCCAATCTACCCTTCTTAATCGTTCTGTAGTGAAATTAGTCATCGCTGAATTAGACATCTGGCCATTAGGAATTACTACTGTCTTATTATCAAGTGTTTTTAAGATTGTATGAAATATATGAATCTCATTCACTATACCTCTGTATCCTACTGCTTCTATAAAATCTCCAACCTTATAGGGTCTGAAAATAAGTATGATCACACTGCCTGCAAAGTTTTGTAATGTTCCCGACAAGGCCATTCCTATGGCAAGACCAGCAGCACCTATGATTGCAACAAATGATGTCATCTGAATACCTATAGTACCTAAGACACTAATGACAAGTAGGATCTTCAGCAAAGTACTTATCAGAGCTTTTACAAATGGTCTCAATGTAGGATCTATATCACGCTTATCTAATATCTGATTACTTGTATGTATCAATAATTTTATAACCCACTTACCGACAAACCAAATGATGAGTGCTATGATTATCTTAGGTACATATACCAGAGATAGCTCTATAATTTTTTTTATGATTAGCTCGATTTCCATTTGCTATTTGTTGATTATTGCGTAATTAATTTTTAATTTCTTTTTAGACGCTATTGCTTCAAAACAAAGTCTTCTCAAAGCATTATACACTATCTATAAATTTCAATATTTGATCTTCTTCCCAGTAAGTTGCTTTATCCAAATTTACAAAACCGACGTGGCCTCCATAATTAGGAAATAGCCCAGATAAATTTTCGTTTTCATTGATTTCCTTATAGGGATAACACGCCTCAGGTAAGAATGGATCATCGAGTGCATTAATGATTAAAGTTGGTTTATTCACATTTTTCAAAAATGGTCTAGCTGAGCACTTGGCATAGTAGTCATCAGCATCACGGTATCCGTGTATGGGCCCAGTGTAGGTATTGTCAAAATCATACAAAGTCTTTACTGAATCTAATGCATTTAGATTATAGGCCTTTGGGTACTGAACTGATTTTAATCTAACCTTCTCTTTTAGTGATTTCAAAAATTTATATTCATATATAAAATTAGAAGGTTTACTTATAGTGAGACATCCCGCCTTTAGATCAACTGGAACAGATACTGAGACACAAGCCTTAATACGATCAGCGTTGGAGTATAGTCCGTCTCCCATATATTTGAGAACAAGATTTCCTCCTAAACTAAATCCTACTAAGACAAGCTCATCATATTGATCTACATATTCTCTTACAATTCTGTCGAGATCATAAGTGGCTCCACTATTGTAAAGAATTTTCTGTCTATTCATTTCTCCACTACAGCCACGGTAATTTACTGCAGCGATATCCCAACCATGGGAGTACAGATGTGCCGCGGTACCTAACATGTATTTTGATTGACTGCTCCCCTCTAAGCCATGACATAATATTGCCAACTGGCTATTATCATTGGATAATAAATCAATATCTAAAAAATCATTATCATCGGTTATTAATCTATGTCGTACAAAGGGTAGTATGGGATTCTTCCTGAAGAATGTAGGATATATAGTATTAACATGACCATTACGTAAAAACCATGCAGGTCTATATGAATTATTATAAGAATAAGTATCCGACAAATTAAAATGGTGGATTGTATCGAGGAGATACTATCTAAAAGTCAATGAGCTGTATATCAAAAACAAGAACCTCATTACCGGGGATACTTCCTCTTCCTTCTCTGCCATAAGCTAATCTGGATGGAATATACAATGATCCATTACCCCCTCTTCCAAAATACGGGATACCCTCTTGCCAGCCGACAATAAGATTAGGAAGCGGAAAAGTAACAGGCGTTGTCGTCCCATCAAAACTGGTTCCATCTGTAAATGTACCTTGATACGTTAATGTAACCTCACTTGTAGAAGAAGGCTTCTCAGCTGATCCTTCGTTCACGACTCTTACAAATAATCCTGAGCTGGTCTCTATAGCGTCTGTAATTCCGTTATCATCCAGATAATCTAATATTTCTTGACGATTACTTGCATTAATTTCAGCTTGAGATTCTTTGCCGCAAGATGTCGCTATTGTTGCTGCGATTATGATAGATAGAAACAGTTTCATATAGCTATAATTTTCTTTAGTGATTTTGTAAAAATGATAGAACAATAATACAACTATACACCTTAATATGACATGGAATTAAAAGATAAAATTGCTTTAGTAACTGGCGGGACAAAAGGCATAGGATATTACACAGCCTCAGAAATGCTCAAATCTGGAATGAAAGTTACCATCACAGGAAGAACTGATGCATCTGTACAAAAAAGTGTCAGTGAACTAAGCGAACATTATCCAGATCGTGTCATAGGTTATGCAGGTGATGTCAGTAATCACAGCGATATGGAAAATACTGTAAAGAAAATCGTCGATAAATGGGGAGGATTGGATGTGCTTATAGCTAACGCTGGAGTGGGTCATTTCGCTAAAATCCAAGATATGACTATCGATCAATGGAACGAAACTATTAATGTTAATTTGACTGGTGTATTTAATTCCGTAAAAGCATCGATAAATCCATTAACTCAAAGCAAAGGATACATCATTACTATAGCCAGCCTTGCAGGTACTAATTTCTTTGCCAGAGGTGCCGCTTACAATGCAAGCAAATTCGGATTAGTAGGTATGACCCAAGCTATGATGATGGACCTTAGAAGTGAGGACATTAAATGCTCCACAATAATGCCTGGCTCAGTATCTACACACTTTAATGGAAACGAACCCAGTGATAAAGATGCCTGGAAAATTCAGCCAGAAGACATAGGTCAGATAGTTATAGACTTACTGAAAATGCCAGCGAGAACTCTACCGAGTAAAGTAGAAGTGAGACCTACAAAACCACCTCAGAAGTAGTAATTATTTAAATAATTCGTCTAAGTAGCCTTCGCGAGTAAGCTCTGTCAACTGGAAATTACATGCTCCTGGATTGCTATGCATAATGCTGGTACATAGGCCGTCAGGTCTTGTCGTATCTAAGTGATCTCTATTGAGAAAACAATGGCCTAGCTCATGGAATACGATAAATTGTTTATCTAACTCATCAGCATTATTCCAAAAATTGATGTCAATAATTACTTTACGAGGCTTTTCTTCATTTCTGAAACATTGACCTTGTATAGAGGCATCAGGAATATCTTGTAACAAGCCTTCTATCCTAGCAGCCTCATAATCAACATCAAATCCACGAATCCCTGCTTCTTTCTGAAAGATCTCAAAGTAAGGTAATAACTCAGCATCTGTCTCCAGAATATCTTCTTCTGAACATGATAGAGAAATCATCACAGCACTTATGGATAGAACTATTAGAATTAAATACTTGAAACTCATACTATGATTTAAGATGATTAACAATAAATATCGACTATACAATTAATATATAAAAGTAGGACAAGTTGTCAAAACTTGCAGTTTAACATTTATAAAACGTAAAAATATCTTCATCTATGATGTCATTGATGCATTGTCACGACAATCGATCAGAGTATTGTTCTATTTTTTAATCCATGGTTCTCCATTCACATAATTATAAGCATCGATACCTTGGTAGCCACCTGTGTTTATTAATAGAATGTTAGTTTCTTCTTCTATACAATTACTTTGCATTAAATCTCTCATACCATAAAACAGTTTAGAATTGTAAATAGGATCTAAAGCTATCTGATACTTATTGTAGAATTCTTGAGCAAAATCTCTTAGATCATCTGTTGTTTTGGCATACCCACCAAAATGATAGTCATGTATCACTTGCCAGTTTTTTGATTCATTATTTATATGAGAAGAAATTTCTTCAGTCAATGATTGATTTCTGAGAACGTTGATAATTTTAATATTCGTGTTACTTTGGCTATACCTTATCATGCCTGCTGACGTTGCCCCAGTACCTGCAGCCACTCCTATTAAATTAAAATCAATCGGATAACTATATATCTCTGCCATAAGACCAAGCATACCATCAATACCCTCTGCATTATTTCCACCCTCTGAGATGACTAATGGTTTCTCATAGTTATCGATTATATCTCTGATCAGTTCAGAATCTACCTTTATTTTATAGTCCTCTTTTGGTACATGATGCAAGATCATACCTCTCTCCTTAGCCTTAGTCAGAGTAGGGTTATTATCATCTACATAGGTTCCTCTTATGATACCTATTGATGATATATTGCAAGCTGCACACACTGCCGCAGTGGCTGCGATATGATTAGAAAATGGTCCTCCAAAAGTGATTAATGTTCTGTTCTTGTCTCTGTAATATTTATCAATATTAAGCTTCAACTTTCGCCACTTATTACCTCCGAATTCAGGATGAATTAATTCTTCTCTCTTAACATAGACATTATGAGCATGACTAAAGTCAGGTAGCTGTTCTATTGGGCTCGGAAGATTAAGTGACAATTTTTTCACACAACTAAATTAGGCAAAACAGATAAGCCTTTAAGTAATGAGAAAACGTCTTATGATTTTTGAGTGTTGTAGCCATCACTATATATTCCATAGGAAAGTCCGATGACTATAGAGGATCAAATCTATTTTTTAATTCATACAATCAGAACTCTCTCTTGTACAACACAAAAAAAGACCAACTGCAGAGCAATTGATCTTTTTTTTTGAATGAGAACCTGAATGATTTTTATTTATTCATTCACCATAAGGTTGGTGAATTGTATTGTTGTATTATTCTTAGTAATGAAGCCAATCTTATAAGCTCCTTTAGCAAACATCTTCTTTGAGATTTTCAATTTATTAGACATAACTGGTAGTTGGTATACTAATTTTCCAGCTTCGTTAAATACTTGTAAGTAGTTAACATAATCTGCAGTTACGAAATGTAGAACATCCATCGATGCATCGAATTCTGCTACTTGGAAGAAATCTTTCTGAGCTACATTTACAACACTCAACTCTACTTTTGCTGATGCTATTAATGACAATTCTGATTTCGGTGTTACTGATGCAAATGATGTCGTAAGCATTGTAACTGCGATGATGATTGTTGTTATAAATGTTTTCATGACTTTCCCTTTTAATTATGATTCAAATATAGGACAGCTTTATTCACGATCCATGCTTTGATACCCTACGCTGACGCTTGACTCTGTCACATAGACTATACATGATAGCAAATAGTGTTGATTTTGGCAAAGAAGGTGACAGTTTGGGAGTGGGATTGAGGAAGAATGGAATATGGGGATTGACAAAGGAGGGACTTAGGGATTAAAGGATTTAGGGAGTAAGAGATCAAAGGAATAAGGACTAAGGACTAAGGACTAAGGTTACGATATTTGTTAAGAATATCAGATTAGACATTACAATTAATATTGGAGCTTAAGATTTTTATTGGTTTGAATATTTGTTGGTATACTGGTCCTCTGCAACAGTCTCCATCATACGGCTACCACTTCTTTTACTTCAAATAATATTTCAGACTTCATCGCATCGAATATTTTAAAAATTGTTCCAATTGTCATATTTGAAGTTCCATTTTCAAGTTTAGAAATTTGTGATTTCGTTACTCCTATAGTTTCTCCAAGTTGATCTTGTGTGAGACCCTTTTCTTTTCTTACTTCTTTGATGAGTTGGCCAAATTGCATTAGCTTGATTCTTAATTCATAATCATCTCTATCGACAGTACCTATTTTGCCAATTAATTTATCCTCTACGTCTTTAAGCTTATAAGTTTTCATTTTTTATTCTTTGATTTTAAATACCTATTTCTAAGATCTTTGGCTTTTCTAAGCTCATTGGAAGGTAGTTTTTGAGTCTTCTTAATAAAGCCATGAGTAG
>CAZBXL010000079.1:0-3407 GCA_964495785.1 uncultured Saprospiraceae bacterium | reverse complement strand
TTTCTAAGCTCATTGGAAGGTAGTTTTTGAGTCTTCTTAATAAAGCCATGAGTAGCTATGATTAAAGATTTTGACTCTTTATCCCAAAACGCAAGAAGTCTAATTTGTTTAGAATTATAATTCGTTCGGAATTCCCAAATTTCCTTATCAATCTTCTTCAATAATCTTGGGTCATTTTTGAATCTTGATATTCTTATGTTTTCTAAGATTTTTTCTCTGGTCTTTTTATCCAAGTTTGTGAGAAAATCTAAAGCTTCATTTAAAAACTCTACGGTAAATCTACATTTCCCTGAATTAACCTTCACATAACAAATATACAGCATGTTGACATATATATCAACATGCTGCATGTTCCACCAGGTATTTATTCTTTCTATTCATCTTGACTGTAAATACAAAAAAAGACCAACTGCAATGCAGTTGGTCTTTTAGGAATGAGAACCTGGATTATTTTTTAATTATTCATTCACCGTAAGGTTCGTGAATTGTATTGTTGTATTATTCTTAGTGATGAAGCCAATCTTATAAGCTCCTTTAGCAAACATCTTCTTAGAGATTTTCAATTTATTAGACATAACTGGTAGTTGGTATACTAATTTTCCAGCTTCGTTAAATACTTGTAAGTAGTTAACATAATCTGCAGTTACGAAATGTAGAACATCCATCGATGCATCGAATTCTGCTACTTGGAAGAAATCTTTCTGAGCTACATTTACAACACTCAACTCTACTTTTGCTGATGCTATTAATGACAATTCTGATTTCGGTGTTACTGATGCAAATGACGTTGTAAGCATTGTAACTGCGATGATGATTGTTGTTATAAATGTTTTCATGACTTTTCCCTTTAATTATGATTCAAATATAGACGGGATCTGAACCGGATCAAATAGCGCAACCCCTACGTAGATCATAGGCTCAACAACATAGACTATACAGATAAGGAAAATACTCTGATTAGTGACAATCAGATGACATTATTACAATGGATAGGGATATAAAATCCTATTTAAACAATAGAATCAAGAAGAATAACATGAGATAAGCTGAAAAATCTATTAAAAACGTAGATCCTCAACATGGACCCCTTCGTATTGACCTTCATCAAATGTGAATGTGGAAGAGCTTACATCATATCCTTTGATATGGTCTTTGAGATCCATTTTTAATCGAGTTCCATTTTTGTAAAAAACCTGGGCTCTTAATATTGACTTCGACTTATCGCCTAAAGTGAGTCTGATCTTGCCATATTCTGAGTTGCGATCGAGAGGCTTGCATTCTATCTGGGTACAGTTCTGGCCTTGTTCAAAAAAATAATTGCTTATCGCAAATATGTAATCATCAGATGTATATAGATCAAATATATCTTGTGGTTTCATAAAACCTGAATCTTCTCCTTCTTCTGCATCAGTAATCTCTACTTCATTTCTCTCCTTATGATATACCCATACTGTCGTCTCATCATTAATGATCAGTCTATCTTCACTATCTAAAACAAACTTGTTATCCTCTTCTATGAGAGACCCAGAAAACTTTTCGCCTTCTCTCTCTGGATATTCTAAGCTTATATTAAAATCGAATCTATGAGCTGCATGAGCATTGTATTCATTATATATAACTTCTAATTTATCTAATGCTTCTTGGTCAGACGTTTCCGTTGCTTGGCCGTAGATCAATCCGTTTAACATTAATGACACAGTAATTAAAATATAACGCATAGATGTTTTATTTATAACTATAACCCTCATCCTATAATGAATAATGTTTTCAAAATGTTAATCCGAAGAAGGTGGATTATTTTTCTTTACTAAGATAAATATCTGCAAATGTGGGAAATGCAGCACTACCATAATGACTAAAGCATTTTTGGTTGGTAAACTGCATATTATATTGAGATTGAAATACAAGCATGAACTCACTCAACAAATCAAAATCCATATTACGTGAATTGGGTTTTGGGTAATAGACCAAATGTTTTATGCTCCCATCAGTGTTCCAGAATACATTTAACCAAATTTTAATACCTCGTATATCGAAATCTCTTGACTCAGCAAATTTTTCCATATCACTAAGAAGTCCCAGCCATTTTTTATATGCCTCATCCATAGAGTCATTACATACACTTAATAGTGGGTCATTACATGTCGCGACAAGTTCTTCATATTCATCCTCGTTCTCCCCTATCATAAAGACTTTAGGTAACGAATCCAGCTGAGTTAGGTATAATTCATTGGCTAAGATTCCAGAAGAATAGCCTAATAAAATTAATCCAATAAGAAATCTAAGAGTGGTACTCAAGTGATTTTGATTTGATGTCAAATTCAATTATAACTTAAAAATATATAATATTTACTACTTCAAGAATCCATATCACTATTAGATTAGTGCCCGGATATGTTTTATTAACATTTAATTCTGACAAATGATTATAGATATAATAACAGTACTACTTGTCGCTTTTGGATTTTATCAAGGATTTTCCAAAGGTCTAATTAAGACTGTATTCGCTACCCTATCATTAATTATAGGCATTGTAGCCATGATGAAGCTATCTCCTATTGTCATAGGAATACTCCAAGGAATATTATCATTCAATGTAGCTATTATCAATGTTATCGGGTTCGTACTAACATTTTTCATAGCTATGCTCCTTATAAGATTCATAGGAAATAAACTAGAAGACCTCTTTGAAGCTCTAAATATCGGCATACTGAATAAAATCTTAGGTGGTGCATTATTGGGACTATTCTATGCTATTCTTATAAGTTTTGTTGTCTTTTTTGTCAATAAAGCAGAACTCATATCTGATGAATACAAAGCCACTTCATTCACTTACCCCATGTTAGAGCCCCTCCCAGAGTTAACTAAAGGCATCGGCAGATCATTACAACCTATCTTCAGTGAGTTCTGGGACAAGATGATAGAAACGATGGATGCTCTTAAAGATAAGGGTGATGAGTTGCATATAGAGCCTATAGAGGTTCCTGAATAATTTGCATTATCCACGGCAAATAATAATTTGATTCTATTTAATGAATTAACTCACTTGGTTGAGAGGTAATCTCTTTTGAAAAACGTTGAATCAATAGATATTCTCTGTTTTACCATCAAAATGAAAAACACTCCTCTATATATAGTTTGCATATTTCAAAGATTGGCGGGTAGACCCAATAATTCTCCGTTTAATATGCAAAATATTATTCCTACAAATCTGATGGATAACGAATATGTTAACTCCTATCATGGATTTAGCAAAAATTAAAACAATGTAAAAAAATCTAATTAAGCATTTCTTAACGTATATAAGTTTGGGTTTTCTATCATTGATCTCAAAATTTTTAATTATTAGATCATAAATCAAGTGAAGTTATACTTAGTGAAAAACTTATAAAAATTTAGAATATGCG
>CAZBXL010000078.1:0-16495 GCA_964495785.1 uncultured Saprospiraceae bacterium | reverse complement strand
GATCTATATTTCTTTGATATCCATCTTAATGACGGAATTGTATTTGAGGCATTAGAGGGGGGTGATTTTGATATTCCGATCATCTTTACAACAGCCTATGATCAATATGCGATTAAGGCTTTTAAACAAAATAGTATAGACTATTTATTAAAACCCGTTGATAGTGAAGAATTAAAAAATGCCTTGGAGAAATTTAAAAAATCTCAAAAACCAAATGTAGACTTGGCATCATTGGCGTCACTACTTAGTAACACCAATAAGAATACAGTAACGCAAACATCCACGTATAAAAAACGCATAAGTGTCCAGATAGGTGATAAGATTAAATCCTATGGTATAGAAGATATTCTCTTTTTCTATAGTGAGAACAAGATGAACTATATGTACACTCAGGAGGGTAGATCATATCCTATCAATCAGACCATAGAATCTATATGTAAAGAACTTGACCCATCTGATTTCTTCAGAGTGAATAGAGGGTATATCATATCTGTTCATGCCATCTCCTTAGTTATCGCTTACTCTAATTCTCGTTTGAAAATTAAAATAGATAAGGCTGCCGATCACGAAATTATTGTTAGTCGTGAAAAGGTCAAAGACTTCAAAGCATGGTTGGGATAGTAATCATAGACTAAGGTCTTGTCTCCAACATATGTGTACATTTCTCCTCTATCATTAAGAAAATATTAGATTATTATAAGCCATTAGTCCAAATGTTAACAAGATTTTAGCGATATCTTTCTAAATAATATGTGATATTTGTATTGATTTTGATTTTGAAATGAGATCTATCGGATTTTAAAAAACGTTTAATTAGATGAAAAATTTACTATTAGTCCTATTTGTTGGCTTTTTTGCGACAGTTGGATTTGCTCAGACAGCGGCAACTACTGAATACGAACCAGAAAACGAAGGATGGAATATCCACCTTGAAAAAGCATATAAAGATTCTAAGGAATCAGGTAAGCCTATACTAGCTAATTTTACAGGAAGCGACTGGTGTGGATGGTGTAAGAAGTTAACAAAGAGTGTCTTTGTACATAAAGAGTTTAAAGATTGGGCTGACGACAATGTCATTTTGTTGGAGTTAGATTATCCAAGAAGAAAGTCATTACCTGCAGACCTTAAGGAACAGAACAGAGGATTACAACAAGCCTTCAGAGTGTCAGGTTACCCTACGATCTGGGTCTTCTATTTAGATAGAGATGACAATGGTCAGTTTCAGATTGATCCTCTTGGTAAGACAGGTTATACTAAGACTGTAAAAGAGTTTACGGCAGGTGTAGATCAGATGATCGCTAAGAAGAAAAAAGCAGAATAGTATTCTCAAATAAAAGATAGAAAAAGCCTTGATAGTCTACATTATCAAGGCTTTTTTTATGTCCGAGTTTTAAAATGTCAAAGGAATAATGGTATTCATAAGTGGTAATACATTCTTATTTTTTAATTGACCGATTCTGACACGGGACTATAAACGATACAGTTTGATGTTATTCTTATCGATAGACTAGGACCTCTACTCAATTTAGGAGAATATGTAATTTGTTAGTTTGGTGATTAGTATTGCGTAATGCAGAGATCTCATAATTATTAAGTTGGGATTAAAATGTAGGATGGGAAGAAACAGCAAGACATAAAAAAGGCCCAGGTAAAGTACCTGAGCCGATTTAGTTTTTATTTGACTAATGCATTAACTAACTGCACCTGCCTTCTCTGCTCTTTTTCTTACATTATGATCAAGATGTATTTTACGTAACCTAATATTTTCTGGTGTAACTTCTATACACTCATCACTACCGATGTACTCCATATATTCTTCTAAGGTAAACTGTACCTTAGGCTGTACTTTCACGATACCATCAGAGCTACTTGTTCTCATGTTAGTCAGTTTCTTGCCTTCTATTACATTGACAACAATATCATCTTGCTTAGAATTTTCTCCTAATATCTGACCACCATAGACATCTACTCCTGGATCTATAAAGAATCGGCCTCTGTCTTGTAATTTATCTATAGAGTAAGGAGTGGCTGTTCCTTTATCTTTAGCTATTAAGACACCATTTAGTCTACCTGGGATGACACCTTTCCATGGCTTATATTCATGGAATCTGTGTGCCATGATTGCATTACCAGCTGTTTGCGTAAGCATAACAGATCTTAGGCCTATGAGCCCCCTTGCAGGTATCTCAAACTCTAAGTGCTGCATGGTACCTTTAGATTCCATAATCAACATATCTCCTTTCTTCTGAGTGACGAGGTCTATGACCTTACCACTATATTCTTCAGGTACGTCTACTACCAATATCTCATAAGGTTCGTACTTCTTACCATCTACCATCTTGGTTATGACTTGAGGCTGGCCTACTGTAAGTTCGTAGCCTTCTCTACGCATCGTCTCTACGAGTACACCTAAGTGCATGATACCTCTTCCGAATACAAGAAATGTATCACCACTGCTGGTAGGCTCTACTTTGAGTGCAAGATTTTTTTCAAGTTCAGCGTCCAGTCTATCTCTAATGTGTCGACTCGTGACAAACTTTCCTTCTTTGCCGAAGAAAGGTGAGTTATTGATACCGAATGTCATATTCATTGTCGGCTCATCTATATCTATAAGCGGAAGTGGATTAGGGTGTTCTGCATCACATATGGTCTCTCCGATCTGGAATCCTTCTACTCCGACGACAGCACATATATCTCCAGCATGGACTTCTTGTACTCTTTTCTTACCCATCCCTTCGAAGATGTATAACTCTTTGACTTTATGTTTTTCTACGCTACCATCTCTCTTGCAAAGGACAACATTTTGTTTTTCTTTTATCGATCCTGCCTTAATTTTCCCTACAGATATTCTACCTAAGAAACTAGAGTAATCTAATGAGGTAACTTGCATCTGAAGTGGACCATTATCTACTTTAGGAGGTGGTACAATATTTATAATACCATCCATGAGTGGAAGGATATCTTCTCTCGGTACATTCTCTTCGCTAAACCATCCTTGCTTACCTGAACCATAGAATGTCACAAAGTCAAGCTGCTCTTCAGAAGCATCTAACTGAAAGAATAATTCAAATACGGCTTCATGAACTTCGTCGGGTCTACAGTTTTCTTTATCTACTTTGTTAATGACGACTATAGGTCTTAATCCAAGCCCGAGTGCTTTCTTTAGTACAAATCTCGTCTGTGGCATCGGACCCTCAAATGCATCAACTAATAAGATAACGCCATCTGCCATCTTAAGAACTCTTTCTACCTCACCACCAAAGTCGGCGTGACCAGGTGTATCTATGACATTGATCTTGGTACCTTTGTAAGAGACTGATGCGTTCTTTGAAAAAATAGTGATACCTCTTTCTTTTTCGAGGTCATTACTATCCATGATTAATTCGCCCGTTTCTTTGTGATCTTCAAAGGTTTTTGTCGCATGTAAGATGTTGTCTACAAGAGTTGTCTTACCATGATCGACGTGAGCTATAATTGCAATATTCCGAATGTCCATTCTGTATTTTTTTAATAAAGGTGCAAATGTCGCTTTTTATTTCGGTAAAAGCTGTTAAGTTTTACTTACTAATGCCAATGATATATACACTTTTATACAAAAGTTCATAAGGTAGTAATCGAGAAATGATGACTAAGGAATGATCATAATGTTGTGTATCTCCTATTCTCAGTAAATTATTCTGAATAGTGACATTTCTTAGTGATATATCTAAGTATTATTAGAGGAAGGGAACACTTACTTTGGTATAGAATTGCCATGATCTGAACCTTAGTTCATTCTTGATGTTCTTCATATTCTATAAGGTAATTGCGATTTATAATATCCTGTTACCTTAAGTAATCTGTAGATTTCGGTCTATAACGCTATTCATCTATAAATATGACTGTCATGAAGAAGTTGGTTTTAAGGACAATTTTTATTCTGATTATCATTTCAGTAATCTATCTGCTGTATAATTATAGATCATTAAAGAGAGTTTACAGAAGCATCACATTGTTTGACAAGGAGAATATTGTTCAGAATTTTCAAAATATGTCAGACATCGTTGATGTAAGTATTTTGGAACCGTCCTCTCATCCGTATCAATGGTCTCAGCGTTTGGATTACATACCTATAGATTCTTTTTATTATGAAGATTCTCTTTTTATTTTCGACGACTACATAGAGCACACGCTCACAGAAGGATTAATGATTGTACATAATGATACAATTGTCTACGAACAATATTATAATGATTTGCAGCCTGCGGAGACTCATATATCTTGGTCTATGTCAAAGTCATTTGTTGCTACTATGATGGGACAACTCTATGATCAGGGCTATTATAAATTATTGGATCCTGTAACTAAGTATCTTCCAGAATTATCAAATACAGGATATGATAATGTACCGATCAAACATATTCTGCAGATGAGTTCAGGAGTGAGATATGATGAAGACTACAGTGATTTTAATTCTGACATCAATCGTTTTGGTAGATCATTTGCTGCAGGTTCTCCGCTTATAGATTTTGTAAGATCACTTGAGCGAGAAAGAGAACCAGGAACTTACAATCATTACGTAAGTATGGATACTCAAGTCCTTGGGTTTTTGATAGCGAAGCTTACAGGACAGTCAGTCACAGAATATATGCAAGAGCATATTTGGGATCCTATGGGTATGGAGTATTCTGGAGAATGGATAGTCGATAATACAGGCGTAGAAATGGTCTTGGGAGGACTTAATGCTGCTTTGAGAGATTATGCTAAGTTAGGTCTGCTCTATCTACATGAGGGAGAGTTTAATGGGCAAAAGATATTATCTAAAGATTGGGTAAGGATGGCGACGACTCCCGATGCTCCACATCTTATGCCAGATCAGACGACATTATCTTCCAATCATCACGGTTATGGTTTTCAATGGTGGATACCTCAATATGATAGAGGTGACTTCATGGCTGGAGGAATCTATAATCAATACATATATGTCCAGCCAGATAAGAATCTTGTAATTACAAAATTATCAGCTAATTACCATTACAAGACCCAAAAGCATATCACTAAAGATATTCATATAGCTATGTTTCAGAAAATGGCGGAGGCATTTTAATACTGATCTGAGATTAGAGTTTCTTTTTGATAATCGAGAAGGTTTGATCCTTATGATTACATACGTAGATTAAACCTTTTAAGACAAATACATCACTTGGTTGAGTAACTATCTGACTAATAGAATCTCTCAGTGTGCCAAATCCATCGTACACTAAAATCTGATCTTTCTTAGAGTCAGCTACAAATAAATAGATAAGATCTGAGCTTATTCCTGTTGGGTATATAAGTCCATCTTTGTCTCCAAAGCTCTCAAGATATCTTCCTGTAGTATCGAATACTTTAATCTTCTTATTGCCAGAATCCACAACGTAATATTTATTAGCATGCAGACATACAGCGGTAGGGGTATCAAAATCCTCTTCATTATGACCATATTGACCTACTGACAAGAACTGACCTTTATCGTTTATTACTACTTGATGATTAGATTGATCTACTAATGCAAAATTATTGACATTCGCCCCATCGAAACAAGTTGGATTATTTAGTTCGATAGGTATTTGAAATTTGTAAAAATCAGCATCACCTCTGAAGACAAATAAAGAATCCTTATCCCACAGAGGAAGAGGAATTCTGGAAGCAGCCTGATTGACATAACATACCTTTAGGTCACTGGCAATGGTATCTAATATATTGAGCTCAGTATTGTATCGTAGAACAAGGTTGCGGGTCGTATCTGTGATAAATACATATTCATTTAAAGCAGCTATCCCTACGGGATTAACATTGCTAATTTTACAACTTTTAATAATCGTATAATTACCGTAAGATTGTCCTGCTACTTCATCTACTATAATTTCTGTTCGGGGACTTTCCTGACAAGAACTTATGAGTAAAATTAGATTTATTAAAAGAATAAAATTGTATAAAGTCTTCATTTTCAGCTACAGCTATTTAAACTTTTTGAACTAATTATCTAAAG
Organism: uncultured Saprospiraceae bacterium; assembly: GCA_964495785.1. Lineage (GTDB taxonomy): Bacteria > Bacteroidota > Bacteroidia > Chitinophagales > Saprospiraceae > RFSX01. The sequence continues at coordinate 10,485 of CAZBXL010000078.1, read as the reverse complement.
TATAATTATATCTATATTTACAAAAGGAATTAATAAAACTACATCTTAATATGCCCACAAAGCTACTGTTTCAGTTATTATTAATAGTAATATTAATATCATGTAATCAAGATAATGTTACTGAAACATCAACCCACAAGACTTCTCATAATTCGCAGTTTGTTGAGGTTGATAATTCGAGTTCAGGAATTAGCTTCATTAATAAATTAGAGGATAATCCTCTTTCTGATCGGAATGTATTGTCATATCAGCATTATTTTAATGGAGCAGGTGTTGGTGTAGCTGATTTTAATTTAGATGGTCTTCAAGATATTTTCTTTGCTGGCAATGAGGTTGACAACGAGATATACATCAATAAAGGAAATTTAAAATTTGAAAAACTTCCTGCAACATCTGGAATCAATAAAAATAAAGTCTGGAGTTCTGGGGTCAGTATCGTTGATGTGAATTCTGATGGGTATCCGGATGTATATGTATGTCAGCAAGGGCCATTTAGTAAAGCGCAACGTAAGAATTGTTTTTATATAAATAATGGTGATCTGACATTTACAGAACTTGCTTCTGAGATGGGTCTCGATGACTCAAATTATTCTACCCAAGCCACATTTTTTGATTACGACAAAGATGGTGACTTAGATTGTTACGTAATGAATGAATCTAAGTATGCAGGAATAATATTAGCTGAAGTATTTAAGGATCTAAAGAAGCCTGGCAAGTTAGCAGAGGCCAGTGGTAAATTGTATGAGAATACAGGTAATTTGATATTTAAAGACGTCACTAAGAAAGCTGGTATGTTGAAGTATGGTTATGGCTTAGGTCTTGCTGTGTCCGACTTTAATGGTGATAACTGGCCTGATATATACGTTGCTAATGATTATACAGTTCCTGACTTTATGTATATCAATCAGCAAGACGGTACATTCAAAGAACAGGTTGCTGATTACACGAAGCAGACATCCTATTTCGGAATGGGTTGCGATGTTGCAGATATTAATAATGATGCTTTCGTAGATATAGGTGTAGTTGATATGGCTGCAGAAGATCACTTCCGTGACAAAACTTTGATGGCGAGTATGAATGTGAAATTGTTTGATTACTATTTTAATGACTTAGGTTATCACCTTCAGTACATGTTTAATAGCCTACAACTGAACAATGGAAATAATACGTTTTCAAATATAGCATCCTTAGCTGGTGTCCTGAAGAGTGACTGGAGCTGGGCAGCTATGTTCGTGGATTTTAACCTCGATGGAAATAAGGACTTCTATGTCACTAACGGTTTCAGAAGATATGCACGAGATAATGATTTCCGAAAGACGATGGAAAAAATCCGAAACGAAAATAGGGGAGTCGTTCCTTTAGATAGGCGAGCCGAGTTGTATAAAATGATGCCTCAAATTAAACTGAAGAATAAGTTGTATATCAATAACGGCAACCTACATTTTGAAGATGAATCACAAGCAATGACTCATCCTGATATAGAGACTTATTCCTACGGTGCTGCCCATGCCGATTTTGATAATGATGGTGATCAGGATTTGATCATTAATAACATAGATCAAAAGGCACTACTTCTCAAAAATGAAACAATAGAAAAGAGTTCTATTAATTATCTTAAAGTTAAGTTAGATGAAATCAATAGTGCTAAAAAGTTAGGTGCAAAAGTTTCTATTAAGATAGGGAATGATGTTCAGTATCAGGAATATTCTTTCGTGAGAGGCTATGAGTCTACTATGGAAGAAAGCCTCAACTTTGGATTAGGGTCAGCTGAAAAAGTTGATGAAATAAAAGTTGTCTGGCCAGATAATAATGTACAAATACTGAAGGATGTCTCACCTAATCAGACCTTGAAAATTAAGTATGCCAGAGGTGCTCAATATAAAGAAGCACAGAGGGATAATGGGATATATAAAGAACTAGCTGCGACGTCATTAGGGATTGATTTTGTACATAAAGAAAATCCATTTGATGACTTTGAAAAAGAGATATTATTGCCACAAAGACAGACTGCCTTTGGGCCAGCGATGGCAGTAGGAGATATTAATGGAGATGGTTTAGATGATATCTATATAGGAGGTGCTAAAAATCAGTCTGGAACATTATACGAACAAAAACCTAATGGTCGATTTGTAAAATATGGATCACAACCATGGCAGGCAGAATCATATAGTGAAGATACAGATGCTGCATTTGTAGATGTAAATGATGACGGTCATTTGGATCTTATAATTCTTAGCGGTGGAAGTGGAGATTTTGTAGGCGAAGAAGACAAATTATTAGATCGATTTTATGCTAATGATGGAAAAGGAAGTTTCTTTCGTATTGCTAATGTACTACCTAATGTAAAAATGGCATCTAACAAAATTGTCGTTCAGAATATAGACGATGATCCTAATGAAGAGTTATTAATTATAGGTGGTGCAAAGCCAGGGAAGTATCCTATGCATGAGGCATCTATTCTATTAGATTATCAAAATAATAAGTTTGTAGATGTAACGACAGAAGTCATTCCTGAAATAAATAAACCTGAAGGTATTCTTAGAGATGCAGTATGGTCAGACATTAATGGAGATGGACAAGTAGAACTTATCGCAGCTGGTGAGTGGCAGAACCTTAGAGTCTTTGTTGGTACTGATGGCGTATATAATGATGTGTCAAGCTCATGGGGTATAGACAAGAAGAAAGGATGGTGGAGAAGTCTACAAGCGGGTGATTTTGATAATGATGGTGACATAGATATCATCGCAGGTAATGTAGGTGTAAACTTTAAGCAAAAAGCAACTGATAAGAAACCACTATTTTTATACTCTAATGATTTTGATAATAACGGAACACTCGACTGTGTTTTAGCTAAAGACTACAAGGGTACTATAGTGCCTGCAAGAGGTAAAGAATGCTCATCTCAACAGATGCCATTTGTAAGTGAGAAATTTCCAAGTTATAACGAATTTGCATCAGCTTCATTAGTTGATATTTATGGTGAGAGTAAGTTAGAAGAAGGCATCACTTTGGAGGCCAATGATTTTCATTCCTATGTTTTATGGAATGAGGGGGGAGAATTCTCCATGAGCCTTTTGCCTCCTTTAGCACAAATAGCTCCTATTTCAGATATTATTACCATCGATGCTAATCAAGATGGAAACTTAGACATATTGTATGCAGGCAACGACTATAATACAGAGTATGAAACGCCAAGATTAGATGCGGGTAATGGAATGTTATTACTTAACAAAGGGGATAAAAAATGGGAGACAACTACGATTGCAGAATCTGGCATATATGCCCCCGGAGAAGTTAAGAAAATAGCCTTTGTCAAGACACAAACACAACCGTTATATATTTTCGCTAATAACAATGCGGCACCTCTATTCTTTTCTAATTGATTATATATTATTCCTTAGAGAATAAATAGAATTGTATAAGATGAAAAAAAAGAAAACCTGATAGTTCAATATCAGGCTTTCTAAGTAATGGAAGTTGCTATGCTATTAAATAGCAACGGTTTGAAGTACAGGGGTTGCTGCACATATTTCTTTAGAGGTAGACTTCTCGTATTGACTAAAATTCTTGACAAACATTTCAGCTAACTCTATCCTTTTTTGATTATACATTTCAATATCAGTCCATGAGTTTCTTGGATGTAAAATCTCTGACGGGACTCCAGGGCAACTCGTTGGAATTTTGAAATTGAAGACAGAAAAATTATCGTAGTTTACATTTTCTAATTTTTGATCTATCACTGCGGATATCATAGCTCTCGTATACTTAAGTGATATACGTTCTCCTTCTCCATAAGCTCCTCCGATCCAGCCAGTATTGACCAGCCATACATTGACATTGTGATTCTGTATTTTTTCTCCTAATAACTCCGCATATGTATTAGGGTGTAGGGGCATGAATGGAGCTCCGAAACAAGCAGAGAATGTCGCCAAAGGCTCGATAATACCTTCTTCTGTACCCGCTACTTTAGATGTATAACCAGATATGAAATAATACATGGCCTGCTCTGAAGTAAGCTTAGATAGAGGAGGTAGAATACCAAAAGCATCACAAGTCAGAAAGAAAATATTCTTTGGATGATTGGCGATGTCCTTTTTATAGTGATTATTGATATGGTGGATAGGATAAGAGACTCGGGTATTCTGAGTAATAGCAGAATCTGTGTAATTAGGTCTCGCAGTTCCTGGATAGAATTTAATATTTTCTAATATCGCCCCAGGTTTTATGGCGGCCCATATATCTGGTTCTTTTTCTTGACTTAGATCTATACACTTGGCGTAGCACCCTCCTTCGAAGTTGAACATGCCCTCATCAGACCACCCATGTTCGTCATCACCGATGAGTCTTCTGTCTGGGTCTGCTGACAAGGTTGTCTTACCAGTCCCACTTAGTCCAAAGAATACACTTGTGTCACCTTCCACGCCTACATTAGCCGAACAGTGCATTGACAGAACGCTATGGTTTTTTGGAAGAGAGAAATTTAATACAGAAAACATCCCCTTCTTTATTTCACCGGTATAAGCTGACCCTCCTATGATGATTGTCTTATCAGAAAAGTTTATAATCGAAAAGTTTGATGATTGTGTACCATGGATTTTTGGGTCTGCCTTAAATCCAGGAGCACAATAAATAGTCCAATCTGGTGTAAAATCAAGAATCTCCTCTTCACTTAATCGTACAAACATATTATGCACAAACTGTGCACTCCACGGATATTCTGCTATGACTCTTGCTTTGATGCTATAATTCGGATCATTGCATATAGCAGCATCTTTTATGTAAAGGTCTTTATCATTAAAATACTGACATATCTCTTTTTTAAGAAGGTTAAAACTTTTTTCTTCAATGCCAATATTGATGTCATTCCAGTCAACGACATCTTGTGTTATATTATCAACTACAATAAATCTATCCTTAGGCGATCTCCCCGTAAATTTTCCAGTCTTAATGACCAGTGTTCCATTATGAGATAATGTGCCCTGACCTAAGTCTAATGTTTCTTCGATGAGTTGCTTGGGCTTAAGATTCCAATAGGCAGTTTTATAATTAGTAATGCCGTGATCGATAAGTGAGCTGTCGGGATTCTTGACTCCTTGATTCTTCATTAAGTTATTTTATATAAAGCTTCAAAAAATGAGATGTGTAAATCTGTATAATTAAAGCACTAAGGAATAAAGACTTTAGTTATTTCATAGTGTGCAGTAGACATCAAGTAACAAAGAATCCGCCTTGTGAGAAAGTGTGCAGAAGTACATAAGTCTAATAGATATGATGTTGAGAATAGATTTCTTATCTATTATTCATATGTTAAATATTTGTTAACAAGTTAGCTCTCGGAGATCTATTCTTCAGATAAATGACGTAAACGTTTGCATAGTCACGGAAATTTATTTTGAAAATAAATTCATTTAAAGTAGTGGTTTTGGTTTTGGGCTGCATCTAAAGATTAAATTATCATATTATGGAAGCAAATGCAAAATATTCATTCATACAAGAACTTGGCTTGTTCAAAGGATTAGACGAGCGATATGTAAGCCAAATAAATAATCAATCTTCGCTGGTCAAATTCGCCAAAGGAGATGTCATATTCAATGCTGGTGAGACAATCCGATATGTATATTTTGTCAAAAGTGGTTCCGTAAAAGTTGGATTAAGTACAAAGTCAGAAAAAGTTCTCATAAAGGAAATCGTCTTTGAAAATGAGATTTTTGGCGAGAATCTATTTACAGAGTCTACTGAGAGAAGGCATATCGTAGAGGTATTAAGCGATGCAGAAATTTTGCAGATTCCAGTCTCTTATTTTAAGTCTCTTTTAGAAATGAATCCAGTGTTGTGTCATGAGCTATCGAAGATTTACATCAGTAAACTTTCTAATCTCGAGACTCGTATGAATAATTTTGTATTCAAAAAAGCGCAGAATAGAATCTATTTATTTCTGAATAAAATGGCTAGCACTAAAGGGATAAAAATAGGTTTTGACGAGATACTTATCCATCATGGGCTATCTCATAAAGAGATCGCTAATATCACCGATACATCAAGACAGACTGTAGCCAGAGTACTTAGCGAACTTAAAAAATTGGATGTCATCCACTTCAGTGCTCGTAAACCTCACAAGATTCTAATTAGAGATATAGCATATTTGGCTTAAAACCACGATGGGTTTTTACTAATAATAGTTATCTGATTTCATCCAAGACTATTTATTATATCTTAGTGCTTTCCTAAAGCATTAAAATGATGAATTGGATGTTCATGTCTGTTTTACCGGATTTCGCAAGTTCGGCCGTATGGATGAGTCTGCTCACGCTTACTTTTTTAGAGATCGTTCTCGGTGTAGATAATATCATATTCATATCGATCGCAGCAGGAAAAATACCTGAAAAAGATAGAAAGAAGGCAACCAATATTGGGTTGATACTTGCCATGGTTATGCGTATAGTTTTACTATTCGGTATATCCATACTCATAGGTATGAGTGCAGCTTGGATAAATGTAGATTGGGGTTGGTTTAAAGCCGGCTTCTCAGGTCAGTCTCTTATTCTTATAGCCGGCGGACTATTCCTTTTGTATAAGAGTGTTACAGAGATCCACCATAAGTTAGAGGGTGATTCTCATGAAAATGCTACAGGTAAAAGCAATGGTACCTTTAAGAGTGCTATTGTCCAGATTACAATCATTAATATTGTTTTTTCTTTCGATTCTATATTGACAGCGGTTGGTATGACTAATGGCCTTGAGGGAGCTCTCATAATCATGATTATTGCTGTTGTTTTTTCAGTTATTATTATGATGCTATTTGCAGTACCTGTAGGTAATTTTGTCAATAAGCATCCCACAATACAGATGCTCGGATTATCATTTCTGATACTTATAGGATTTATGCTAATAATAGAAGGAGGGCACTTAGCACATCTTTCGATATTAGATAACGAGATCGGAGCTGTACCTAAAGGGTACTTATATTTTGCAATAAGCTTCTCGCTTCTTGTAGAGTTTTTAAATATGAAATTGAGAAAAAAAATAAAACCAGTGCAATTGCACAATGCCGTAAAAGAAGCTAACAAAGTAGGAATAGAAGATTATGCTAAAAAACACATTTGATTTAAAGAAAAATATTGTCTTTTTTGATATTGAGGCCACAGGTCTTAATGTTGTAAAAGATAGAATTGTACAGATTGCACTTATAAAATTTGTTGTAGGGCAGGAAGATGCTGAACAGCTCGAGATGCTAATTAATCCTGGACCTGTAATGATTTCTGAAGAAGCGTTTCAGGTACACGGGATATCTCCTGCGATGATAGCTAATAAGCCTACGTTTGATAAAGTAGCACAGCAGCTTTGGGACTTTATAGGAGATGCAGATCTTGCAGGTTATAATTCTGACAGATATGATATTCCGATGTTGATGGAAGAGTTTGCTCGTTGCGGATATGAACTTGATCTCGACCAAAGGAAAACCGTAGATGTGCAAAAGATATTCTACAAGATGGAGCCACGTACACTGACTGCTGCTTATAAGTTATATTGTAATAAGCAGATAGAAAATGCTCATGATGCTCTTGCTGATGTAGTTGCTACTGTAGAGGTATTGCAAGGGCAGATTACAAAATATAAAGACGTAGATTTTGTAGACGGAGACGGATACTCACATCCAGCACCTATTAATAACGATATAGATTCGCTTGCTAAGTTTACAAATGATACAAGGACAGTAGACGTAACCCAACGATTAAAATATAACAAGAACGGAGAAATCGTATTTAACTTCGGTAAGTATATTGGTAAAAATGCAGCTGAAATTCTTGTCAAGGATAAGCAGTATTACAACTGGATATTAGACAAAGACTTCTCAGCTCAGGTAAAGCAAATCGTAAGAAAATTAGTTAAAGATCATGGTCAGGCTAACGCTAATAAGTAGTCTATTCATATCATTAGTTTTTATAGCCTGTCAAGAAACTGAGGAGGGATGTCTTGATTTGTTATCTAATAATTACAATTTTCAAGCGGTTACAGAATGTGATTCTTGTTGCACTTATCCGAGTGCTATTCTCAACTTTAGAGTAGACTATGATACTTTTTTGTCTAGAGCTCTCATAGACACCTTCTTTCTTGATAATGGAGATAGCCTGATATTGCACGATATACAATTAGCAATTGGAGAGTTTATTTTTAGAGGAGAGGATGGTCCATACAGAATCCTTGAAGATCTTCAAGTAGGGAGTGCTTCTATCAAAGATGACTATGTGAGAGCTACCTTACAAATAGCATATACAATCGGCAGCGTGAGATATACTGGCGATACTGATATGATTAGTTTTTCAGTTGGGATAGATGCTGCTGAAGTATCTACCTATGGGGCATTAGATCTTATAGATCAGGCGAGTCAGCTCGACAATCTATTAGACAGTATGTATGTCTCTGATAGAGAAGAAGTGGCGATGCTGAGGATGAATCTACAATTAGGAGATAGTATCAGACAGCTTACAATGAGTTCTCAAGAAGCTTTAGATTTAAATTATTCAGTGGATAAGTCAAATGATATTGGCGAGGATGTTTCTTATACACTCAGGCTGGATCTTGAGTCCTTGTCAGATGGACTTTCTTCTACGTTAAGTAATGAAGAAATAGAATCAATAATTATCAATAGAATTGCTGATTCTATTACTATAGAATAACAACTTTTAATTTCTTTTTGCGTTTAAATAAAGTATGAAAGGAGGGTTAATTTTTACATTATTAGTTCTATTAATTATAGGAAGTAGTTGTAGTGATACACTAGAACTTAATCCTGTAAGTAATATAGATGTAGATTTGACAAATATACCTCATAATCCCACCTTAAAAGAAATAGAGAAGCCTATCAACTTTCCGATTTTTGAACAACCCAGTGATAACCTCATGACCGAGGAAGGCGTTGAACTAGGAAGGCATCTTTTTTATGATCCTATTCTTAGTAGAGACAGCCTAATGTCATGTAATGGATGTCACTTTCCACGCAGTAGTTTCACTGACAATCTCGCTTTCAGTAAAGGAGTAGATGGCATAGAAGGATCGCGTAGTTCTATGTCCTTGTTGAATGTAGGGTTCTATTATGATGGGTTCTTCTGGGATGGTCGAGTTAACACCTTAGAAGAACAGGCCGTCTTGCCGATCGAAGATCCCATAGAGTTGCATACTATGTGGCCAGAGGTTATTGAGAAGATCCAAAGGTTACCGAGATATCAAGAAATGTACAGGGAGGCATTTGATATTACAAATGCGAACCAAATTACAAGAGACTTAACCGTCAAAGCCATAGCGCAGTTTGAACGATCCATGATATCTTCTGGACAAAGCAAGTATGATCTCGAACAAGCTGGAAGATATGTGTATACCGACGAGGAACTAATGGGATTCGAAATATTCTTTGATACTAATGTGGATCTCCCAGATGGCCAGTGCTTTCATTGTCATGCTGCTCCCTTGTTAACTACGAATGAGTATCTCAATAATGGATTAACAGAAGCTGAAGAATGGGATGATTTTCCTGATTTAGGATTAGGAGGATTCACTGGTAATGATCTTGACAAAGGAAAGTTTAGAACTCCTACTCTCAGGAATATTGAATTCACAGCGCCATACATGCATGACGGTAGATTTGAAACCTTAGAGGAAGTAATGGAACACTACAATTCAGGTGGCGCTATCTCAAAGGGTAAAAGCCCACTTATGGATTCTATTGCTTTGAACCCAATCCAAACTGCAGCGGTTATTGCATTCATGAAGACACTCTCTGATGAGGACTTCAATAATAACCCAGCCTTTTCTAACCCTTATTAGCATAGCGGATTACAAAACGACTGTGTGATACATAAATAATTCTTTCTTAAAATCAGTTATACTAATTCAGGGATATAATGTCACAAGTCATTTAGGTACAGTGCATGATGCACGTTTAAAGCTGCACGATTTATCATGGGGCATTGATATAAATTGGACATTCAGTTTTAATAGTTATAATTTGTACGATAATTGTTTTCTAATGCTGATAAATATGATTTTATTTGCGTCTAAATAATTAGGTAATAATGTATTACCCAATATAAGCTTTGAAAGCGTAGTCTTTCTATAAGCAGGCAGACTCAATCACGAAGTAAGATTGAAGAATCTTATTCGTTGATTAGCGATAAAAAGCGAAATGCTTTTCATCGAAATTGGTTTATAGTTGATTTTGAGAGAGTGTAACTCAGTCACGAAGTAAGATTTGAAGAATCTTATTCGTTGATTAACGATAAAAGCGAAATGCTTTTCATCGTAATTGGTTTGTAGATGATTTTGAGAGAGTGTAGCTCAGTCACGAAGTAAGATTTAAAGAATCTTATTCGTTGATTAACGATAAAAGCGAAATGCTTTTCATCGTAATTGGTTTGTAGATGATTTTGAGAGAGTGTAGCTCAGTTGGTTTAGAGCATTACCTTGACAGGGTAGGGGGCGGGGGTTCGA
>CAZBXL010000077.1:0-17050 GCA_964495785.1 uncultured Saprospiraceae bacterium | reverse complement strand
GGGCAGTGGGAGAATGGTATGTTGCCTCACATATTATTTCACAGTGAGAATGAGACGACCTACTTTCCCAACTATGATTTCTGGGAGTGTCATGTCAATGATGGTGCTCCTCAGACACCTAAGTCATCAGGTATCACACAGCCTCCCGTCTTTGGATTTGTGTTAGAAGAGATTCTTAATCAACATTCTGATAATGCAGAGGTGATCGAATTTGTCAAGGAGATATATCCTAAGTTAATTCAATATCATCAGTTTTTGTATGAGTATAGAGATCCAGAATGTGAAGGTCTGTTTTTTATATTTCATCCATGGGAATCTGGTCGTGATAACTCTCCTCTATGGGATGAATCTCTTGAGAGGATACATATTGCGGAGGGTTCTATTTCTGATTATGTAAGAAAAGATACTGATCTCGCTGATGCCTCAGAACGTCCTACACAAGAACAATATGATCGATATGTCTATCTTCTTGAGTTGGGTAAAAAATACAAGTATGATGGCAAAGAGATCGCAGAGGAGAGTCCTTTCTTGGTACAAGATTGTATGATGAATGCCATACTCATAAAGTCTAACGAAAGCTTAATCAGCATTGGGGAAAAATTAATTCTTGATTCAGATTACATCAAAGAAAAACAAAAATTGAGTAAGCAAAATTTCAGAGCGAAGTTCTGGAATAGTGAACTTAGCTTTTTTGTGTCCTACGATCTTAGAGCTGGCGTACAAATGCGCCATCGAGAGATAGGTGGCTTGATCGCCTTATATGCTGATGTGGCAACGATAGAGCAAGCCGACCAGATGGCTAAATACTTACAGGACATACATGACAAAGGATATTACCTATGTCCGAGCTTCGATATAGATAGTCCATTTTTTGATTCTAAGCGTTACTGGCGAGGTCCGGTATGGCCACAAATGAATTGGATGGTATATCACGGTCTCCGGACATACGGCTACAATGATCTTGCTCACATAGTCAAATCTGATCTTGTAGAATTAGTAGCTCAAGTAGGTTTTTATGAATATTTTGAATCACAAAAATCCCTTTACACAACAGACGCCAAAGGCTACGGAGGCAATAACTTCTCATGGACAGCCTCTTCTATTATCTCACTACTCAATGAAGACAAATGAATACACTCGACTATTTAGTAATTTTCAGTTATATCATAGGATTTCTATTATTAGGTCGAGTATTCAAAGATCAAAAAAGTGGCAAGGACTATTTTCTTGGTGGCAAAAGTTTCGGTTGGTTCCCGCTTTCTATAAGTACGGTAGCGACTCAGCTATCGGCTATTAGTTTCATATCTGCTCCTGCATTTGTTGGGCTCAAAGATGGTGGTGGGATGATGTGGTTGACATATGAATTTGGAGTTCCATTAGCCATGTTGTTTTTGATGGTGTTCTTGATTCCGCCTATGTTTAAGTCTGGTGTCGTAAGTGTCTATGAGTTATTAGAGAAGAGGTATAGCAAGTCTACGAGATTATTATTGAGTGCTGTGTTTTTGATATCAAGGAGTTTTGCTACCAGTGTTATGATCTATACCGTAGCGCTTATTCTGGGTAGTGTGATGTCTATACCGATGTGGCTTACAATTGTGATTATCGGTGTAGTGACTTTGATATATAGTTATCAAGGCGGGATGAAAGCTGTCGTCTATGGTGATGTGATACAGATGTTTATTTTGTTCCTTGGTATTATCATTTGCTTCTTTTATGGATTAAGTTATTTGGGAGGCTGGGGGACATTTATAGATCAAGTCGATAGCAATAGATTGACTGTCATAGACTTTGATGCTTATGGATTTGATGGAGGCAATCAGTTTGGATTTTGGCCTATGTTGTTAGGAGGTTTTTTTCTGTATGCTTCCTACTATGGTACTGACCAGAGTCAGGTCCAGAGATTGTTCTCCGCTAAAGATTTACCTACGGTAAGAAAAGCTCTTCTGTGTAATGGATTGATGCGATTTCCTATTACGCTTGTCTATTGCATTATGGGATTGATCATAGGCACTATGGTTATAACAATGCCAGAATTCAGAAGTCTTATACCAGATGATAAACCAGATCTGATGATACCTATTTTTATCAGAGAGTATCTTCCTCACGGTATTATAGGTATCTTATTAGTCGCTATATTTTCTGCGGCGATGTCCTCACTAAGTTCTACTATTAACTCTCTTAGTGCAGCGACGATAGAGGATTTTTTCAATAGAAAAGAATCACTTAGTCAAGACAAGTATATGAAGTACTCTAAGGTAGCGTCTATATTTTGGGGACTGGTATGTCTGATCTTAGCTTTCTTTACAGGTGATATTGCGGATACTGTCATAGAGGCGATTAATAAAATAGGCTCTGTATTCTACGGACCTATCTTGGCAACATTTGTAGCTGCAATAGGACTAAAACAAACAAACTATAAAGGCGCTAATGCCGGATTACTCGCAGGGGTTCTTATTAATGTTTACTTATGGTTATTCTGTCCTCAGATATTTTGGTTCTGGTGGAATGCAATAGGTGCAGTAGTAACGCTTTCAGTATGTGTAGCAATGAGCTATATCACTCCTGTATCGGATGATGCTTTTAATATAGAAGGAGGAGAGAAGACGGTTGACATGAGTAAAGTATTGATACTTGTATTATTCACTTTGGCTATTATATTATTCAGTTATTTTCTTCCGAGCTTTTTCTGATAATAATGTTGACATATAAAATTCCTTTAGCTTAAAAATTATAGTGTCACTGAAAGCCAAGCTTAAGAGCGACTGAGATCTATTATTTTATTAATAGCGTTTGGGTTATAGATGGTCCCGTTTTGACTTGAAATAATATCCAGTACTTCTACATCGTATTCTTCTGTGTACTTTACATTTTTGTTTTTATTAGCAGCTTTAGCTTTCAAGATATATGGCTTATTATAAGTGTATGATTTTGGTTTTATCTGTATTCCGCATATAAGTTTTGCCTTATAGTAGAGATTGTAATCTACAGCATACTGATGATCGAATGCGCCAGTTGTTTTCTCAAATGTAAGATGAGGTAATTTTTTTTGTAGTCCTTTAATGGTATTTACTTCACGTAGCTTTATGCCATTCCATGTTTCTCCCATAATCCTATATTTGACGCATACGATGGCATCTTCATAAGTTATCTTAGAGATGGATTTCTTACAATGGTGATGTAAGACCTCCGCCTTATATAGTAAGTCAGATTTTGTTCTACCATGTTCATAGTTTATGCATTTAAAATCCTCAGTTAAGGCATCGAAAGTCTTTTGATCATTATAGGGAAGAAGTCTATCATTAAGACAAGCTCTCGTCGGCTCGCTCAATATGTCGAGCATAGCTTGTCTTTTCTCTCCTGAATTATAATAGTGGTCAATCCAAGACTGAGCATCAGTAACTGTTCTATCATCAATCAAGGTAGTGACATAGCCTACACTCCACGGGTCATTGAGCTTGAGAGCATTCCATATAGGATTAGTTGCTTTAAATAAGGCCTTGTCTATACTGAGTTTAATAGTCGTTTATTTTTATTAAATATACGAATGATATTTTTTGGTAGATGGTAACGTTGCAATAACTATCTTTGTAAGGTAGGCTTCCAGGCCGCAGAGACACCAAATATTCTATGCGTAAAGTGCTTAAGAGATTAGTAGATTTTATTTTCTATGCGATTGTCATTCTGATTGTTGTAGCCTTGCTATTTATCTTGAGCTATTGTATTTATTTTCAATCGAATCTGACCAAGGTTATATCTGGTTATCCTGGTATGGGAGACATGCGTATTGAGTTTGATAGGGTAGATACAGATATTTTCTCCCATTATCCTGAAGCACAATTTAGCTTTCATAATCTTAAAGTCATAGATGGTTCTGATTCTGACAATGAGAATTACGTAGTAGATATCGATCAAGTATCCATTGATATTAAAAATTCTGCATGGCAAGATAAGCGAGTGATCGTGAAAGATATTCAATTAGACTCGGGTAGTATTTTCATTCATCGTGATTCTTTAGGTCGGTTTAATTTCAGTGATTTTATTAGTTCATCCAGATTTCCAAGTGATCATAGTGATCAAGGTATATGGTCTGTAGATACTGATTCTTTAAATGTCAGGCTCAATAATATGTTACTTTCTTACGTCACAGATGATAAGCATCAATCCATAGTCACATCAGCAAGGCATGGGACAGCTGCTGTCTATAATGAAGGCAGTGACCGCATCAATATTAAATCAACTTTGGATTTGAAGGTTTTAGATTTTACCTTAAATGAAGACAATGGTTCTTTTTTTAAAGATGCGGATATCAGTGGTCCTCTTGATATACTGATTGATACAGATGGGATACATATAGATAAGACTGAGCTCAAAGTCAATGATCAAAATATCATAACGACTGCTGAGTTTTTTAATAATAAAGAAAAGTATTCTTATCTCAAATTTGTAAATAAGAGCACAGAATTTGAAAGCATAAAAAAACTACTGACGCCCTCGTTGCAGACGACGTTAATTCCATATAGAATAAATGGTCGATTCGAGGCTAATGCTACATTGACTATTATGCCCTCTCATCCCTTACGAGTTGATATAAATTATGTGCTTAAGGGTAACGATGTCTATATACGAAATCAAATTTTCTACAATACGAAAGTATCTGGACACTTTGTTAATGATAAATACTATGATGCGTCTTTCAGTAAGATAATAAAAGATAAAGGCTATATAAGGTTTGATATTGATAATGCGAACACGCTGTCTAACGGTGCTGATATACGCTTAGATCGAGCCGTTATTTTAGCTGGTAAGGGGCATCCAGCAACAATTGTCTCTGATGCCCAAATCAGTGGCCCTACTGACCTCATAAGCACGCAACTCAATAATGATAAGTTCTTATTCAGCGGAGGGACTTTCAATATAGATGCTGCGCTTGAGGGTCGATTCAATAATGTACAGAATATGATTACACGTAGTGATCTCAATCTTGAGATTATAGACTGTGATGTTCAGTATTTGCCTTCACAGGTGGTACTGCCACTACAATCTTTTCAGTTAGAAAAAGAAGCTGGAGAAGCTCATTTTAATGTTGTAGGATTGACTGCAGATGAAGAGTTTGATTTGAATCTGAATGGATCAGTGACAAATCTCATGGGACTTCTTTATGATTTAGAGAATACGCAGTCAGTCACAAACGTCAATCTAAAAGCCAGGCGATTAAGTTGGGAGGATTTTATCCATATTCTCGGTGAAGGAAATAATAATAATGTAAATAAATCAGAGCTTGAAAAACGCCAAGCTATGAAAAAAACGCTGAGGGGATTTCAGACTCATTTTCAGCCTAATATTAATCTAAGAATTGATACTTCAGGATACTATGATTTTACGTCGATAGAAGACATTGCAGCACACATGCATTTTCCTACGGAAGATATATTAGTCATCGATTCTGCTTCATTTAACTTGAAGGAAGGACACGTTGATTTTAATTGTAAAATTGATATTTCTTCAGATGAACTGACGCCATTTGAAATAAATTGTAATGCAAAAGATATTAACTTATCTCAGCTTTTACCATCTTTTGATTTCTTTAAAGTTGAGGCCCTACGTAATCTTAATTTCTTGCCTAAAGATTTTGATATTAAGATGCGACTCAATGGAATAATTAATGACTCTACTGGGATCATAGACAAGAGTCTGTCTGGAGATATTGTGTTCAATAGTACAAAGAGACGTATAGAGTATGCCCATATTAATTTTAAGCATATTGATAGTTTTGACACAATAGAGAATAAGCTCATGAAAGAACTTGTAAGCACTATTAAGATTAGAGGAAATCCTCTTGTCTTTAATAGCTATTTGGATAATGATCAGTTCTTTTTTAATGAAGGAGATTTTGAGCTTGATATCAATTATACTGGTCAAGTTTTTTCTCTCGAGCAGGTTATTTCAGATGGAGATATCTCACTAACTATTGACAGTAGTTATGTGCTTTTTGATCCATTGTCGGTGACATTTCCATTGACTCACATTGATCTCATAGTCGAGGAGAATGATGCAATTTATAACTTCTTAATGGAGTCTGACTCACTTAATCAAAAGATAAAATTTGATGGAACAGTGCAGAATGTATCGGAGTTAATAATTGAAGATACTGGTCAGCAAGTCCATACAACGAGTAATATATACTCGCCCCGTATAACTTGGAAGAATTTTATTGAAATTTTTAATATTGATACAAGTAAAGTTTTAGTCCCTATCCAAGATAATAGTAATGCCTCTACAAGGACTTCTACCAGCGAGATCTGTGACTTGATTTTTAGTTTTTCACCAGACATAAGTGTACGTTTTGATACAATAGAATATTCAGATAATTTGTCTATTTATAACTTTAATTCTGACCTATCGCTTGTAGATTCTATCTTCTATATTACAGGAACTCATTTTGATTATCGGGATGCCGTCATCGCCTTAGATTCTGAAATTCATATCTCAGATGATATAGATCAATCTCATGTAAGTTTAGATGCGAAGCACATAGACATAGAGTATTTGTTGGCCGATGTTGAATCATTGACACAAAGAGATGTAACTCCATTTAAGTATATATCTGGATCTATAGATCTTAATGCCGATATCTCTCGATATTATAGAATGATTAATGAAGTATCCGATACCGCCATGAGTGGAGATGTCAAATTTGAAATCAATGGTCTTATAATAGATGAAGCGCCTTGGATGAAACAAATAGGTAAGAAAGTGCTACATCCTCATCGGTTTAATAATGTAAAATTTGCATCTATCAGTAATCATTTGAGATTCAGAAATGATACGCTTCATATTCCTCTCATGGAATTGCAATCTAATGCTTTTGAAGGTTTTGTAGAGGGATTTTATCATAGAGACCATCCTAATATCTGGTTGTCGTTACCATTGTATAATCTCAAGGAGAGAGACTTATCAGCTATCCCTGAGAACGAAGGTTATCCTCGCCGTAGAATGAAAATGCATCTGGAGTATGCAAATCATGATAAGCCCAAACCAAATTTCAAATTAAGATTAAGCAAGCGAAAATTCTACAAAGATCGTGGGCAGCTGGCATTATGGAAAGAACTGAAAAAGTCTCGATAATACTTATTAGTTTTAAATAGCCGAATAGATCATCATTATATCTTTTTAAATTACTTGATGCCTTGTCCTGAAATACGTTTACACTAAATGTAAAGTTATGTCAGGTTTAAGAAGTAGTACAAAATCCAGTTTAGCAATAAGCTGAACATTTTTGAGATTCCATATCCTAACCTCCAACAACGTAGGAAATCGTATTACTTGGGATAGATTATATAGTATTAAACCTAACTAACTGTTCTGAAACCAAAGCCACATTTTTTCAGAAAACGAATGTTCTAATAACGATTTAAGTCAATTTCTCACTCTGGAGGGAGATTAAAGTGGGAGGAATACGGAGCACCTTAAGTTATATATTTATTAATAGATATATTGGTGCCTTTTAACCGATAGTTATATTTTATCTTTAATCGTTCTTATTCTATAATAACTGCATAACTCAATAGATGTCAAAGCGTGATAAGCGAGGTATACAAACACTCTTCAGGACAGTGATCAAGAATCACTACACCTTGTTAGAAACAATAGACAGAAAAGCAAGTATAATTCTGACGATCAATTCTATCCTTATATCAATCGTATTGGGAGCTATGTATCTGACCCCTGATGAGCTTAAAAGTTCTATGGAGTTGATTACAAGAGTAACGATTAACTTTGCTCTGTTTTCGATGGTGTTTGCATTAATTGCGATTCGTCCTCATCGTTACAAGGATAGAAACTCATTACTTTATGCAGGTTCTTTTACCAAGATATCAAAAGAGAAATATCGTGAGGAAATGATCGCCGTCTTGGACAGTGGCGAGGGACTCTACGATAGAATGATCGATGACATATATTCCATAGGTAAAGCGATCAGGTCCAGACAGCATATGCTCTACATATCTATCGGCATCTTCATTATCGGTCTGGTAGTGATTTTTATATTAGGAATGATATACCTCTAAAAAGAGTATACCTAATAAGCAGCTAATCGCCTAATGAGCTTAAGCAATAATATACAAATGATAAGTATGCTTGCGATATGAAATTGCTGTACGGTCACGCCTACGATAAGCGCTATAACAAGGAAGAATGCCATGAGGATTATTGCCCATCTCATCTTTCCTACAATTAATAAAAAGAAGATCGGATTGAGCCAAAGTATATTGAAGTTATCCTTAGTCGCAATATGATCTGTGCCAAACCACATGAAGAGAATTATGAGAGAAGAGATACTGGTTAATGTAATCCAAAGTTTATCATAGATATTGATCCATGTCCCAAGGTTTTTATTTCTGTACTTTACAAATAGAAATACTTCTATAAATAAGAGTAGTCCAAACAATAGAGTAGGTGAGAACCAAGATCTTACCTTACGGGCTGCTGCTTCATCTTCATAGTCCAATATAATTTCTGCAGAACGGACTAATGGGATATCCCCGTTATTGAGATTATTTAGTTTTTTATAAAAGTATTCTGGAAGAAACATCTGATCCTGAACACTGGCGATCTTATCTGCTTTCTTACCGATAATCAAGTCTATACCAAAATCCATCCATGGACTTGCTTGGACGTTTTCATCTATCAAATCACGAAATGTCTTAAATGGAATTTCAGTTTTTGTTTCTTTCAAATCAGCTATGTTCTTATAGAGGAGATCGCGTGGCCTCGTAGAACAATTATCAAAGAAAAAATCATAGAGATAACGTCTGTTTTCAGGTTTATAATTTTCTCTTAAGCTGAGGTATATTTTATTTTTTTCATCTTGATCTAAGTTCAATTTTTGCTCCAGTATACTACGGCGTTGCCTTATGTAAGTATTAAAAAAGCCTTTCTTAGTATTGATACCTAAGTTATATAAGAGCTTGCCTCTAAGGAACTTCATCACGAAACCTGGTTCGTCAAAATCAAATATGCCGAAGTTATATATCTCACTTTTCTTAGTGACTGGATCTACGACCCATACAGCAGTATGACCAAATACGTTATCTGCACTTTCTCCTTGCCTTACGGTAAGTACGGATATTGTAGCACTATCAGATAATTGAGTATATCCAGGAGTGAAGCAGGTGCATAGAAGCAGAAGAATAATCAGCTCTCTGAGTCTCATAGATAAGGTGGTCTTATTGTTTTGTAAAAACGCCATACCACAGAGCTTCATTGTCTATTAGGATATTTTACTTCCGTTCTGCGTAGACTTAGCAGGCGTTACAAAGTTGAGAGCACCATCTTCATTTTCAGCCATTAGAATCATACCCTTAGATTCTACACCACGTATTTTTCTTGGTGCCAGATTAGATAATAAAGTGACTTTGGTACCGATGATATCATCTGGGGAAAAATGCTGAGCTATACCCGAGACAACAGTCCTTTTTTCATAACCAAGATCAACTGTGAGTTGAAGTAGTTTGTCTGCTTTTTTTACTTTCTGAGCTTCTACTATTGTTGCTGCTCTCAAGTCTATTTTGACAAAGTCATCAAAAGCTATGGTCTCTTTTATATCACCATTTTGTGGTGCAGCAATAGGCGTCGCAGAGGCTTTCTTACTTGCATGTAACTTATCTATCTGAGCCTGAATAATGTCATCATCTATACGAGTAAACAGATGTTCGGGTTTAGACACTTTATGACCAGTCGCTATAGGGAGTTCTTCCCCTTCTGCCAGCATATTAGACAGTTCTAATAATTCACCACTATCAGTCAGATTATCTTTGTTTAATAATGCACAAAGTTTGTCGGATGTAAATGGCATGAAGGGCTTGATACAGATACTTATGACTCTGACGTATTGTGCCATTAGGTTCATGACAACTTTAACTTGCTCAGGATTTTCTTTTATGGTTTTCCATGGCTCATTGAACTGGAGTATTTGATTACCATTAGATGATATCTGCATCAGATTAGTAAGTGCACTTCTGAATTCATATTTTCTCAGATTCGAACTTAATGCATCTACATTATCAAACAATCTCAACATCTCACTATCGTGAAAACTAATTTCTTCTTCGTCATCACAACCAAGAATATCTAAGTCTTGATCAAATTCTGGAATGACTCCATCATAGTATTTGTTGAGTAGTACAATGACTCTGTTGACAAAATTTGCAAGGTTATTGACAAGTTCATTATTATTGGCTTCTTGGAACCCTTTCCACGTAAATTCGCTGTCTTTAGATTCTGGCATGTTCTTGATCATGACATACCTTAGGACATCTTCTTGACCTGGAAAGTCTTCAAGATACTCATGCACCCAAACAGCCCAGTTACGTGAGGTAGAAATCTTATCTCCTTCCAGATTCATAAACTGATTAGCTGGCACATTAATGGGTAGTGTGTAGTCACCGTGAGCTTTAAGTATAGCTGGGAATATGATACAGTGAAAAACAATGTTATCCTTTCCTATAAAATGTACAAGAGCAGTATCATCACCTTTCCAGTATGGCTCCCAGTCTTTGCCATTATCTTGAGCCCATTGTTTGGTCGCGGATATGTATCCTATAGGTGCATCCAGCCATACATAGAGTTTTTTGCCTTCAGCGCCATCAAGTTCTTGTGGTACATCTACTCCCCATGAGAGATCTCGAGTCATAGATCGTGGCTGTAGACCTCCCTCAAGCCATGAGTTACACTGACCGATAACATGATTCTTCCAATCTTCTGAATAGTGAAGTTTTTCATTATCTACAGTCCCGTCATTAATCCACTCTTTGAGCCATTGCTCGCTTTTATCGAGCGATAGGTACCAGTGAGTTGTATTTCTTAGTTCTGGTTCAGCACCACTTAAGGTACTTTGGGGATCAATTAATTCTGTAGGGCTGAGTGAAGAGCCACAGTTTTCACATTGATCTCCATAGGCATCTGGATGCTGGCACTTAGGACAAGTACCCTTTATGTATCTGTCTGCTAAAAATTGTCCAGCTTCAGGGTCAAAGTATTGCTCAGATTCTTTTTTGATAAACTCTCCTTTATCATTGAGTTTTCTAAAAAACTCCTGCGACGTCTCATGGTGCAAAGGGTCAGAAGTTCTATGATACATATCAAATGAGACACCCATCCTTTCAAAAGTACTCTTAAAAAGCTCATGGTATTTATCCACGATAGCTTGGGGAGTTGTCTTTTCTTTTATAGCCTTAGTTGTGATGGCAGCTCCATGTTCATCAGAACCGCATATGAATAGGACATCCTTGCC
Organism: uncultured Saprospiraceae bacterium; assembly: GCA_964495785.1. GTDB lineage: Bacteria > Bacteroidota > Bacteroidia > Chitinophagales > Saprospiraceae > RFSX01. The sequence continues at coordinate 5,760 of CAZBXL010000077.1, read as the reverse complement.
ACTTAATCTAAGGAATCTTGCATATACATCTGAGGATAAATATGCTCCCGCAAGATGACCTATGTGCAATGGTCCATTAGCATATGGTAACGCTGCAGTGACCATGTATCTTTTTATTTCTCTCATTAAATGCCCTAAAGAATAATGTGTCTACGTGAATAAATGCGAAAAAATATAAAGATGGGATGGACTGCGAAGATATTGTTATTAATCTTATATATATAACTTTGAGTAAAAAATATATATAAGTTTTTTTAATTTGTTTAAATATGAAATTTATCGATGAATTGAAGACGATGTTAGACTCTCAGCAGAGGGTAGATCACCGTAATAAAATTGTGGCCTTCGTCTCAGACGATAAGTTGAAATGGAAAGCCTTCATGGATTTATTTTTAAATGATAAATGGCATTGGAGATATAATCAAAGGGCTGCATGGGCACTGGGTGTACTGGGACGTAAGTTTCCTGATTGCATAGGACCGTATCATGAGCAGTTGGTCGATAAGCTGAGCCATCCGACTCATGATGCTCAGGTCAGAAACATCTTAAGAATATATGCAGACATAGCCATACCAGAGACTATAGAAGGAGAATTATATGAGAAGTGCTTTTCTTTTCTGGCTGATACTAAAAATCCAATAGCCATTAGATGCTTCTCTATGACCGTGATGGAAAGAGTCGCAGATAAATATCCAGATCTGAGGCCAGAATTGGTAGCTGAGATAGAGGAACATTTGCCATACGGATCTTCGGGGTTTAAAAATAGAGGACATAAAATTGTCAATAAATTCAAACAGTAAAATCATGCAACATATCGTCAAGGAGTTATGGATATATCCAATAAAATCTCTGGGAGGGATTAAGTTAGAAAAAGCTCATGCTGAGACAGAAGGTCTACAACATGATAGGAGATGGATGCTCGTAGATGAGAATGGCAAATTTATAACTCAAAGAGAACATCATAACTTAGCGACTTATACATGTCGTATTGATAATGAGGCGATCACTGTTACTCATAAGAATGATTCGATATCCATTCCAATAGAAGGTCAGTCAGATAATATTGTAAAAGTGAGTGTGTGGAGTAGTGAACTTAAAGCCAATGAGGTAGACCCTCTTATAAGTGAGTGGTTTTCAGATCATCTGTCTATGAATGCCACTTTAATCAGAATGACGGATATTTCTCATCGACCTAAGCGTCTTACAGTACCACCATTTAATACTGATCTAAGTCTCGCTGATGGATATCCATATTTGATTCTGGGCGAAGAGAGTATGCGTCATCTTAATGCAAAATTACAAACGCCGATATCTGCTAATCGGTTCAGAGCTAACGTCATAGTATCATCAGAAATAGCACACGAAGAAGACCAATGGAATAGTATCAGTGTAGGCTCTTCCACATTACAAATCATCAAACCCTGTGCCCGGTGTGTTGTGGTCACTATAGATCAAGCCACTGGAATAGCTGGTCAAGAGCCTACTAAAACATTAGCGACTTATCGCAGAGATGAGAATAAGATATTATTTGGAGCTAATGCTATTTGCACTCATCCAGGAATTATAAGTGTAGGGGATGCTCTGGGTAAGGTTTGATATTTAGTTGTTGAGGGCTAACTAAATTATACGTAATGAGTGTTATGCTCACAGCCTATCATTTGCCCAGTCTACCATCGCTTGGAGTACTTTATTGCGTTCGAGTTCTCTGGTGATCTCATGCTTATGGTCTTGGAGTGGTGTGAAAGTTTTATCAGAAGAAGGACTTTCATCATAGAGGCGTCTGCTTCCATTAATATCTGCAAGAGTATCATCTGTACCATGCATAATAAGAAACGGATAATCAAATTTTGATAACTGTGTCTGCAGCCATTTAGAATGATTCAACATTTGATAACCTGTAACTGCATATATACCATCGGTATAGACAAGTGGATCATTGATATATTTTCTGACTTCTTCGGGGTCTCGAGATATAGAGTTAGGTCGAGCTTTGATGGTTCTTACTGCAGGAAATAATCGACCTATAATTCCTGCAAATTTTTGTAGGATAGGGGACATGTCATCAACAGATTTAATAAAAGGTCCTGACATGATGACGCCTTTAAATAATGGCGAGACAAACTTCTCTTTTACGAGAAGGGATAGCATCACTGTACAACCCATGCTATGCGAGAATAGAAAAAAAGGCTTGTCAAAATTTTGACTTAGATGATTAATCACAAATTTGTAATCCTCCACATAGGGATCAAAGGACTGTATGTAAGACCTTCTTTTACCATCTGACTCTCCATGAGTTCTCTGATCAAATGAGTAAAAATTGTAACCCGCTTCATTAAAAAATCTTGCCTCGTAATCATAGCGACCTGCATACTCAAATAGACCATGACAGAAAATAATGTTGCCTATCACTTTCTCTTGAGTGAGCCATGTTCTTGTTCTTAGATGTGTACCATCATAAGATTTTAGAAAATCATTTGTCATTAAGCAAATAGTTTTTTTTCTACTTGCTCACATATTATATGTCCTATGAGCATATAGGCTTCTTGTATACGAGCAGTATCGGTAGAAGGTATAATAATTTTGATATCCGATTGCTCATGATATCCTATCTCTGTATGTCCAGAAATTGTGACTATTTTGAGTTTCAGATTTTTGGCTTTTGTAATCGCATTGATGACATTCTGAGATTGTCCACTTGTAGATATCGCAATCAATATATCGCCTTCTTGAGCTTTAGCCTCGAGGAGTCGTGCATAGACTTCATCGTAAGAATAATCATTAGATATGGCTGTAACTGCACTACCGCTATTATGTAAGGCGTCTGCATTAAGAGGTTTCCTATTAAGTTTGAATCTGCCACTTAGTTCTGCTGCGAGGTGCTCAGAGTCTGCAGCGCTGCCCCCATTGCCACAAAACAAAACTTTTCTACCTTGACTGTAGGCATCCGTAATCATATCGATGGATGACTGTATCGACATTATCAGATCCTCTGATTGTAGGATAGATTGAATGCAGTCAAGATGTTGTTCTATGCTTTTTTTGATACTCACAGTGACAATTCTCTTGTAAAGGTATCAAAAAAGCTCTGCCATGATAACTCTCTTTTGATCTCACTAAAATCATTACTGAGTAAAGATGGGTCGTCAAAGTACTTGTTTATTTGTTCTGCTATTGATGATGGATTTGATTCAGCTATATAACCTATATTATGCTTAGTAATCAGGGGCGATAGACTTCCGACATTGGTCACTACGATATTTTTATTAAAGTGTAACGCTATGGGCACCACGCCTGATTGAGTTGCAGTTTTGTAGGGTAGTACAATGAGATCAGAGGCACAGAAGTACTTTGGTACGTCGTCGTTAGGTATGTACTTATTGATCTTGATAATCTTATCTTCCAAGTCGTACTTGGTGATAATATCATCATACAATTTTTCATCTTGATAGAACTCACCTGCGATTATCAGTTTGACGTTATCCTTATCCTTTATGTCATTAAGAGCTGCTATCAATAAGTCTAATCCTTTGTATTGTCTTATCAGTCCAAAAAACAAAATGTACTTATAGGCGGGATCTAATCCGAGTTCTAAAATAGCCTTCTGTTGATCTATCTTTTCTCCATAGTGATCATAGATGGGGTGGAACAATGTATGAACAGATTTCTCTTCAGTACTTTGTCGTACTTCTTCTGAGACGCTTTCTGATAAGCACACTAAATTATCAGTTCTTTTGACTAAGAACTTATTGAGTTGTTGATCTCCTATTCTGCTTTCATGTGGTTTAAAATTATGTACAATCGTAATACACTTCGTATTTGGCAGTCCTTTTTTTATACCTCTCAGGATTGTACCGAATGCAGGCGCCATAAATGGCATCCAATACTGAGTGATAACGATGTCTGGTTTTTCTGCTACAATCTTCTTGGATATCTTAAGCCAGTTGAGGGGATTCGTACTATAGATGGCTCGAGTTATAGTCAGGTTAGGAGGAGCATCATCTGTTGTTAGTTGCGTCTTACCAGGAAATAGAAAATTAGGATACTGCTGCGTGAACGTAATTATATTACACGTCCAATCGTTAGACTGAAAAATACTTGCGAGATTTTCGTTGAAAGCGGCTATACCACCTCTGTATGGATAAGCTGGTCCTATGAATATGGCTTTTTTCATAATTACTATATCTCTGCTTCTACCGCGTATTCGTTACGGTTAGGGCTGACTCTTGAAATCATTTCTGCCAGGAATCCTGCAATAAATAATTGGACTCCAACTATAACCAATAACATTCCTAAATAAAATAAAGGTCTATTAGCAATACCGCCTTCTCCCATGAAGATTTTGACGAAAGTCAGATATCCTAACATTACAGTGCCTATAAAACCAAGTACTGTCCCCATACTACCAAAAAAGTGCATCGGTCTCTTACCGAATTTCCCTACAAACATAATGGAGGCTAAGTCAAGATAACCCCTCATAACACGTTCTAATCCAAATTTTGATACACCATGCTTACGGGGGTGATGGGTTACAACCTTTTCTGTGATATTAGCAAATCCTGCTGCCTTGGCAATTACGGGAATGTATCGATGCATCTCACCGTAGACCTCTATTGACTTTACAAGTTCTCCTTTGTAAGCTTTAAGACCACAGTTAAAATCATGAAGTTGTATGCCACTTAGCTTACGAGTCGTTGCATTAAATAATTTAGATGGAATCGTTTTTCCTAGCGGATCATGACGTTTTTGTTTCCATCCTGATACAAGATCGTATCCGTCTTCTATAACTTTTCTGTAGAGCTCAGGAATCTCATCTGGCGAATCTTGTAAGTCAGCATCCATAGTGATCACAACATCTCCTTGTGCTTTTTGAAAAGCAACCTGTAGTGCTGCGGATTTACCATAGTTTCTTCGGAATTTTATAGCCTTAATACTTGAATATCTTTCTTTCAGATCATTAATGATTTGCCATGAATTATCTGTGCTTCCATCATCTACAAAAATGATCTCATAGTTGATTTCCATCTTTGTTACAACACGATCTATCCACTGGACTAATTCGCCGAGGGATTCTTCTTCATTAAGTAATGGGATAACTATAGATAGATTCATATTCTTGAGATGAATGCTTTGTATATTTTTACAATAAGAATACCTCTATTGTTCTAATAGAGGTATTCTAAATATCGTTGGATTAGAGTGTTTGTGAGTTGATTGGTTGCTCATTCTTCATGATGAGTCCAGCAATCAATCCAACGAATAGACCTAAAAATAATTTCGCTACTAATGTTGACACAGCCATTACTCCTGGCGACATCATAGTGTCCATGATTTTAGCACCCATTTCTTCATCACCTCCCGAGCTTGCCATACCAGCCATAGCTTGTTCTTTAGCTTCTTCCATTACGTCTGGTGCTATGTATCCTGTATATACATAAGTCCATATGGCCATAGCTATTCCAGCAATTAGACAGATGAGTAATCCCTGTACGATTCCATTTCCTACGGTCAGGTAACCCCCATTGGATTCTTTGTAAGCTTTGATGCCCAATACGATGGCTCCTATAGAAATTATATAGCTCAGTAATGATGAAATTATTCTCCCTGCAGTATTACCAGGCATAGAAAGTCCAGTGAGGTATAGAGTTAAACCCACGATTATAAGACACACTGCCATAAGGCCGCCCCATTTTAATGCATTGTTCATAATTAAGTGTTTTTGTTTTGTAAATTAATAGGTTCTCGTTTTATTATCATTGCCAT
>CAZBXL010000076.1:0-17063 GCA_964495785.1 uncultured Saprospiraceae bacterium | reverse complement strand
ATGCGGAGGTGCATGGCATCGTCAATGATAGCATCAATTCAATAGAGAAAGAATTCCAAAAAGTGGCTTATCCCAATAAACAGCCTAAGACTAATTCTTCAAAAAAAGCAAAATTAAACGCTGATTCTAATCCTAAATCTAAGCCTATATCATTTGATAAGATTCAAAAAATAGACGATGATCAGTAAGCTGTTATAAAGTGCAATACGTATTGGTTTTAATTTAGAATCTCAACACAGATAGGTAAGTAATTTTAATAGACTATCTGTTATTAGGTACCAATATATCTATTGAAAAAAAATAACTGCAGGTATTCAGTATTCATTCCTCTTTAATCTCCTTCCAGAAGTAGGAATTACTTTAGTTATTAATAAAACTTTAGTTTTTTAAAAAAAGTGAAGCTTTTTCTATTCCAGAATAATTAGTAAGGTTTAGTATAGTACAATCTATCCCAAGCTTTACAATTTCCTGCGCTTGCGGAGGTTAGGAGGTGGAATCTTAATAATGTTTTTTGCTTTTTTCAAGATAATAATGCTAACCCTGATTTAATATGAAGAAATTTGCTAATTGAACTAATCTGTTGATTATCATGTATTTAAATTAATATATAATTGGATATTCAAAACTTAATGTAGAATTAACAGAACATATCACAAAAGAACTTTATATATTATTCATTTTTAGTTTTAAGTATTCGTTTAATCGTATAGCATGCAAGCAAAAATTCTCATTGTAGAAGATGATTTAGATATTGTAGAGTTCTTAGATTATAATCTATCTAAGGAAGGGTTCATTATAGAAAAAGCCCATGACGGCGTAGAAGGTTTAGAGAAGGCAGCTAAGTTTAAGCCTCATCTGATATTGCTTGATATCATGATGCCTAATATGGATGGGATAGAATGCTGCACAGAACTAAGAAGTAATTCTAACTTTAGAGATACCATAATTGTATTCTTAACGGCGAGATCAGAATCGTTTACTCAAGTATCTGCACTGGATGCCGGAGGAGATGACTTCATTACTAAACCGACAAAGCCGAATGTGCTCAAGAGTAAATTAAGAGCCTTGTTAAGAAGACATCCTGCATTCCAAGAAGAGGTACAACCTGACGAAATTGTTTTTGGTGATTTGAAGATATTTCCGGATTCATTTAGTATTTCTGTAGAAGGAAAGATGACCTCGTTAGCTAAGAAAGAATTTGAGTTATTGGCTTTACTGATATCTAAACCAGGCAAGGTCTTTAAGCGAGAAGAGATTATGAATAAAGTGTGGGGCTCTGAAGTGATTGTAGGAGATCGTACGATAGATGTACACGTCAGAAAACTCAGAGAAAAAATAGGTAGCAACTATATCAAAACAACCAAAGGTGTTGGGTACCAATTTAAGGTTTGACTTTTATATTTTTATTATTACGAAATTAAGTTTGCATATTGTTTAAGAACCTCACCATAAGGCAGATAAGTAGGTACACGACCGTTTGTGTATGGTTCTTACATATGTTATCCTTATTTTTCTTTTACCTGTTAGGTGGTATGCCCGTTTTCCCATATTGGGGATATCTTGTATATTCTGCTGTTAGTTTTTTGGCCACCTACTTCATAGTAATTTATCTATTTGAAAAATTTGTATTCAGAAAAATAAAACTGATCTATAAAGTTATCACAGACTCAAAAAATTCTTTGAGTAATGTCTCAGATTTTCAAGACAGAACAACAGTGCTTGATAATGTTAATCAGACAGTCCTTGATTGGGCACAAGCGAAAGAAGCAGAGCTGACACAGTTAAAATCTTTGGAAGAATACCGAAAGAAATTTGTAGGAGATATCAGTCATGAATTAAAAACGCCATTGTTCTCAATACAGGGATATCTCTATACACTTATTGAAGGAGGCCTGTATGATGAGCAGATTAATATCAAGTATCTAAAGAGTGCCTTACGAGGCGCTGATAGACTACAGAGTATCGTTGATGATCTTGAGATAATTACTGAATTAGAGTCTGATACGACGACTGTGGATTATAGTGATTTTAATATCAAAGAGTTATGTTCTGATGTGTTCTCTGATCTTGAATTAATGGCTAAGGAATGCGGTATTAAGCTAGTCTATAAGCCAGGTGCCAATACGACTTTTAGAGTTCATGCCGATAGGGAGAAAATACGCCAGGTCTTTGTCAACTTGATCAATAACTCTCTAAAGTATGGCCGACAGAACGAAGACGGTATCACTAAGGTCAGTTTTTATGATATGGAAGATGTTATATTGGTAGAAATATCAGATAATGGCGTAGGTATAAAAGAAGAGGACATGAAGCATGTCTTTGATCGTTTTTATAGAACAGACTTAAGTAGGTCTCAAAAGGTCAAAGGAACAGGCTTAGGTCTCTCCATCGTCAAGCATATATTAGAAGCTCACAATCAAAAGATAACCGTCAGAAGTACTTTTGGCAAAGGCAGTACATTTGGTTTTACAATCCAGAAATCAAAGTAGTCCCTTATCAAAATCATCAATCAAATCATCAATATCCTCTATGCCAACACTGACACGTATAAGACCGTCAGTTATTCCATTAGATAACCTAATCTTAGGATCTATATTGAGATGAGATGATGTTGCTGGATGTAATAATAAAGTATCTGTATTACCTAATGTTGATGTAATACTACACAACTCTGTGTTATCCATGAAGCTCTTGGCTGCATTGATGTCGCCGTCTATTTCAAAACTTAACATACCACCATATTGTGACATCTGCTTTTGAGCAATTTTATGATCTGCAAAACTTTGTAGTCCAGGGTAATTAACTCTTTTGACCTTAGGGTGCTTTTCAAGATGCTGTGCAAGCGTCAAGGCATTATGACAATGCTTTTCCATCCTCAGCGGTAGTGTCTTTAGACCATTATGTACGAGCCATGCCTCAAAGGGACTACAGTTCGTACCTAATAACTTCATATGTGTCCATATATTGTCCTTATGAGATTCCGACAGTCCTATTATGGCTCCTGCGATACTATTGCCATGTCCATTGAGAAATTTGGTCGTAGAATAGATTACAAAATCAACACCTAATGACAATGGTCGTTGTACATAACAAGTCGCAAACGTATTGTCTATAGCTGTTGATATTCCTTTGTCTTTAGCTTTATCTACAATCATGCTGATGTCGGCACAAGAAAGGGTAGGGTTAGTAGGTGTCTCGAAATAGAGTAACTTAATATTGGGGTTGTTATCGATAGCGTCTGTAATGGCTGATTCATTTTTGAAATCAACATAAATTATTTCAACTCCGCTTTTGCTCAAGATTTTAGAGAATATCTCAGACGTTCCCCCATATAACTCTGTTGTTGTAAGCAATGCGTCTCCTGACTGTAATTGACTGGAAGCTAATGTTGATATTGCGGCCATACCTGAAGCAGTCAGTACACAAAATCCATCTTGGTCTAAATCGATAGTCTCTAATGCTGCCAGTTTATCTTGTACAGATTCTACAGTAGGATTCCCATATCTGGAATAAACGAAACCATCTTTTTGGCCAGAGAATACCTCAATAGAAGCATCTATATTATTGTAAGAAAAAGCCGAAGAAGCGTGTAATGGCAGTATATGTGGGCTTCCATTTCCGATATTATGATTCTCTCTTGCACATATTGTAGAGAAACGCATTTTTGTTTTTTTATCCATTGTGACTTAACCGTATTTAGTAATGCAATATAGTTACCTTTGCATTTATATAAATGTGTTCTAAAGATGATATCGAATTTATTTATACGTAAGTCAAGATTCAAGACATTTCTGATTTTATTTTTGGCCTCAGCAACTATTAGTTTTGGTCAGAATCAGTCAGAAATAGTATCTGAATCTACAGATGAGGAATTACAAAAGTTAAGATTTGTAGAGTTTTCAGTCGATCGGATTTTTCCGATACAGTCATTTAAAAGTAATGTCAATAAAAATCTATGGAATGCTAAGCTTGGATATCTTTTACAATTGAATAAAGAAAAATTAGATTTTATTGGTTTTCAGCTTAACCTATCTCAGATAGATCAAGACTCTGAAATTTTCTTCGATTCAGAAATAAATACCGCCTCTAATTTTGTCGGTTTATTTGCGATGTTCAGACACTTTCCTGATATATATTTTTGGAGAATTGAACCTTATGCAGAAGTGACTTTTGGACCTCAGTTTTTTTATACCCAGACGACAACAAGTTTTTTTGATGTCAATATCGCAAATGATGTCCGATTTAATGATTTTGATACGGGAGTGGCCTACGGTATCGGAGCAGGATTTATGTTACATGTAACGGGCCAAGTTTTCTTAACTGCACAAGCCAATTATTTTGGAGGCACATCAGTAACCTACTTTGTAGAAGGAGAGGATATAGGTGGATTTCCTATAGATAGTTTTGATTCTGAAACCTCTCAGACTAATTACTTAAAACTTCAGTTTGGGATTTCTATTTCAATATAAATTAAGCAGATTAATCTGGGTAAAAATATAACGTAGGATTATGAAAGATGAAAATAGTGATATAGTAGAGACTCAGAATAATGATGTATACGAGCATTACAGATTCAATGTGGATCCTAAGCAGACAAGTGTCAGATTAGATAAGTATCTTATAGATAATAAATTAGAAAAGATATCACGTAATAGGCTTCAGAATGCCATCAAAAATGGCTTTGTGTTAGTCAATGATAAGCCCGTCAAGAGCAATTATAAAGTTAGGCCTTCTGATGTCATAGTTATCAATCTGCCAGAGGAGCCACGTGAGCGTACTACCATTGAGGGTGAGGACATACCATTAGACATAAGATTCGAAGATGATGATATCATGATCGTCCATAAGCCAGCAGGATTGGTAGTTCATCCTGGAGTGGGTAATTGGTCAGGAACTCTTGTTAATGGTCTTATTCATTATATGGACAAGAAGAATCTACCTGTGATGGAAGGGAATACACCTGATAGACCTGGATTAGTCCACCGTATAGATAAGAATACCTCTGGTCTACTTGTCATAGCAAAGAATGAACATGCTATGACACATCTATCGAAGCAGTTCCATGATCATACCATTGATAGAGTCTATCATGCTATAGTCTGGGGGCAACCTGAGCCCGAAGCGGATACTATAGATGAATATATAGGTCGACATCCTACAGATAGAATTAAGATGACTGTATTTCCTGATAGAGATGAAGGTAGAAATGCTGTCACTCATTATGAAGTTATAGATCCCATGTATTATGTCAGTCTGGTGGAGTGCAAATTGGAGACAGGGCGTACTCACCAGATACGTGTGCACTTAGCTCATCGCAATCACCCATTGTTCAATGATACAATGTATGGAGGTGATAGAGTTGTAAAAGGTACAGTCTTTTCAAAGTACAAAACCTTTGTTGAGAATACATTTAAGTTAATGCCCAGACATGGATTACATGCTAAGTCATTAGGCTTTATTCATCCGACTACTGGCGAGTATATGAATTTTGATTCAGAGTTGCCAGATGATATGCAGGCTGTCTTAGAGAAGTGGAGACATTATGTTACTCACCAAAAATCAAGACAGCTATGATCTTAGAAGAAAGAATAGAAGCTCTTGTAAGACTTGGTCAAAGTATAAATAACGAATCTAATAAAGAACTCTACAGGAAAGCTGTAGCTGAGAATCCTTGGTTTACTGTCAGTAGTATAGAGCAGTCAATGAATGCGATCAAAGATTGTTTTTTGGATAGAGATAAATTATATGAATGGCTAAGTAACTATGACATCCCTAAGGAACAAACAAATAAAAGCGTAGGGCTTATTCTTGCAGGTAATATTCCTTTGGTGGGATTTCATGATATCCTGTCTGTATTCTTAAGCGGACACTCAGTCATGATGAAATTATCCGATAAGGATAAGCTTCTACCTACTTATATCATACATCTATTAATAGGTATCTATCCTGAGTTGCAATCAACATTTAAGATTATAGATCGATTAGAAGATTATGATGCTGTGATTGCCACTGGTAGCGATAGTTCTGCTAATATTTTTGAAAAATACTTCAATCACGTTCCTCATATAATCAGACGTAATCGTAATGGTGTTGCCGTCATAACTGCAGATGATACGCAGAATGATCTCAGTGAACTTCAACATGATATCTTTGATTATTTTGGTTTGGGTTGTCGTAATGTTTCTAAGATATATCTTGAAAAAGGCGTGTCTACCGACCTTATATTTAAGACAATAGAATCTCATAGAGATATTATTCATCATAATAAGTACAAGAATAATTACGACTATTCTTATGCTCTATATCTCATGAACAAAGATAAATTTCTGACCAATGATTTTATGATAATGAGGGAGAGTGCCGACATTTCTTCGAGGATAGCATGTCTGCATTATGAGTACTATGAAGATAAGAACGACTTGGAATCAAAACTATCTATTGTGAAAGATAAATTGCAATGTGTGGTATCATCTGAGCCTGTATTAGATTTCAGCCACTTCAAGTTTGGTCAAGCACAAAAGCCTGCTCTCGGAGACTATGCAGATGGAGTAGATACTATGACATTCCTAAGTCAAATATCGTAATTATGAGTAAGCAGGAGAAGGTACAGCATATCATGGAAATCTTAGAGTCTCACTATCCTGAAGTACCTGTGCCATTGACTCATACAGATTCATACACACTGCTTATTGCAGTATTACTATCAGCTCAGTGTACAGACAAGAAGGTCAATGAGATAACGCCATACCTATTTGCTAAAGCCGATAATCCTCATGATATGATTAAGATGAGTCCTGATGATATCAGAGCAATTATACGTCCTTGCGGATTAAGTCCACGGAAGTCAAAAGCCATTTACAATCTGTCACATATTCTTATCAATAATTACAATAGTGAGGTACCAGCAGATTTTGCTGCCCTTGAGTCCTTGCCGGGTGTAGGTCATAAGACAGCTTCTGTAGTCATGGCCCAGGCATTTGGAGTGCCAGCGTTTCCAGTAGACACACATATACATAGGTTAGCCTACAGGTGGAAATTAAGCACTGGTAAGAATGTAGATAAAACTGAAAAAGATCTAAAGAGATTATTCCCTGAGGATAAGTGGAATAAGCTACATCTACAGATTATATTTTTCGGACGAGAGTATTGTCCTGCTCAGAGACATGATCCTGTGGTATGCCCCATATGTTCTTTATATGGTAGGAGAGAGATGTTTAAATAATTAAGGTTTTCTTGTTTATCTAATTAGAATGGATAGTTAACGGCGACGTTGAGGTTTCCATACCATCTTTGACCTCTTAGTGGGACCCATAAGTCGTTCTGAGGTCCTCGTCTGGAAGGATTTTTTAGTTTAAATCCAAAATCAAATCTTATCAAAAAGTAAGTGAAGTCAAAGCGCAGTCCATATCCATAACCTAATGCAATCTGATCTAAAAATTCGCTACTAAATTTAGCGCCTGGTCTACTTGCATCTTCCTTAAGCGTCCATATGTTACCCCCATCAAAGAATAAAGCTCCCTCCAGTAACCAGAATACATCAAAGCGATATTCTGCTCCAAATTCAATTAAGATATCCCCACGTTGAAAAAAGTTTTGGACATTATTACCAGGTGCAATATATCGACCAGGACCGAGTTCCATAGGTCGCCATGCCCTAAGACTATTAGGGCCACCTACTGAAAATTGCTTAAGCCATGAGACGACATTTTGTTCACCATACGGCACACCTATCCCTGTCCTTATTCGCCACGCTATCTGTGAGTTCCGTTTCAGGCTCTTGTACCAGCGATTATCAATATCCAATTTTATAAATTTGGAAAAATCTCTTCCATTATTGAGTCGCCATATATCATTAGAATTAGAAATGGCATTGTAAGTTTTGTTAGCTAAGAATATTTCTAATCCTGATATTTCTAAGTTTGAAATAAAGGCATAGTTTATATAATTAGCAGGCTTCTCTGTCTGATAATAATATGATATATCTCTAAAAAATAGTCCCGAGAAGAAAGTACTTTGAAAGCTTTGTCGTAATAATGGGACAGTATCGAGGACTGTTTGAAAGCTGTCTAATGGATTATTAAAAGTAATATTCAGTCCTACCTGATTGAATACAACTCTATTTTTATTATCAAGCTTGAAGTCATAGCCATAGGTAGCATTTAGAGAACTAATTCTGTAGAAGTTGTATATATCGATGTAATTATATCCAGCATTAATTTGTGTAGAGCCTTCTTCATTAAGCTTGTTTATGACTTTATCAGAAATAATTCCTACCTTATTCAATGCCGGGATGACATTGAAGGTCTTAGTCATTCTTGGTATATCTAAATTATTGTTGATACCTAAGGTAAATGTTGTCACGATACGCTGTATAGAGTTCGGGTTGACATTGAGCTCTACTCCAGACTCTAATCCAAGTGTATAAGTTTCTGAACCCCTAAAAGTATTTCTATTCTCGAGACTCGTACCCGCTGCAATACCGATAAGGTTTCGATCAACTCTACTAATATTGGAATAAAATAATTCTGAATTTAAATCCAATACCCACCGACTTCTCTGTGGTGTAAGGAAAATTCTGTAGTCGATTATAGTATCTGATTTATTAGCAATATTAGATGTGAGTTTGGCAAATCTATAAGTATTGAGTGTATATAACTTTCTGATGGTTTTGTAGTATTCGTCAGCATTATAGACGCCATGTTTCTTTAAGAATATTTTATTATTTATTACTGATGGTTTAACTAAGAATTTTTTCGACTGCCTAAAGAATTCTTTGCTGTGACGTACCTCACTGTATATGCTATCTATATTTTGGAATTGGTGATAATCAGTGAATATCTGAATTTCTCCTATCCTAAATTTTGTATGAGATATGCTGTCTGCTGGTGGTAATATATTAAACCGTATATCAACACCGTTAGTATGTGATGTACTATCACCTTCTATGCCTATATAGTTGAGATTAAAATTAGCATAACCTCTATTCTGAAGTTCTGTTACGATTCTCTGTTTCTCTAAGCTAAAGTCGAGTGCATCTATGGGGTCATCAATATTAATTAATGATCCTTCGGATATCTGATCTACTATATTGATTAATGAACTGTCCTTAGAGATATATTCTATCTTCTTAACTTGATATTGTACGCCAGTATTTATAATATATTCTACAGTAGCTTTATTCTTATTGATGTCTAATTGGCTTTCTACGTTAGCATTATAAAAGCCTTGTTTATTCTTTAAGAAATTCTGCATATCGATGGCAGTTTTCTCAATAAGTTCTGCATCGAGTATTGCAGGTTCTTCTATCCTTTTATTGTCTTTGAGTTTTTCTCTACCTAAAGAATCAGATCTATTGTATTTTTTGTAATAGAGATATTCCCTTGGGACACCATACCACGTATTCGTATTGGGTTTGATGTAGTAGAATTGTATCATTTCCTCCTTTAGGGTAGTTACCTGCTTCGCTGATAAGCCATTTTTAACAGGGTCCACTAATGTAATATTAGCTTTAGTAAGTAGGACTTCATCATCTTGAAGGAATTTTGTACTATTACATGCAGGCAGTAATACACATAGTACTACACAATAGACTAAAGCCCTGTAAGTAATACTAATGTTATTTAAGTGATGCTTCAAATGATACTAACTAATAAGCTGCGAAAATATATAAGGTCTCTCCATCTAAATAAGTACAGACAAAAGTATAATAAATTCATAGCTGAAGGACCTAAAATATGTGCAGAGTTTATACAAAGCTCTAAATATGAAATAGATCATATCGTATGCACCCAAGAATGGCTTGATAAGAGCGATTTTAATATTTCATCCTCCTTGGATAAAGTCATTATCACGGATGATAAAGGACTACAGTCTATTTCTACCTTACAAAAAGCCAATATGGCCTTAATAGTAGCTGATAAAGGCAATCAAGCTGAGGTCAAAGCTGAGACACTAAAGGATCAATGGACGCTGTATACTGATCAGGTTCAAGATCCTGGTAATATGGGAACCATAATCCGTATTGCTGACTGGTATGGTATTTCTGATGTCATCACGAGTCCTGATTCTGTTGATTGCTATAATCCTAAGGTTATACAATCAGCTATGGGGAGTCATAATAGGATCAGACTATGGAGTAGTGATGCTCAGAATCTACCTATAGAGAGCATGGACTCTTATGCTTTAGTATTAGGAGGGAGTGATATAACTCGATTAAAGCGTGATGTTACACAGTCTGGTTTAATCGTTTTAGGTAATGAAAGCAAAGGTATAAGATCAGAACTTTCTGATAGATGTCAGTATAAAGTTACCATTCCCAAGAGGGGTGGTGCAGAATCACTTAATGTCTCAGTAGCTTGCGGTATTGCATGTCAGCTGTTAGTGCATTCATAATAGAATAAAAAAAGCCTATCAACACGTTGATAGGCTTGCAATATCTATTATGAATATTTCTTAAATGAGCTTCTTGACTTGTTGCTCAAGATTATTTCTTGGATTAAGGGCTGCAACATTTCCATCTTTGTCTACAAGAAATGTTGTAGGTATACTTCTTACGCCATACTCCTTAGCAGCTCCACTTTCCCATTTTTTGAGATCACTTACATGGGTATCCCATTCGAGATTGTCTTTTTTAATAGCAGCTAACCACTTGTCTTTCTCTTTCTTCATTTGCTTCTCTATAAGATCGGGTGTTTTGTATCTCGCCTTAGATCTTGTATCAAGACCGTCAAGTGATACACTATAAACAGTAAACCCATCATCTTTGTATCTGTTGTAGACGTCTACTACGTGAGGGTTAGCTCTTCTACAAGGCCCACACCAGCTGGCCCAAAAATCAATAAGTACAACTTTTCCTTTTAGATCAGAGAGTTTCTTGATCTGTCCATTAGGGTCTGCTAATGCTATTTCTGGAGCAGGTTGTCCCAATTTGACAGGATATTTATTCATCTCTGCTTCATAGCTTGCTTTAGCTTGTGCAGCAAGTGCAGTCATGTCAGTGGCTACTCCTGTATTAGGATATTTTTCTGATAGACGATCAGCTAATTTTTTTATGTTCTCGTGGTCAGATGGATCTATCTGACCTAAGTTCATTTTGAGAGCAGCTGCGAGTAGGGGATCAGCAGTATTCATCTTCTTGGTGACATCCTCTATCTTGGTCGATCTATCGACTATACCTTTCAGGTCATTTTTAAATTCTTCACTTAGAGGAGATCCCGTAACGTTATATTCAAACTTCTGAAGTGAATTAAAGTCTCCACTGATCGATACATCTTTTTCTTCTCCACTAAGTACAAGATCTATGCCTCGCGAACCGATTCTGACTCTATAGATACCAGCTTCGAGTGGTTCTTCAAATTTGAAATCAAATTTCCCTTTAGACATGTCTACGTCGGCAACAGACTCTAAGCCTGAGCTCATATTACGTTTAGCCAAGAACGCTTTTGTCTCAGTGGTATTGAGAATTGTACCTCCGATATGAGGTTTAGTGGCTTGCTGACAAGATATAAGACCGATTAGTAGTAATGTTATTAGACTAACTGTTATTCTCATAAGTATTAAATTTCGTTGATATATTACAGTAATTTATATATGTAAAGCTATTAATTTTTTAGCGGTTTAAAGAGGTATTCGAGTAAAATGTCAAATGATATTTATGATATCATTGATAATGTATCATGTACGGCTAATGTTCTTAACGGATTGCTGTTTCTCAAGTTCTTAAGAAAATTTTAATAATATGGAGTTAGAATTTTTATCCTTTTGGTTAACAGCTTAATAGTAGCTTAGCTCTTATAGATCATAGAACTGATTGATAGAGATATTCTTGTGATAGATTCCAGTGGTTTGAAGGAATTCTGTAGTAGTTAGAATAGTACAAAGGCAGACATCTAAGAGGTGACTTAGATCTAAATCAAGTTATTTCATTCAATTGATCATTGATAAAAGCTTTAATGACTTTAAGACTTTTATCAAAACTTTCGTTGTTATTGATCACGATGTCACAATCCTCTCTATATACTTTGATGTATTTCTCGTAAGACGGTAATACATGATGTTGATACCTGTAAGAGACATCACTGATGGGATAATTTCGTTCTTCTTTGTCTCTTTTGATTCTTCTCAAAACCTTAAACACATCCTTAGCTTCAACAAATAACTTCAGATCAAAATATTTCTGTAATTCAGGATAGTGATATATGAACAGTCCTTCTATGACATATATCTTAGAAGGAGATAATGTGATCTCTTTTGATACGGATTTATTGTTATTAAATGTATACTCAGTTCTCTGTACTTTTTCGCCAGACATGAGAGCTTGTAAGTCCTTAATCAATGTGTCAATATTAATTGAATCAGGTAGGTCAAAATTCTTGTAGCCAGATGCATCTTCCTGCTGTTCTTCTCGAGGTTTGTAGTAATTATCCAGTGAAAGAAAACACACCTGAGCATTATCTATACTGTCTTTCAGGTTGTTCACAAATGTTGTTTTTCCTGACCCGCTGCCACCACTTACACCTATGACAAGTTGATTTTTACTCATAATGATGGCAAAATAACTTGAAATTTAAAATTTTGATTATTTTTCCTTTATTAATTTCAATATGGGAATCCTAAGAGGACTTATCGGTGTAGTATCGTTGTTATTCATTTGCTATCTATTTAGTAATAATAAAAAGAATATCGATTGGCGATTAGTCGCGATTGGTATGGGGTTACAATTATCGCTGGCACTTGGCTTACTTAAAGTCCCTTTTGTCAGGTCCATCTTCCAGTTTGTCGTTGATTTCTTTGTATTGGTTATATCGGCATCTTTAGAAGCATCACAATTTTTATTTGGTGATTTGGCGATTCAGGGAGGACCCTATGGTTTTGCCTTTACAGTCTTACCTACAATTGTCTTCTTTTCTGCTCTGTCATCTCTACTTTATTATTTAGGAATATTACAAAAGGTTGTCTATCTGTTTGCCTGGATCATGCGTAAGACGATGCGTCTCTCTGGAGCAGAAAGTCTTGCAGCTGCTGCGAATATTTTTATTGGACAGACGGAGGCGCCACTCGTTGTGAAGCCATATCTGGAGAGTATGACTAAGTCAGAGATTATGTCTCTCATGGTAGGTGGCATGGCGACAATCGCTGGAGGTGTATTTGGTGCCTACCTATCTATGCTTGGTGGAGAAAGTCCTGAAGGCATACAACTTTTTGGTATGCATCTATTGACTGGATCGATTATATCAGCACCAGCAGCTATTGTAGCAGCTAAGATTATCTTTCCTGAGTCAGAAAGATCACTCAATGAGGATTCGGCAGTCATTCCAAAAGATGTCGCGGGTGCTAATTTCTTGGATGCTCTCTCGCGAGGAACCACTGATGGATTAAAGCTTGCTGTTAATGTAGGTGCTATGTTATTAGCATTTATGGCGGTTATATATCTATTCAATGATTTTGCGTTTGGTTTAGGGAATGTTATAGGCATTAATGACAATATCGTCGAATGGACAGGAGGTAGATTTGATGGCTTATCACTACAACTTATATTAGGAATTGTATTTGCGCCTATCGCTTGGTTAATAGGTATTCCGTCTAATGAAATAATGATAGTGGGGCAGATGTTAGGAGAAAAAACAATACTCAACGAATTCGTAGCCTATGCATCTCTTATGGAGTATACAAATATCAATAGCCCCGTATATGGTATGCTTTCAGAACGATCAATCTTGTTATGTACTTACGCTCTTTTAGGCTTTGCCAATTTTGCATCCATCGGCATACAAATAGGGGGTATAGGTGCCATTGCTCCAGGACAAAGAAAAACCCTGACAATGCTCGGGGTAAGAGCCCTCATAGGAGGGACTATAGCCAGTCTTCTTACGGCCTCAGTTGTTTGTATTATACTGTAGTTGAGGCTACTTATCTTTTTGGATTACACGTGCATCTTAGTTATAAGGCATAAAAATTTGAAAAATGAACAAACTTAAATACGTTGTACTTTTCCTATTTCTTAACAACATTGGATATAGTCAAACTTCTGATTATAAATCCGAACTAATCAAATTGGCAGAAATATATAAGAAGTACCATGTAGCTAAGCCTACAAACGAGGTTTTTACTATACTTGATTCAATAAAACTAAAAGAACTCCAAGGTTCTAAAATGTTCATTAAAGAATTAATTCAGGATAATAATAGTATTACCGACTCAATTTATGTTTCAAAACCAGATAGTTCGACAATTAGAAATCTACTATTAATTAGAGGACTAACTTGGAACATGTTCAACAATGATTACTTTAATGAAGAGGAAAAAGAATATGGATTGGATTCCTTAATGAAGGAAGAAATAGAATACGAAGAGCAATTCGCCAATTACTATAGTATGATGTGGACATCTATACTAAACAAAAATAGGCCATTTGACATGTCAACTGTTGATTTCAATCTGAACAACTATGGTTTCGATAAAAATGAAAAGGCAATATTCTTTTTAGAAAGCATGGAAACTTTAGGAACTATGATATCTGGCTATTTCTATGTTGATCCTCCAAATGTTAGCAAGGCAATGGAATTTATCTCCAAGTATCCAACTTTTAATTCAAAACAACATTACGAATTTAAAGAACTTGATTTCGATGATTTCGATTTCACCTTTAGCTCGAAGAAGCCAAAAGGAAGCTATAAGTCCTATCTATTAAATAAATATTTGAACACAATTTTATCCCATGCAATTTGTCTTTCGGAAAATCCTAATTCAACAGAAGAATTACAACATATTATTCAGAATTCAATAATGGCAAATAAATTAAATTGGAATTACTCTGAAACTCCAGAAGTATTTAAACAAATTTATGGGCAATGAAATACGCCTTATAACATGCGATAAGACGTAAGACCTATTTCCTCCGTCATAGGTCCTCCGCTTATCGCCGATCCGTTAGGAGTGAATCTGGTAAAAATTACCAAAACTGCATTAAATTTTAAACGATCCCAAAGAAAATATTTTAGAACTGTATTGCTAAAGGGAATTTAAATCACTATTTTCCCGTTATTAATACTAGAATTTCGAATTATGTCTACTAAGGTCAATAAAGTCAAAAAAAGGGTCGCAAAATCCGCTAAGACAAACTCTAAGAGGGTTCACATAACCCCTAGGACTGAAGGATGGGCTGTTAGGAAGGAAGGAAACCAATCTGCTTCTAAAGTTGTAAAAACTCAAAAAGAAGCGGTTCGTATTGGTAAGAAATGGGTAAATGAAGGCAAATCTTCATCTGTCATTGTTCACGACAAAAGAGGTCGATTCAGAAAAGCCTAGCGTAAATTTTAATGGCATATTCTAAAAACATCTTCATTAATTGCCCTTTCGACTCCGACTACTACCCTCTGCTGAAGTCGCTGTTATTTACTTGCCTGTATTGTAAATTGAATCCCAAATTATCAGAAACGAAAGATGGCGATGATATAAGAGTAAGACAAATTCAATCGCTAATCGTAAACTCAAAATATAGTATTCACGATATTTCCAGAATCCTACCTAAAGCATATACCAACTTACTTAAAGAGTCAAAGAAAAAAAGTAAGAAAAATAAAAAGGCTAAAAAGGAAGTCATAAATGAAAAAGAATTCCTGCCTAGATTTAATATGCCATTTGAACTTGGTCTTGACTTGGGTTGTAAGCAATACTCGAAAAAAGACAAAAAGTGTTTAATATTAGAACAGAAACAATATAGATACAAAGAAGTGATTTCTGATATTGCTGGCCAAGATGTTTCCAGTCATGAAAATGACGCTTTTGTACTTATGAAATGTGTTCGAAATTGGATCTATACGCTAGACAAAAAGAATAAACCCAAATCTTTCAAATTAATTTGGGATCTTTTCAATGAATTCTTGTTCGACTTTGACCAAGACATGAGAGCAGAAGACTTAGATCCAAATAAAATGTGGGAAATTCCATTTTCTGAATTAATTGATATTATGAAAGAATGGATTAAAAACAAGAAGAAGTCGCTTTCGACTAAGTGAAAACCTACTCCTAACAATACAGGCTGTTGACAATCTATGACGTATGTTTACTTACGTTAGACTAATATTTTGTATCTATCTAGTATTCAGGGGAAGAAAATTTATACACTCAAGTTGTTTGTAAACTACCGATTAGGTCAACAAATTCCAGCAGACAACTCTATAAAATACTTAAGCAAGTATTAGATCTCAATTTCATCTACGAAGACACCAAAGAAGCTTATTCTAATACTGGATGACCAGGTATTGACCCAGGCCATAATTTCATCTATTTGAAAGCTGAGAATTAAGAACTCTATATGTATACCTTACCAAAATAGAATTAAAAATTACTAACTTTAGATATTTGAGCTTGTGTGGTGAATATCAGCATCTTAGAGAAGTCCTAGACAGGAAACTATATGTAGAAGAAGAATTATTTTTTATCAATAAAACTAAAAATCTAATCTTTCATATTTATGGCGATAGAGGTTTAGACATTCTAATGACAGACAAAACTGAATTAAAAATACTATATGAAAAGCATAAGACCTGGATACTTGAATGTGATAGAAGTCTAATTTTAGAAGGATTAAATTAAGTGAAACAATTAGAATGTTGGAAACTAAGAAATTGCTCTTTGTATGCAGTAGAAATAAATGGAGAAGTAAAACTGCAGAGACAATTTTTAATAAGTATCAAAACCTTGAAGTTCGTTCAGCTGGGACATCAAATTCTACTATAACCAAAATAACTATTAGTCTAATTGAATGGGCTGATAAAATCTATGTAATGGAGAAAAAACATAAGGAAATTATGGAACACAAATTTGGGAAATTAGATAAATTAGTTTCTGTTCTAAATATACCAGATGAATATAAATATATGGATGAAGAACTTATTGATGAATTAAAATCAGTAGTAATAATTGAATAAAAAACAAGCTATAACATTAGATTTCAGATCATATCTCCTCGTTCCTCAGAGAGACGATCGATATCATTATCCGTCATCCGCTATCAATAATTTTAATATATATCAAGATCTAATAATAATATATTGAAGTCA
>CAZBXL010000075.1:5295-17120 GCA_964495785.1 uncultured Saprospiraceae bacterium | reverse complement strand
AATAGGATAATCTACTGGTATCCTATGAGGGTTACTACTTTAATGTCTTTACCTTATACTGTGCAGATTCTTTATACTTGGCATCAGTTATCAGTTTGTAAGCTGCAACTGCTTCTGCATTTTTCCCTGCTGCTTCTAGCGCTTGTCCTTTAGCGTATATAAATTTATCTTTCTTCTCTGGAGATTGTGATAGCGCATCATCTAAGTATGGTACAGCAGCCTCGTTTTTGTTGGTAGCCATTAGGCTTTTAGCGATGTAATAACTTACGTCTGCATTTTTCTTCTCTGCTACATAGGCATCACCTAATGTAATTACTTTATCATACTTGTCTTCTTTGTAATTAGAGCTGATGAGTGACTTTGCTCTTTCATAAGCTTCTTTTTCTTTTTTAGGCTTAGCTTCTGCTTTAGCTATTTTTGCTCCTTCAAAATATTTAGCTAAAGCTTCTTCTTGATTTCCTTTTGCGGCAAGCAATCTACCCATCCCTATATAATTAGAAGAATAGCCTGGATTCATTTCCATACCTTTAGAGTAGAGTGCAGAAGCTTCGTCATACGCTTTAGCCTTTCTCTTTTTGTTACCTAAGTTATAAGCTGCCATAGCACCATTTTTCTTAGATAAGTCGATGACTTGTTGATTGCCATTTGCTTCAGCTTTAGCAAGTGCCTCTTCTAAGATAGGTAGACCTTCTTCATACTTTTTAGCTTTAATCAATTCTAAGGCATCATTATATAGCCCTGCTGCTGTCGCTTCTGTAGCATCTTGCGCCGACATCATTGTAGCAGATAGTAGGATAATACCTCCTAATAACATTAAATGCTGTAGTGTACTTTTCATATTTAAGTTTAAAAATTAAGTTTTATTCAATATTGAATATCAAATATTATAATAATTATACGGAATTGAAACTACTGTCCCGATTATCACATATAATTGTCACAGAGCAAATAAAAGTGAGAAAGAACTTTTCTTTAGCTATTATTTGACCATAGTCATTTTCATAATTAGATCTGTGTTAGGTCTATCTTTAACCTGAGCTCCAGTAGGCATAGCTCCTATAAGATCTATAATTTCTATTCCTTCGATGACCTCTCCAAAGACTGTGTAGTCCATATCTAAATATGGATATCCTCCCACAGCTTTATAATAAGCTCGGTTTATATCTGGAAATTTATAATTGGCTGTCTCCATACCATCCAGTTGTGCATCGGTTAGTTTGTATCCTTGTACTATAAAAAACTGACAACCACTTGATTCTTTGTTAGGGTTAATACCGTTAGGAAGTCGAGCAGCGGATAGTGCTCCTTTTTTATGAAAATGATTGGTTCTAATTTCTGCGGGTATCGTCTGACAGTTATCGTTACCTAATGACTGATTAGGACCTGCGCCTATAGAGTTAGGGTCACCACCTTGTGCCATAAAGAATGGCAACACTCTATGGAATAGTGTCCCGTCATACATTCCACTTTTTACATTTTTTACAAAATTATCGCGATGGATAGGTGTATCATCATACAACTTAATAATCATGTCTCCGAATACTGTAGATAATTTGACCTTGTAATTTTTATCTTGAGAGGATAAGGTCAAGCTCATAGATAACATAATAATAAGAACTAAAAGATGCTTCATATTCAACAATATCTGTTTTAAATTTTGCAAAAAAAACTAAATAACATTGCAAATAAAAAGACTTGAACTCGACGAGACAAGTTGTAACACAATAATGTTGTGTTAAAGACTTTGATATAATGTTAATGGGACCTGAAAGATGAGAAATATCTTCAGTTAACGCTTCTAATACTAGGCTGGTAACTGAATCTTAAATGTAGAACCTTTACCTACGGTAGAATCTATAGTAATGACACCATTATGCTTCTCTACAATCTTATGACAAATAGACAACCCAAGCCCGCTTCCTTTGAATTGTTTGTTACTATGTAGCCTAGTAAAAGGCATGAATATTTCCTTGTAAAAAGATTGCTCTATACCTATACCATTATCTGATATCTCAATGTATACCTTATCACCGACTTCTGCAGCAACAATACTTACTACAGGATGATCACACGTATTATACTTAATACCATTCTCTATGAGGTTCTGGAAGAGTAAGTTTATGAAGACTCTATTGGCTCTGATATTCGGCAAATAATCATAGACAATCTCGGCATTCTTTTCATGTAATAGATGTGCCAAGGTTTGCTCTTGATCTTTTATAATATCTCTGAGATTGATATTTTCTAATTCATCCTTAATCTGATCTATCCTACTAAACTTCAAGATATCATCTATCAATTTTTCTAAATTTTTAGATGAGGCTTTTATTATATCTAAATACTCTAAATTTTTCTCTAATGGTTTTTCAGATGTAAGTCCTCTTTCAAGAAGAGTAGAGAAGCTACAAATATTTCTCACTGGTTGTTTGAGATCATGAGAAGTAATATATGCAAATCTTTCAAGTTCAGAATTCTTATACTTTACCTCTTCTATAAGTTGGTCTTTTTCTTTAGACTGAGATTCGGCATATGTAGCATAACTCCTTATTGCATAATACACAACTAATATTGTCAATAACAAATGTACCATTGATCGATATGGATCCTGATAGGATACCACGTCAGGTATAAATGGTTTACATACCAAAACGACTACAAAAGCGACGATACTAAGTAGTGCCATCTTGTATCTAATATTTTCATCTTGGAACAATAGGATACTTAATGCTATCAAAATGATAAAGTAAATTAACATCCCTGTCGAATAAGAACTTATAACAGAATATGTGGATATCCACAAGACGTAATATAGGTACAAGAACAAGTGAAGTTTATCCTTATGCTTAGTTGTATTAAGAAAGTAAAGTCCTATCGTTATCCCAGTGGATACAAAATTTAGAATTAATGGAAATTCAGTTTTGATAGAATTTAGGACAAAGAAACATATGTTAACCACTAAAGTGATATTGAGCCACTTATTAGTGAATGTATTTAAGCGACGCAGAGAACTCTCTGGTGTACGCTCGACATTTCTGTCATAGTTCGTATGATATGATGTTGACCTTAACATGTATATTCTATACTTCAAATGAAGGTCCAAAACGTTAAAAAATCAACGGTGAGACTTAAAAGTGTAAAGTAGCTTACACGAAAAGTGTTAATTAATTATAACTAATCCGGTATATGGCATCTCCAAAGTCATCGCTTACAAGCATAGAGCCATCAGGAAGATACTCTATGTCAACTGGTCGACCCCAAGCTTCATCTTTTTCTTTGTCTAACCAGCCCTCAGCAAATACGCTATAATCTACAGCATTATAATCGTCATCAAGAGTCACCATACTTATACGATAACCGACTTTAGATGACCTATTCCATGATCCATGTTCTGCGATAAAGGCCACGTTGTTTTTGTACTTTTCTGGAAACATATCACCAGTATAGAATTCGACACCTAATGGTGCTACGTGGGCTCCTAAATTTTGTACGGGAGGGACAAACTCATTACAGTTACGATTACTTCCAAATTCATCATCAAGAAGATTACCCTGATGACAATACGGATAACCAAAATGTAAGTTGTCATTATCAGCCATATTGAGTTCACATGCAGGCATATCATCTCCCATCCAGTCTCTTCCGTTATCCGTAAACCATAACTTATCAGTCTTTGGGTGCCAAGTAAATCCTACGGTATTCCTTACACCCCTATGTACAATCTCCATCTCCTTAGAATCAACATCTAATCTAGTGATTGAGTTAAATACGGCATCCTCTGACTCACATATATTACATGGTGCTCCTACTGGTACATACAATTTACCATCAGGCCCAAATGCGATATATTTCCATCCATGATGCTCTTCTGTAGGATAAGAATCATATACTACCTCAGGTGTAGGAGGATTACTCAAATTATTTTCGATATCAGAAAACTTGACTACGCGGGATACTTCTGCTACATACAGGTCACCGTCTCTATAGGCTACACCATTAGGCATATTAGCGTCTTCCATTAAGACATATTTCTCGTCTACCTTATTATCTCCATCAGTATCTCTTAACGCATACACGGTACCAAGTCCTCTTGTGCCTACATAGAGTGTTCCTTCTGGACTGTAACACATACTTCTTGCATTCTCTATATCTTCTGCATACAGACTTATATTAAATCCATCTGGTAGACTAATACCTAAGCCTGAACTGATTTCAGATTGTGTCGGTGGTTCTATCTTTTTAGAAGGCGGATTGTAATTACACGAACTTGCAAATAGAATTAACGCTGTAAGTAATTGAGTTGTCAAGAGTAACTGTTTTTATGAATTATTATCTAATGCTTCTTCACTATCCTCTGGAAGGAGTTTGAGTCTTACGATTTCTATCTTAGTCTCATCTACCTCCTCTATTGTAAACAAATAATTATCTAATTTGATCTGTTGTCCTAATTCTGGTATCAGCTCAGACGTCATAACAATATATCCAGACAATGTCTGATAATCTCCTTCTGGTAATTCTAGTTCCGGATACTTCTCGTGGATATAATCTATTTCTAATCTACCAGAGAGAAGATACTCTTCATCATTGATCTTTTGCATCACATAATCTTCTACGTCATGTTCATCCTCTATGTTACCAAATATCTCTTCAAGTATATCTTCCAAGGTAATAATCCCATCAGTACCTCCAAACTCATCTACAACGCAGGCTATAGATGAGCCATCATTGATGAATTGCATCATGAGATCCTTTAGGTTCATAACAGCTGGTACGTATAAGATATCAAATAATATAGATCTTATAGATTCCGGACTTTCCCATAGTTGCTGATGATGTACATAACCTATAACATTATCCTTATCTCCATCAGTGACGATAATCCGAGATAACTTAGATTCAAGGACCACTGCCATTAATTCATCTACAGAATCATTAATATCTACAGATATTATCTCTGTACGTGGGATCATACAATGCGATACAGAACTATGTCCTAAGTTCAAGGCATTAGTTAATATCTCTTTATCTATATCATCATGATCATCACTGAGGCTATCTTCTATGAAGTGCTCTAAGTCCAGTTTAGTTAATACACTTTCTGCGTTGTCTATATTAAATCTAAAGATATACTTCAGTATAAAATTAGTCAGACCGGTCATTATAAAAGTCGGTATAGCAAGCAAGTATTTAAATATCACTAGCGGATAAGCCAACACGAAAAGCATCTTAGTAGAATACATACTGAAATACGTCTTAGGAAGAAACTCTCCTAATATTAATACCACAATCGTAATAACCAACGTAGATATAAGTAAGAACAAAACACCCACACCGACAAAGGGCCTTAATAACGGTTCTAATAATATAGTCGAAGTTAGAGTTGTAAATGCTACCAGAGATATATTATTACCCACGAGCATGGTGCTTAGAAAATCTTGTGGTTTCTGATAGAACTTGTTTATGATATTACCACGTCTATTATTATCAGCCTTTTTGACAGCGATACCCAGCTTGTTAGCAGATACAAATGCAATCTCTGAACCTGAAAAAAAAGCTGATAAAATCAGAAAGAAGAGTATTAATAATAATGTTCCCACAGGACAAAAATATGTATAGTTATTAAGAAATATTCATTATTAAAATCAATCTTACCTTTGTATTACCTAAGTTTAATAAAATAGTATTTTGAAAATCGATATAAGAAAACTAACTAAAGAAGACCTTGATCAATACTTCTTAGATCAAAATCTCCCTAAATATAGGTCCGATCAGATATGGCAATGGTTATGGAAGAGTCAAAAAATGAGCTTCCGCGAAATGAGAAACATTCCAAAATCTCTAATCTCAAAGCTAGAATCAGATTTTCAGATTAACCCATTAGACGTAGATAAAAAGCAGGTGAGCACAGATGGGACGATTAAAAACCGCATAAAATTACATGACGGGCACCTGGTAGAATCTGTGCTTATTCCAGTCGAAGAGACATCACGCTATACTGCATGTGTATCATCACAAGTAGGATGTAGTCTTACATGTAAGTTCTGTGCCACTGGAAAAATGAAACTTCAGCGTAATTTAGAAGCTTCTGAGATATTTGACCAAGTCGCTTTATTAAATCAGCAATGTATAGAAGCCTATGACAGACCACTCAGCAATATAGTGTACATGGGCATGGGAGAACCCCTTCTTAATTATAAAAATGTATTAAAAAGCATACAGCACATAACCAACGACATAGGACTGGGAATGTCACCTAAGAGAATCACTGTAAGCACAGTAGGAATAGCCAAAATAATCAAGAAACTTGCAGACGAAGAGGTTAAATTTAACCTAGCGTTATCCTTACATGCACCAGACGATCATAAGAGAAGCCAAATAATGCCCATTAATGATCAAAACAATTTGTCGTCATTGATGGAATCCATAGAATACTTCTATCAAAAAACAAAAAATAGAATTAGTTTTGAATATATAAGCTTTAACGGATTTAACGATACCAAAGCTGATGCTACCAATCTCATTGAACTTTGCAGAAAATTTCCTGTTAAGGTCAATATTATAGAGTACAATCCAATTGATGGCGTGAAATTTGAAAGATCTTCTTCCGTAAGTATAGATCAATTCGCCCAGTTATTAAGAGCACAAAAAATAATGGTCACTGTCCGCAAAAGTAGAGGAATGGACATAGACGCTGCATGTGGCCAGTTAGCAAATAAGGGTTAACACGGATTTACACATTTTAAGAATGATATACTTTTATAAGATGAAATTAACACCCCAATTTTTCCTCGTATCTGTTATCTTATTATTAAACAGCATAACAGTCTCAGCTCAGAATATTATTACAGGTAATGTTATTGATGTTGATAAATCTGAAAACACCAATCTCAACCAGATCATTAGTGATTATGACATTTTAGAAATTGATATCCTTAGAAAGGACATTGATCTAAACAAAAACAGTGGTATAGTATACCTCAACCTAGGTAGCGAAGTACTGAAGCTCAGCTTATTCAGCAACAATCTTTTAGTAAGCGCAGAAGGTGACAACATACCACATCTACTATCTGGAATGTATGGTAATGGTTCGCAAGTAAGCCTCACGATCAATGATGAATTTATTTATGGTTTTTTTAAAAGTGCTCAATCGACTCGATATATAGAGCCTCTATGGTACTTAGAGAAAGATGCACCAAAAAATCAGTTTGTCTTATATGATGTTGTTAATGTAATAGAAGACACAGAACATAAGTGTGGTGTAACTGAGCAGCAAATGAGGACACCTAAAGATGTACCTTACAAAATGACAACTGATTGTAGGATCGTAGAATTTGCAATTGCTAATACTTCTGACATGTTCACAAAATACACCAACAACACAGGTGTAATGAACCACAATCTAGGAGTTTTGAATAATGTACAAACAAATTATAGATCTGAATTTAATGCTAATCTGGAATACGATGTTGTAGCTCATTATATACCTACATCTTCTACTAACGATCCATTACAACCTAACACGTCCTCAACTAATGCAGGTACTTTATTAAATGCATTTACAGCATGGGCAGGTGGTTTTCCAGCAGGAGCTGGTGGATCAGCTGGTAACAATGGCGGTTTTAACATCACATTCGATATGGCATCCATGTGGACGGATAGAGATCTTGCGGGATCTACGATAGGAGTTGCTTGGACACCAGGCTGGTTCAGCATATTCGAAGATTATACAACGTCAGCTATCGGTCTAAATGTTCTTGTATCTCATGAGATCGGACATAACTGGGGTGCCCAGCACGTAACGGGTATTACTAATATCATGTTTCCAAGTGTCGTCGCTACTGATGTATGGGCAAGTAATTCTGTCACCTCCGTTAACAATAGAGTCAATAGCCAAAGTGGTGCACTTAGTAATTGCTCCACAGAAGGTGCACCAATAGCTAATTACTTTGCAGATACCGGAGGATCAGCTACATGCTCAGGTGGTAATGTAACAATAGAGTTTGAAGATCAATCCCAATATGGTGCCACAAGAGATTGGACATTTCTTAATGGCTCACCTTCAGCATCTACTGATGCTAAAGAAACAGTTACCTATGGTAGTAGTGTGACAGGTCTAAATTATATTGAATTAGAATCTACTAATAATGCTGGTTCTAGCATACTGCAATCATTTATAGATATACAAGCTGCACCTGGAAGTCAGTGCTCACCTTCTGGTTCTGGAGGCGGTGGTGGTACCACCAACATTACTTTCTCCAATGTCAATAATAGTAGTAGCGCCTCTGGCGTGTATGAAGATTTTGCTTGTTCTGACATAGCCGATCTTGAAGTAAGTACAACTTATGACCTAAGTATCTCTACGAATATATCACCTACACAAACTCAGCGGATAAGAATATATGCTGATTGGAATGATGATGGTGACTTCAATGATAGTGGGGAGCAGATTCTTAATACAACGTTCACTGGTAACAGTACATTTAATTTTAGTACGCCAGCGTCTCCTGTATTGAACGAACTCATAAGATTTAGGATTATCAACTCTTTCAATAACATAAGTGGCCCTTGTCATTCTACTAACTTTGGTCAGACAGAGGATTATTCGGTATATTTTGCAGGTACACCTGTTTTTGGTTGTACTGATGCAACCGCTAATAACTATAATCCTAATGCTACAGTAGATGATGGCTCATGTACTTTTGGAGGCGGCAGCACAACTTGGTACGAAGATTCCGATAATGACAATTTTGGTAATCCTGCAGTAAGTCAAAGCGCTGTTAATCAACCTGCCGGATTCGTTGCAGACAATACTGATTGCGATGATACAGATAACACGGTATTCCCAGGGGCTCCAGAAATATGCGATGGACAAGACAACAACTGTAATAATCAAATAGATGAAGGCGTATTGAACACTTACTATAGAGATTTTGATAATGATAATTTCGGTGATGCCAATAATACAATAGATGCATGTAGCCCACCAACTGGATTTGTAACTAATAATACTGATTGTGATGATACAGATAACACAGTATTTCCAGGAGCTCCAGAAATATGCGATGGACAAGACAACAACTGTAATAATCAAATTGATGAAGGTGTATTAAACACTTACTACAGAGATTTTGATGATGACAATTTTGGAAATCCAAATAACACAATCGACGCATGTAGTCCACCGACTGGTTGGGTGACAGATAACACTGACTGTGATGATACCGACAATACGGTATTCCCTGGAGCACCAGAAATCTGTGACGGACAAGATAATAACTGTAACAATCAGATAGATGAGGGACTACTTACAACGTACTATAGAGACAATGATAATGATAACTTCGGTGATGCTAATAACACAGTAGATGCGTGTAGCCCACCGACAGGCTTTGTCACAGATAACACTGATTGTGATGATACTGATAATACAGTATTTCCAGGAGCTCCAGAATTATGCGATGGACAAGATAATAACTGTAATAATCAAATAGATGAAGGTGTGTTGAATACATACTATAGAGATCTAGATGGTGACAATTTTGGAAATCCTTTTGTCACATTAGAAAGATGTAGCCCACCGAGTGGTTATGTAAGTGATAACACTGACTGTGATGATACGGACAACACAGTATTCCCGGGAGCACCAGAATTATGTGACGGATTAGATAATAATTGTAATAATCAAATAGATGAAGGCGCTCTTATCACATACTACAGGGACTTAGATAATGATGGTTTTGGAGATCCTAATACAACAGCGCAAGACTGTAATCCTCCAAGTGGCTTTGTTACAAATGATGATGATTGTGATGATGATGATAGCAATATTAACCCTGCAGCCAATGACGTATGTGGAGATAATATAGACAACAACTGTGATGGCATTGTAGATTTTGGTTGTCAGGATTGTGATGGTGTCAACTTAGTTATAACTAACGGAAACATCATGGCTGTCAATAGAGCTCAGCAAACTATCGATTCCGATGCATTAGTTAATCTCAATTCTGTGATATTTGCTGCAGGTGGTGATATTAATCTAAACTCGTCATTTGAAGTTGATGCAGGAAGTGTGTTCGAAGCAAGAATAGAACCATGTGTCACCAATGCACAAGAAGAAAACGAACCGGACAGTGCAAGAAATAGTGATAGCGCTGACGTAATCGAAGATATCAAGCAAACATTTTCTAATAGCGAAAATGTTCATATCGATGTCACAAAAGAATCTACAACTGTTATTAGTCTGAATGGGCAGCACTCAGAAATATATCCTCAATTTATAGAGCAAGTTAAAGTTCTAAATTCTGGCAGGTATATCTTGAAAATAGTGGGACAAGATCAAACCATAGAAAAGACTCTTACGATTACACAGCAGTAATCTTAAATCCGAGCGTTACTAAATCATTCCAATAATTAGGGTATGATTTAGTAACGACTTCTGGATCATTAATATATATCGTACCTAAAATAGATAAGGGAGCCAGTGCCATCGCCATGCGATGATCTTGATAAGTATCAAATATAGGTTCTTCTACTCTTACTCTACCCTTCTGAATATATTCAAACTCTCCATCAGATTTTGTGATTGATATACCTACTTTAGATAGCTCTGTAGCTAAGGCTGACATTCTATCGGTTTCTTTGATAGCCAATGTCTGAAGACCCTTATAGTGCATCTCTATACCCAAAGCCGCAGCCATTACAGAGTATGTCTGAGTCAGATCAGGTTGGTTGATAAAATTATATTTTATAACATCACGATGTTGTCCATTAGAACTTATTAAAATGTGCTTATCTAAATATTTCGTTTCTACTCCAAACTGTCGATACAAATCAGCAGTATCACTATCCCCCTGTACACTTTTCTTAAAATAATGCGATAACTTAAGTTCAGAGTTACTAATTAAAGCCGCGATTGAATATAGGTAACTTACCGATGACCAATCTGACTCTACGATATAATTAGATGCAACATACTTTTGATGATTAATCTGAATTGTATTACCGATAAAAGAAGACTTAACCTTAAAGTCTATCATGATACTTAATGTCATCTCAAGATATGATCGAGATACTAAATCACCTTCTAAATTGATAGTCAGCCCCATCGGTAATACGGGCGCAATCATACACAATGCTGAAATAAACTGACTGCTTATACCCGCATCTATAGAGACTGTATTATCTGTTTGAGATACAAATGGATTAATACGTAAAGGAGGATAACCTTCCTCTCCCATATATTCTATATCTGCTCCTATTAGTCTAAGTGCATCTACTAAAGCACCGATAGGTCTTTGCAACATTCTATTTGATCCTGTCAAAATCTGACTCCCATCAGTAATAGCCAACTTAGCCGTCATAAACCTAAAGCATGTGCCCGCATGATGTACATCATACTCAGTCTTATCAGTTTCTATGAGCTTAAGCATTGTCTGTGTATCGTCGCTATCAGAAAGATTCTCAATATTAAAATCTGTCTTACACAGTGCTTTTATCAACAGTACTCTATTGGATATACTCTTAGATCCTCCTAAGGATAATTCTGCATTGAGAGCAGAAGAGGGGCCTTCTATTTTTATTCTACTCAAGATGTATTACCAATTGATTATCAGAATTTCTTCTGTATCTGGATGTAGGCTTAGACCGACGGGACAATGATGTGCTGCTTTTTCAAGAATTTTTTTCTCTTTATCTGTGTAATTATTATCAGGCATTTGGATAGTCACTTCTATTGTCTTAATCCTACGCGGATCAGAGTCCATTACTTTAATTACATCAGCAGTAGCACCTTCAATATTGATATTGTGTGTATTGGCCGCTATACCCAT
>CAZBXL010000075.1:0-5195 GCA_964495785.1 uncultured Saprospiraceae bacterium | reverse complement strand
CTACCTCTCATAAATGCCAATGGTGCCACTTCTATA
This sequence comes from uncultured Saprospiraceae bacterium, assembly GCA_964495785.1. Taxonomy (GTDB): domain Bacteria; phylum Bacteroidota; class Bacteroidia; order Chitinophagales; family Saprospiraceae; genus RFSX01. The sequence goes on along the minus strand of CAZBXL010000075.1, from coordinate 5,159 downwards.
ATTCTGTTTTGCATGAAATGCTCCAGTTTTTCTCTCGGCAGCATATCGTCCAATGCATCATAAAGTGGTCTCAGATAAGGGTCTACTTTATCCTTCAGGTCACCAGGTAGAAAACCTAAACTCTCTCCAGCTTCTACTGCTGGACGAGTAAGGATAATCTTCTTGACAAGTCTTGTCTTGAGTGCTCTTACAGCGAGAGCGACAGCTGTATAAGTCTTACCTGTACCAGCTGGACCGATAGCAAATACGACATCATTAGAATCACTTAACTCAACTAATTTTTTTTGATTACGAGTTCTCGCTTTTATAGCTCTTGCATTTCTACCATATACTATCACGTTAGCTTGCACAGAACCAGTTTTGCTTTCATCATCAGGAGACATCTCTAATTCAAAAGCCAGATTTCCATTCAATACGTCATTTACATTTTGAGTATTGAGTGTTTCTGTAGTTCGTAAGACTTTGACAAGTTGCTCTACTTTTGACTTGGCCTCTTGGGCAAGCTTTTTATCACCTGTAATCTTGAAGGTATCTCCTCGTGTATTGAATGTGAGGCCAGGATATGATTTTTTAATTAGATTAAGATTTGAATTATTCTCGCCGTAGAATTCTCTATGGTCTATCCCTTCTGTTTTTAGAATAATCTGACTTTGTGCTTTCTTTCCGATATTATGTTGTTTTTAAAAGTGGAATAACAAAGTTACGTTCTTTTTAGTTGTGCTGAAGTAAAAACTTAGGCGTCATTTACAATATAAATACTTATCATTTGTAGATATTTGTCCTATTATTACGATATCAGATGTCTATAGTCACTATCATATCAGATTTTGGTCAGAAAGACCATTATGCAGCCCTACTCAAAGGCGCAATATTGACCAATAATCCTTCGATAAACATTATAGATATCACTCACGAAGTAGATACACATGATATAAGACAAGCCTCGTATCATCTCAATGCTGTCTGTAAGAAATTTCCTCCAGGTACTATACATGTTGTCGCTGTTAATAACTTTTATGACACTGACTATGAGATCATCGTATTTGAGTATAAAGAAATGTTCTTTGTAGGTCCTAATAATGGTCTGTTTTCATTAGCTTTTGATTCTATTGAAGAAGATCAAGTCTATAAGGTAGCTCTTGACGAACAAGACAACAGTATGTTTGATCTCATTGCACACGGTGTCGGATTGATATCGCATGATATGTCCATTACCGAAGTGGGACCACCTCTTAATAGATTCGAAAAGAAAATAGATGTCAAACCTGTCATGACCTCCGATGAGATCAGAGGAACTATCATACATATTGACAAATTTGAAAACGTCATAGTGAATGTACACAGAGAGTTTTTTGATCATTTTAGAAAAGGGAGGAATTTTGAAATTTTCTTCAAATACTATGACCCTATTACAAAGATCAGTGACAACTACAGTAATGCTGCTGTAGGAGAAGTACTATGTATTTTTAACTCAGCTAATTACTTAGAGATATCTATCAATATGGGGAAGGCTGCGAGTCAATTAGACCTCATGAAAGACGAAACCATCCAAATAAAATTTCTATAATTTATGATAGTTCGCATTGTCAAAATGGAATTCAAGAAGGAACATGTCTCAGACTTTAAAAATCTATTCGACAATAAAAAAGAAAAAATCAGAGCATTTCCGGGTTGCCAATATCTCGAACTACTGCAAGGTACAGATGCTAAAGAAACCATCTTTATGACATACAGTCATTGGAAGTCGCCTGAGGATCTTGAGAATTATAGATATTCTGATTTATTCAAAGAAACATGGGCAGAAACAAAAGCTATGTTCTCCAAAAAAGCCGAAGCTATCAGCACCCACAGATTGCATAAATTAAAGTAATGGCGATAGTCAATGCCTCAACATACGATATTCTAATAGATGAAGACTACACTAAGCTTAATGCATATGTAGAATCTCTATCTCCATCTAAAATCATCATTATAGTAGATGAAAATACAGAGCAGTATTGCCTTCCAAAAATCAAAAAAAACCTACATCAAGATTTTCTAAGTATCAAAATTCCATCAGGAGAAAAATATAAATCTATCTCTACCTGCCAAGGACTATGGGAGACATTAATCAAGCATAATTGTGACAGACAAAGTCTTATCATCAACTTAGGAGGTGGTGTGATAGGAGATATGGGAGGATTCGTAGCTGGCACTTATATGAGAGGGATACGATTCATACAGATACCCACATCGCTCCTCTCACAAGTCGATGCTAGTGTGGGCGGGAAATTGGCAATAGATTTGTCAAACTATAAAAATATTGTAGGTCTATTCTTAGAACCACAGATGGTATGGGTAGATACAAGCTTAATACAGACACTACCACAAATAGAGCTACGCAGTGGATACGCAGAAATCATCAAGCACGCCTTAATCAGATCTAAAGCCTTATGGCAAAAAATAAATAATCGGCAACTTGATTACAGCCCTGAAGAATGGTCTACGCTTATCACTGACAATATATCAATAAAGAACTTTGTCGTTAAGCAAGACTTTAAAGAAGGAGGTCTCAGAAAAGTCCTCAACTTCGGCCATACAATAGGACATAGTATAGAAAGTCATTTTCTGAATAGCAGTACACCTCTCACTCACGGAGAGGCTATAGCCGTAGGTATGGTATGTGAATCCTATATTAGCCATCAAGAAGGCCTTATATCTCAATCTGAATTATCTGAGATTACTTCTTATATCCAATCACTGTACACTATCAAAATCAACTTAAGCACAATATCTATAGAGCTTATTAGAATAATGGGTCATGATAAAAAAAATGTGTCTGGAAAGATCCTATTTTCACTAATCAAAAGCATAGGTGATAGCACATATGATGTGCATGTGGATAATGATATTATTATAAAGGCACTTGGGTACTATGATTCTGCAATTCTGAAATAATACTAAGAAAATCTCCCATTTGTGAATGGCAATAGCATGTGTCGAATTCTTACCAGAAGATAATAAAGAAAGACTTATATACAACAACTGATAGTTATAAAGTGACTGAACTATAAGATTAAGATCGTTTCTTTAAAATAGAAATTCTTCCTGAGTACAATAAGGAGAGACTTATCTGTATTACTCAGGTTGTAAGGGTGGAGTGATGGGTTAAAGAAGAGCATGATCTGACAGGTTTTTGAAACCTGTTAGATCTGAGGGTTGATCTTAATCCTGTAAGTCTGTCTGCCGCAGGATGGCTTAAAATCATCTTAATCCTATAATCCTATAAATCAAGGTTCAGACAAAAGGGAGGGCATCGAAGGTAGGCAATCATGATGAGTGTATTGGATCGAGGTTGCACCTGTCCGTCCTCTAGCGGAAACCTCGACCATCGGTGCAAATTATTAAAAATACAACTATCTTATCGAATGAAATAAAACTGGGTGACAATATAACTCCAGGATTATATATGCTTACACTTAAATATAATAATGGAGACATTATCAATAAGAAGATAGTTATAACAAGATGATAAGATTATGTATTTTACTAAGTTTGGCACTTTTGTGTTCTTCTATATTAGAAGGGCAAAAGGAAGATTACATCTGGTTATTTGGGTACGACAACAGAATTCCAGCTGGACATGAAACTTATTTATTTGATTTTAACATAGGATCTTCACCAGATAGCTTAAGAGGATTGTCACAATTGGCGTTTTTTGGCAACAATGCTTCAATCTGTGACGCAGAAGGCAATCTATTGTTCTACACCAATGGCTGTCATGTAGCGGATAGAAATCATAATATTATGCCTAATGGAAGTGGTATCAATGAAGGAGGTAATTTCTTAGAATTTTTCCGACAGGATACTTGCTCTGATTATGCAGGTAGGCAGAATGTCATTATCCTCAATGATCCAGGAAATGAAGAGGGTTATTATCTCTTGCATAAGCGTATTGAATTTGAAGAGTACGAAACGTTCATTGATAAATTTTTATATAGCTATATAGATGTGGGCTTGCAATCTGGAAATGGTGATGTCTTAGAAAAAAATATTCCTATTTCTGATTCGATAATAATTCTAAGTAGCTATCTCACAGCTATTCATCATTTGAATCAAAATGATTGGTGGATAATTCAACCTGATGAGATAGGAAATTTCCTAATATTTAACTTAGATTCTCAAGGTTTTGATTTGGATGATATTTATCCCTCAGGGGTTACTTTTCATCCTAATGCTTCTGCTGCGGGAACAGCTAAGTTCTCACCTGACGGAACTCAATACCTATATTTTAATACCGATGACAATGTATTATTATATGATTTTGATAGATCAACTGGAATGTTATCAAATCTGAAACAATTAGATATTTGGGAAGGAGGAGCTTCTGCTGTATTTACCTCCGTAGAATTTTCTCCTAATAGCCGCTTTGCCTATCTTGCAATAACAGATGAGCTCTACCAGATAGACACATGGGAAGACAATTTAGAAAATGGTTTAGTCCTCTTAGATACATGGAATGGTGTACAAGATCCTTTCAATACAACCTTCAACCTTATGGCATCGGCCCCTGATTGTAAGATCTACATGTGCAGTGGTAGTAGTACTAATACTTACCATGTTATTAATAAACCGAATGAGAAAGGTTCAGCTTGCGATTTCGTACAGCAAGGTATACGCTTGCCGTTCGTGTCTGCTACAGCGACGATGCCTAACTTCCCCCGCTTCCGAGTGGATGAGGAAGATAAGTGTGATCCTACGATCACGAGTATCTTTGGTGATCATGTGTATTATCGGCGTGATATGCATGTGTATCCTAATCCTGTACGAGACATTCTTAATGTTGAGGTGCCTGAGGGTAAGAAGGGGCGGATTGTTGTTTTTGATATGATGGGGAGGATGGTGTATGATGATAAGTGCCCCGACGATAAATGTCGAGGGTTGGTACAGGTAGACTTATCGGGGTTGGCAGTAGGGACTTATAGTGTCGAATTCTTACCAGAAGATAATAAGGAGAGGTTGGTGTATACAGCACAGGTTGTTAAGGTGGAGTGATATGTGTGTGCTGAGCAAGATCTGATAGGTTTTAAAAACCTATTAGATCTGAGGATTGATCTTAATCCTATAAGTCTGTCTGCCGCAGGATGGCTTAAAATCATCTTAATCCTATAATCCTATAA
>CAZBXL010000074.1:0-17145 GCA_964495785.1 uncultured Saprospiraceae bacterium | reverse complement strand
AAGTACTTGCATATTACATCTAATAACACAGTTTTTGGAACACAGTATAAGGAGTGGCCATCTTGCTCATGTCCGTATATAGCTGATATGAGTTCAGACATTTTTTCTAAAAGTATTCCGATCGAAAAATTTGGCTTGATATACGCTGGGGCTCAGAAGAACGTAGGACTTGCAGGTACAACATTAGTCATCGTTAGGAAAGATATCTTAGGTAAGCTTTCAAGAACGATACCGACAATGCTTGATTATAATACCCATATCGCTAAGAATTCAGCATTTAACACACCTCCAGTACTACCCATCTATACAACAAAGCTTAACCTAGATTGGATAATTGAGATGGGTGGTGTAGAAGCGATGGAGAAACGAAATAATGCCAAGGCAGAATTACTTTATAATGAGATAGATAACAATCCGCTCTTCAAAGGGACAACAGCTGTAGAAGATAGAAGTGTGATGAACGCTACTTTTCTATTGCATGATGAAGCACATAAAGATAAGTTTCTAAGTATGTGTGATGAAGCTGGTATCGTAGGTATACTAGGACATAGGTCTGTAGGAGGATTCAGAGCATCAATGTATAATGCGATGGATATTGAGAGTGTAGAGGTATTAGTTTCTGTTATGAAAGAATTATCTAATTCTGTAGGTTAATATCTTGAAGACCTATTTTACTTTTGATGGAGTAAGAGTCCCAGTAAGAATTAAGAAAGATTGGCGTAATAGTATTCGTTATTCTATTACCAAGACAAGCGTCAATATCATATTACCAAAACACTATGTCGGGGCACTACTCACGACTGAGATTGAAAAACTACAACGATGGTGTATTGAGCAATTCAGAGAAAAACCAGAATTGTTTAATAGATTTCGTGGTATAGTATATGAGGACAAAGAATTTATCCATGTCTATAATGCCGACTTTCAGTTACTTATAAATAAGGAAGATCGCAAGACGGCATCTGCTCGTATAAGTAGAGACCACAGAGTCCATATAGGTCTACCCAAAGGACTAACTCAACAACAAGAGGCGAAGCTCACTGGTAAGGTATTGTCTAGAGTATTCTCGAGTTACTTTCTCAAAGATATGTCTGATAGAGTTCACTACTTTAATAATCTTCATTTTCATGAACATATCGAGAGTGTCAGATTAAAAAACAATGCTTCTAATTGGGGCAGCTGCTCTACCGATAATAATATCAATCTATCGAGCCGATTGTTGTTTGCGCCCCAAGATGTTATTGATTATGTAATAGTCCATGAATTATCCCACCTTAAAGAGATGAACCACTCAGCAGCGTTCTGGAATATTGTGAGAGCTATAATGCCAGACTATAAAGAAAAAGAAAAGTGGCTTGAGGTAAATGGTGAGTCGCTAAGATTTTGAGTTAAGATATAATCAGGATTAAACATTCCTATAGTACAATCTATCTCAGAATAGCTTTTGATAATACAATCAATAAAAGATTACACTAACGTTTATACGATCAAATAGATAAAAGAGTAAGGGTTAGATATTAGACTTGTTGAATGCGCAAAAAAGACTCTTTCTACGCCCATGATTTATCAGATGTAAGTTAAATCCCCCATAATGGCTAATAGTAATCACCTATTTTATAGAATAATCGAACATTGGTATAATTTTTACAGTAAATTATACATTAAATAAAAACAATACCCGTTAAATAATCCTTTTAAGTAATGCAAATATATAAACCTATGATTATCCTATGTATAGCCTTGTTCGTGTTCTTAATAAATGCAGATAATTTCTTGGAGAGAGCTTAATTTGATTCTATCAAATTAGCAGTTACTTCACTGCGTTGTACATCGCTTTGATTTCGTCAATGGTATATTGACCTACGAGACCTCTTTGGAAGATATATTCCTTGTCTCCTTGGACTTTAATATATCTGAAGTCATAATTGAGATTTCCATTTCCTAGGTCTTTCTCATATATAAATCCTGCATCTTCTTCCTCTATAATTTTAGAAAAATATTTTCCAGATTTTAGTGTGTTCAGATATTCATCTTTGATAGATGTAATATTAGTTGTCGTTGCTGTACCACTTTGTATTTGGATGTAAAAGTTGTCATCTCCCTTAATCGTCACGTCTTGTATAAAGCCAAGATTCTCAGATTTTACAACGGCATCTGACGGAGCTTTGATCTTAATAGGAAGGCCATATGACATCAAGTCTAAATCATCATAAGCGCCTACAGGATCTGCTGGCTTGCAGTCTACCATGAGTAAAGAAAGTAAAACAAATAATCCTAAAAACTTCATGCAAATATTTTATAAGTACATAAAACTACAACTAATATTACACAGTCTATCCTTATATTACTTAACAGTCTTTATAGAGCAACCGATAGCTTTGGTTGTAGCAGGGTCAGGATTTTTTCCAGCCTCTAATGAAGCAATCGCATCTTCTAAGTACTTAACCTCTACCGCATCTGCATCTCTTGGAGAATCATCTATAGCACCTATGTACTTAACAGTTCTGTCAGCATCTAACAAGAATACATGAGGTGTTTTTGTTGCTCCATATACAGGATATATTTTCTGACCATCGTCAAATAAGTAAGCAAAAGGAAAGCCTTTTTCTTCAGCTCGTACTTGCATTTCCTCATATCCATCTTCTGCATTAGCTGCAGGATCATTAGGGTTAATAGCTACCACAGGGTATCCCTTAGGAGCATACTTATTGTGTAAGTCTATAAGTCTATCTTCATACATGACTGCATATGGGCAGTGATTACATGTGAATGTAACTATGTAACCTTTTACATCTTTATAATCAGATAATGAGACCATCTTGCCATCTACATTCTTTAATTTAAAATCTGTGGCTTTGTCACCTATGTGGTAACCAGAGTGAAATACAGTAAATGCGCTAAGAGATATCACAGCACTTAGGATTGAAAGGAATAATACTTTTTTCATGTTTTTAAAAATTAATTATTTATAAATGGATCAATCAATTCGATCATTTCTTCTTCGCTATGGAATTGCTTTTCATAGAAAGCACGCTTGTTATTATTGTATACAATCGTAATAGGAATAGCTCCTGACCATTCATTATCTACTTTGTCTATCCATCGGCTACTCTTACCATCGAGGAGTACGATGATATCAGATTGTATTTTGTTCTTGTTGAGAAATGGTATAAGCCTGCTGTCTATTTGCTTTTCAAAATCTAAGCTGACTAAGATGCTTTTAAATTTTTCGTTTTTGTATTTGTCATGCATCGCATCTATGTAGGGTAACTCTGCTACGCAAGGACTACACCATGTGGCCCAGAAGTTAATGAGGTATGTCGTATCATTGTCTTGATGAAGTATATGTTCAAATTCATCGAAGGTCTTATAGATACTTATATCATCACGTGTCCAGTCTTGAGCTTGACTATAAGAATAGAACTGAATTAATAGGAATACGGCTAATAATCTCATGGTCTTTAAACGCCTAAGCTACTTTATTAGTTTAACTTGTAGCTTAATCCTAGCTCTGTTAACTTTCTTATAAGATGTGAGTCTATATCCACTTTAGCACCACTCGCATTAAAATCAATATTTATCTTGTCCTCTAAGTCAAATACTTTCATTTTCAGACTATGCTTACCCTTATGTTCTTTAAACAAAACGGACAGTGTATCTATAAATTTATCATTGACACTTGTAAGTGGTATTCTTAGGGTGAGAGACTTGGTTAAGTCTGCACTGAGAGATGCCAGAAGTCGGACATCTTTAACTTTAAAAAATAAACGTGAGGCATCATTGTAGCCTTTTTTGAAATCCCCCTCTACATAGATGACTTGTCCGTCAGTGAGGAGGTCTTTATACCTTTTGTACTCTTCGTTGTAGAATCCCATGTCAAAAGCACCCGTGTAATCCTGCATGGTGACACGAGCATAGCCTAATCCATTTTTCTGTGAGACACCATGACTGACGGTAGTGAGTATACCTGCTATCTTTACTGAGCCCGCCCCTACATTATTGATATGCTCAAGAGGGCAATTGATGTAATTGTCTAATTCCATCTGATAGTCATCTAGAGGGTGTCCTGTAATGTATATGCCTGTAACTTCTTTTTCTTTTTCGAGCATATAAGTTTTTATCCATGGGATGGCATTAGGAATTTCTGGATCACTGATATACTCATCCGCTTGATCAGCAAATAGAGATACTTGTGTAGAGTCTTTCTGTGCTTGATATGCATTACCAAACTTGAGGACATGCTCTAGGAAGGTGTCATACTTATCAGATTCCACAAAATACTGAGATCTAAACTTACCAAATGAATCAAATCCACCACCGTAAGCGAGACTCTCTACTGACTTTTTATTGACGGCTCTTAAGTTGACTCTCTTAGCGATATCTACAACAGATTTATAATCGCCATTTTCTTCTCTCTCTCGTATTAGTTCTTCTGCAGGTCCCTTACCTAATCCTTTGAGTGCTGAGAGGCCAAAGCGTATTTCACCTTTTTTATTTACAGTAAAATTAATACCACTCTTATTAATATCTGGTCCGAATACATTGATGCCCATTCTCTTACATTCACGTAAGAAGAAATTCAGTTTTGAGATATCAGATTTGTTATGATTAAGAACTGCCGCCATAAATTCTGATGGATGGTGGGTCTTCAGGTAGGCGGTCTGGAATGCTATGAGAGCATAACAAGTAGAGTGAGACTTATTGAATGCATAGGAAGCAAATTTTTCCCAGTCTTGCCATATCTTTTCTATTGCACTCTCAGGATGCCCGTTTTTCTTACAGCCCTCAAGAAACTTAGGATACATCTGATCGATGACCTTTTTTTGTTTCTTACCCATTCCCTTACGGAGCTTGTCTGCTTCACCTTTAGAGAAGCCACCAAGTTTCTGTGAGAGCAGCATCACTTGCTCCTGATATACGGTGATCCCATAAGTCTCTTCCAGATATTCTTTCATGTCTGGGAGATCGTATGTAATTTTTTGTTTACCGTGCTTTCTTTGTATAAAATCTGGTATGTACTGGAGTGGTCCCGGACGATATAACGCATTCATCGCAATGAGATCTTCAAATTTGTTGGGCTTGAGATCTTTAAGATGTTTCTGCATTCCAGGGGACTCATATTGGAATATCGCTATGGTGTGTCCTTCATGAAATAGCTTAAATGACTCTTGGTCTTCTAAGTCTATATTTTCTATATCTAAGTCAAAACCTTTAGTCTGTTTAACAAACTTTACGGCGTCTTTTATTATCGTCAAAGTTCTCAGCCCTAAGAAATCCATCTTAAGAAGACCAGCATCTTCAGCGACACTGTTATCGAATTGGCTGACAAGAAGATCTGAATCTTTAGCGACAGAAACGGGAACGTGATTAGTGATATCATCTGGTGTAATGATGACCCCGCAAGCGTGTATACCTGTGTTACGGATAGAGCCCTCTACACTCTTAGCTGAGCGTATCATCTTTCCTATCAAGTCATCTTTCTCTGCCATGGTACGGAATTGTGCCGCTTTGTCCATGTCCTCTTTACTCATAGAGTCTTTGAGCTTATCTATGACTCCATCTTCATGTAATATTCCCTTAAGAGAAGCACCGAGCTGTTGTGGGAATGCTTTGGATACTCTATCGACATCACCGAGAGGAACTTCCATTACACGACCGACATCTCTTAGAGACATCTTAGCGGCCATCGTACCGTAAGTGATTATCTGAGCGACTTGATTTTTACCATATTTGTCGATGACATAGTCGATGACTTTAGACCTGCCTTCATCATCAAAATCTATATCTATATCGGGCATTGATATTCTCTCGGGATTCAAGAATCTCTCAAATAGTAAATCATACTTAATCGGATCTACATTGGTGATACCGAGACAGTATGCCACAGCTGATCCCGCTGCAGATCCTCTACCAGGACCCACGGCGACACCCATTTCTTTAGCAGTACTGGTGAAGTCCTGCACGATAAGAAAGTATCCGGGATACCCCGATTTATTAATGACACTCAATTCAAAATTAAGCCTGTCTTCTACTTCTTTAGTGATGGTTCCATATTTTCTCTTAGCACCTAAAAAGGATAGATGTCTCAGGTAATCTTCTTGATTATTGAATTTATCAGGAAGCGGAAAATTAGGTAACAGGACTTCTCTTGCAAGTTTAATGTCTTCTATTTTATCATAGATATGGATTGTATTATCGAGGGCTTCAGGTATATCACTAAAGATCTTACCCATCTCTTGCTTGGTCTTAAAGTAGAAATCTGAACTCGGAAATTTAAAACGATTATCTTCCTTGATGTACGAGTTGGTATTGATACAGAGAAGTATGTCATGAGGACTTGCATCTTCTTCATTGACATAATGAGAATCATTTGTTGCTATTATTTTGACATTATGTTTTCTTGCGAGTTTGATGAGCTCTTGGTTGATACCTTCTTGAGAATATTTGCTAAAGGTTTTTCTGCCATCTTCTCCGACGATATCTATTTTTTCTAATCCGCTATGACGTTGTAACTCTATGTAATAATCATCTCCAAATACATTGAGCCACCATTTAAGTTCTTCCTCTGCTTCTTCGAGTTTACCCTTAGCGATCAGCTTAGGTATGATGGCTCCAAGGCAACAACTTGTAGCTATAATCCCTTTATGGTACTTAAGGAGAATTTCTTTATCTATTCTCGGAAATTTTTGATACAATCCTTCTGTAAATCCTACAGAACACATCTTCATTAGATTGTGATATCCTTCTTTGTTTTTAGCCAACATCAGTTGGTGATATCGGATATCTCCCTCACCTCGACTTCTTTTAAATGATTTGATGTGGCGATCTTCTACGAGATAAAACTCGCAACCGACTATGGGCTTGATATTTCTCTTATGCGCTTCTGCAACAAACTTAAATGCGCCAAACATATTACCGTGATCTGTCAGTGCCACAGCTTTGTGACCGTCACTCACGGCCTTGTCCATCATAAGACCTATGTCGGAGGCACCGTCAAGTAGTGAGTATTGAGTATGACAATGTAAATGACAAAAATCTGGCATAGTATGATTGAGTTTAAACCTTAAGTGGTAGTGGAAGTGCTAATTTAAGGATTATATAGATGCTAATAGAAATTTATATTCCTATTATCCTATATATACTTGTAAGATAAGCTGGACGCTATTTCTTATTTGACTTATTGAGATAGTTAGTTAGTGCTCCTGACATAGAACGTGCCTCAGGAGACGGCGCCACGATATTGACATGTAGATTATGATCTCTACCCGCTTTGTTAGTAGACTCTCCAAATAAAGCCATACGCGTGTCATTTTGCTTAAAATCTGGAAAATTATCAAACAGTGACTTGATACCTAAGGGGCTAAAGAATACCAGACAATCATAGAAAATGTCCTTTAAGTCAGAGAGATCGCTACTGACGGTTCTATACATCATTGCCTCTTGATAGTTGATGTCATTATCGTCGAGATACTTAACGATATCCTTAGCACCTAGATTAGAGCATGGGAGTAAGAATCTTTCTTTTTCTTTATGCTTGTTGAAAGCGGTAGCGAGATCTTCTATATTTCTTACGCCTACAAATACTTTTCTCTTTCTATACAGTATAAATTTCTGAAGATAATTAGCTATCGCTTCTGATAGGCAGAAGTACTTAGTCTGCTGCGACATTTTGATTCGCATCTCTTCACACATTCTAAAAAAATGCTCGATAGAATTTTTACTACTAAAGATAATGACTGTAAAGTCATCAGGACGTAATCTGTTCTTTCTGAATTCTTTTTCAGTAACTGGCTCAACATGGATAAATGGTCTCCAATCTACTTTTATACCCCATTTCTTCTCTAGATCAAAATAGGGAGATCTCTCAGGCTTAGGCTGTGAGATTAAAATGGATTTAATTTCCTTATAAGATTCTTTATACTCAGCTTCTGAAGACATATACTTTCTAACTACTAATGAAGTTTACAAAAGATCTTGGACTACCTTGTAAGTAACAATCCACGGTGAAAATTCAAAGGCGCAAAAATAAATAAAAAATTGAAAAAAGTGACTATTGATATAGGTTCTTGCAATCTTAATGCCTTTATAATATCTTGATAATAAGAAGATTAAGAAAACACCTATGCCAACAATACCTATCGCTTTACTCCAATTCTGCGATCCGAATACGAGTATAATGTTTAATCCAAGGAAGATTAGAGACATTATATTCCTAAAGCAGTTGATTAAAAACTGATATAACTGCATCTCTTTTTCAATCCCATATATCCATGCAAAGAAGGAACCTACGAGGTGCTTTCCTACGAAAAAGACAACGCAAGCCAAGAAAACCCATAGTAATATGTTGCTCTGGTTGATGCTAAAGACTTTCTGTAGCAGAAGAAAGATGAATAATGAAATGTTGATTATAAATAAACTATATCCTAATACATAAGGCCATGTCTTACCAAAGTCTTCATCATAACTGGTCATACGTAAAAAATTGTCATTCAGCGCTGACCTGATGAGTACATTGATGTGATTACGTTTTAGGAATAGCATATATGCCAGTAAGCAAAGAGACAAGAAGGCGATCCATAATGGAAGATAGGATATAGATATCGTTTCTTTATCAGAAGATTGCTGGCTCGTTCTTAGGCTTTCGATTTTTTTATACTGATTCTTTCTTATTGGGATATGAGATATTGTAAATGGATTCTCTCCATCTAGCTTATTGAGATCTGCCTGGTCAGCAACTTCGGCTGAGTTAGTTGTTGATGTCGTAGCGACAGCTATCGTATCTTTGCCATGATAGACAGAAAATGGATTATTGTCTTGCGAAAAGCAAGTTGTCTTAGAGACATATAAAAGAAATATGAGCCACAGACTTCTCTTCATAACGAGCACAAAACTATCTAAACAACTTGTTAATAAGAAGTCAACTATAGTAAAAAGATAAAGGCTTTACTTTAGCATCTGAATAAATGGATGTAATTTAAGACCATAATGAGAATATTCTTTTCGATGACAGCAACTAATATAACTAATGAACCGATCAGCTAATCTATTGGTCATATTAGGTTCCTTTATAATCTGTGGCTTGCTGATATTCCAGACGGTATGGCTGATAGATTCATGGAAGATTAGAAATGAAGCTTTTGACAATCAAGTCAATAAGGCATTAAGAAAGGTGGCAGAAAAAATTTCTGTTATTAATAAGACAGAATTGCCTAAGAGTAATCTCATACAGAAGGAGAATTCGCATTATGCAGTTAATGTCAATAGCCCCTTAGATGCCAATATTCTAGAAGATTTTCTTATTAGAGAATTTGATGAAGCGTCTTTGAATACGATCTTCGAGTATGCCATATATGATTGTACTAATGATTCTCTTAAGTATGTGAATTACTGTAATTTAAGTACGGGTCCAGAGAATTTTGATAGATCAGAAAACCTGCCTCGTTTTAATGATCTCATTTATTACTTTGTTGTAAATTTTCCGAAAAGAGAATCTTATGTGGTCAATGATATTAAGTGGAATATGCTCTTTAGTATGTTTACAATATTTGCTGTTCTCACTTTTCTCTATGCCATATGGGTCATTATGCGACAGAAAAAAGTAACTGATCTACAGACAGACTTTATCAACAACATGACACATGAATTTAAGACACCGATTTCTTCTATCAAGATCGCATCTTCTGTCTTGTTAGAAAATGAAGGCATCAAAGAAGATAAAAGACTAAGCCAATATGCGGGAATCATAAAAGATCAGAACGAACGGCTTAATATGCAAGTAGAGAAAGTCCTGAACATAGCCCGTCTCGAAAAAGATAAGTTTAAATTAAACGTTCAAAAAATAGAATTAAACACATTCTTAACTGACATCGTAGAATCAGAAAACATTAAATTTGAAAATCAAAAAGGCACACTTAATTTTGTCAGTAAATGTGACGACGCATATATCCAAGCCGATAAATTACACTTGACGAATGTCCTCTCTAATATATTAGATAATGCATTAAAGTATTGTAATGAAAAACCAAGCGGCGTTGTGAAGCTCGAAAGCAAAAAAAACATGTATCAAATTTCTGTAAGCGATAATGGTATAGGCATCGATAAAGAAAATTATAAAAAGATTTTTGATAAGTTCTATAGAGTATCTACAGGTAATGTACATAATGTAAAAGGCTTCGGTCTTGGACTTTATTATGTGCTCAATATATGTGATGCACATAACTGGAAAATGGACATAGACTCTAAGCTAAATAATGGGACGACATTTAGAATCCTAATACCTAAAACAAAAATCAATGAGTAAACCACACATATTATACGTAGAGGACGATGAGGTATTAAGTTTTGTAACTAAAGATAATCTTGAGCTAAATGGCTACGATGTCACTCACGCCAAAGATGGTAAGGAGGCGATTGAGTTTTTTAAAAAAGGAACCTTTGACCTCTGTCTTGTTGATGTGATGTTGCCAGAGATTGACGGATTTGAAGTAGCAGAAAAAATTAGGAGTCGACATTCTGAGATACCTATTATCTTCTTAACAGCCAAGTCTCTTAAAGAAGATAAAATCAAAGGCCTTAAAATAGGTGCTGATGACTACATCACCAAGCCATTCAGTATAGAAGAATTAATTCTGAAAATAAAAGTCTTTCTTAAAAGGAAGTATATAACGGGTAGTCAAGAACTGTCAGTATTGACAGTAGGGGCCTATACATTAGATCATGATAACTTACAACTGAGCGGCAATGAGGAGACTGTGCAGATGACAAAGAAAGAAGCGGACCTTCTTAAGATCCTGATCACTAACAAAAACAAAATTGTTGAAAGAGGACTCATACTCGAGCGTATATGGGGAGAGAATGACTACTTTATGGGTAGAAGTATGGACGTGTTTATAAGTCGACTTAGAAAATACCTAAAGAAAGATAAGAGTATAAATATCGAAAACATTCACGGTGTGGGATTCAGATTAAATGAGAAGTAGAAACAGCTATCTCAAATTTTTATACAATAATAAGCCCTTCCTTCTCATCACCAAAAACTTCATTTATATTAGAATTATAGCGACTTCCAGAGTACCAGCATAATATCGCATCTACCTGATGCCAGTTAATAGGGTCCTCGTGGATGTCCATAGCTAATAGATCTGATAGGTATTGGTTGAGCTGTCCTTTATAAGGAATCTTTTTATTGTAGTCGTCAATCTTTAAAATCTTCCTTGCAAGATACCCGGGGTAAGTTTCTATGACTTTAAGATCTTCCCAACTTGAACAGAGTCTCATAGCTCTGGCCGTGAGCCCTCCCAGAAACATAGGTGACATGGCACTCATCGCCTTGTCGCATTCTCGATAAAAATAATTGTCACTATCGCCAAAGTAAGCTAACGGTAAGCTAAGAGGTGCATCCATCATTATGTAGGATGGTTTGATCAATGCAATCTGTTCCTGTAACCACTTATCAGCATCTTGTTTTTTTTCAGATTGTATTATATGGAGTTGCTTGGCTTTGACGTAAGCGATGACAGTTGTACCTGCTAATTTAGAACCATAATCTATACCTACCCAATTATTATCTGTCATACAATTACAAGTCTCCTAACTGTGGTCTTATTATTAATTCTTCGACGACAGCAGCGGGGCTCATCTGGAATATACTCCATACCGCCTCAGCAATATCATTAGCTTGCATAAGTCGACTTTCAGGAAGATCGACGCCAGCCCATGAGTTAGACCAAGTAGCTCCAGGCATCACAGTGGTGACTTTGATATTAGCTTCTTTTAGTTCTTCTCTTAATACCATAGAGAATCCACGTAGCGCAAACTTTGATATACTATATGAGCCGCCATTAGGATAAGCGAGTAGGCTAGCTACTGATGCCATATTCACAATATAAGATGAGTTTTTCTTATTCATATGTGGGACGACCTTGCGAGTCAGATGATAAGCACTGTATAGATTTGTTTCCATCATTTTCTCTAATGCTCCTTCATCTTCTTCCATCAGTAATCCAGGTATAAATACGCCAGCATTATTAATTAGTACATCTATAGATGCCATCTTTTTTATTGCAAAATCACCGAATGCCAGTACCTCTTTTTTGATACTCATATCTGCCACCATTGTATAAAGAGATGTGTCAGGATAATGCTCCGTCCAGAAACTTTGCATGTCACTTAGATCAGATTCATTTCTTGAGCATACACACACGTGGTGCCCCTCGCTTGACATTTTTTCTGCGATGCTTCTTCCTATTCCTTTGGTAGCCCCTGTAATGATAACATTCATAATTTGATTACTTTTATCTGACTCGTAATTGAGATTGTGAATATAGGATTATCAAGGGAGAGCACATGAATTAAAAGCAATTAGAAACTGAATGGACTTGTCATAATTATTTTAATAAATTGATACGATTCATAATAGAGTATAGATTATCAGAAATCAAAAGCATACTAATAGCTTAAACGAAGAACTTGTATCAGAACAAAATATGTACTTACTTTGTAATAACATAATTTCTTAACCATGGAAGCCAAAATTATTAAGATTGGAAATTCAAAAGGCCTTAGGCTTAGCAAAACAATATTAGATAAGTACGACATCAAGGATAAAGTAGAGCTTGTAATGGAAGAAGATCATCTCGTACTTAAAGCTATCCCTAATCCAAGAGAAGGGTGGGAGGAGGCCTTTAAGTTAATGCATAATAATGGGGATGATGCATTACTCATTGACGACGTTTTTGAAGATGAAGATTTCGACTAATGGAGATAAATCAGTATCAAATAATTACTGTTAATCTTGACCCAACGGTAGGCAGTGAAATTAAAAAAACAAGACCATGCATAGTGATCTCTCCTAATGAAATGAATCGACAAATAAGTACGATTGTAATTGCTCCTATAACCTCTACCAAGAAAAATTATCCTACAAGGGTTAAAATTTCAGTAAACCAAAGAGTCAGTAGAATTGCTTTAGATCAAATACGAACTATAGATAAAAGTAGAATTATAAAGTCTGGCGATTTTATATCTATGAAAGAAACAATTGTACTTAAGTCAATCATGAAAAGAACTTACGTCGATTAGTATGTCAGAGAACAATAATTATTTTTCTATTAAGCAATGGGCGGAAGAGGATCGTCCCAGAGAGAAATTAATTCTTAAAGGAAAACAAGCTCTGTCGCATGCAGAACTCATAGCTATACTTATAGGATCTGGATCTACAAATCTTTCGGCAGTAGAGTTATCCAAGCAGATCTTATCGTCCTATGATAATGACCTTAACGTCTTAGGTCGATTGTCAATCAAAGATTTTCAAAAATTTAAAGGGATAGGAGAAGCTAAAGCCATTACAATTATTGCAGCATTAGAATTAGGTAGACGAAGGCAATTAACAGATGTCAAAGAAAAACCTAAGATCACATCAAGTCAAGATGCATATAACTGTCTCTATGGTACTATGGAAGACCTTAATCATGAAGTTTTTAAAATACTCATATTGAATAGAAATAATCGAGTTACTAAAATAGAAGATATCAGTGCAGGAGGAGTTGCTGGCACTGTCGTTGATCCAAAGATTATCTTTAAAAAAGCCCTTGATGCCAATGCCTCCTCCATAATTCTATCACATAATCATCCTTCTGGCAATCTAAAGCCATCAAAAGCGGACATAGACGTCACAAAAAAAATAGCTGCTGCAGGATTAACATTAGAGATAAGAGTGCTTGATCATATTATTATATCTGAGAATGGATATTATAGCTTCTTAGATGAAGGACTGATGGTATAGCACAAACTATGCTCAATCTATTGTGTTAGCTATCATAGTGAAGATAAAACATTACTATCTTTGAGCGCTTGCATGAAAGATGATACAAATCCAGAATTAGATTTTGCCATACTCCGAAAGGTACTCGGCTTAGCAAAGCCCTACAGGACGCTATTTTTTAGCTGTCTTTTTATGGCTATAATTATGGCTCCTATAGCCAATATCAGGCCTGTGCTCATAGGCAAAATGGTAGATGACAATATATTTAATAATGACATAGCTGGGCTTAAATTGATGGTCATTATATATGTTGTTTTTATTTTTCTGAATGCCTTGGTTCGATATCTATTTACCTACTACTCTGCTTGCTTGGGAGAATCAATTATCAAAGATCTCAGAGTCAGAGTGTTTAAGCATATCACACGGCTTAAGTTGAGGTTTTTTGATAAGACAGCTATTGGTCAGATCATCACAAGGACGATAGGAGATGTACAAGCGATCAATGATGTATTTACACAAGGTATCCTTACACTGGTGGCGGATGTATTAGGCATCGTTGCTATCATAGCATTTATGTTTTATGATAACTGGAGGTTAACATTGATCTGTCTTATGACAATGCCTCTAATGATTATAGCAACATATATATTCAAAGAAAAAGTGAAGGTCGCTTTTTTTAATGTCAGAAATCAAATCTCTGCTATGAACTCATTTCTACAAGAACAGATTACAGGCATGCAAGTCGTGCAGATGTTTAACGTAGAAAAACAAGAGGCAGAAAAATTTAAAAAGATAAATCGAAAATACACAGACGCCAATCTCAAAGCTATCGAGTACTACGCTATCTTTTTTCCAGTAGTAGAATTAATTTCTGCCATAGCATTAGCATTACTTGTGTGGTGGGGCAGTAGAGGCATTTGGAATTATACAATTAGTCCGGGGTCATTTATCGCATTTCCTTTATACCTGAATATGCTATTCAGACCTATCAGGATGTTAGCTGATAAATTCAATACACTACAGATGGGATTAGTAGCAGCTGAGCGAGTATTTAAGTTGGTAGAGAATGATGCAGTTATAAAAGATGATGGAAACATAGAAGTAGATCAGATAGAAGGTAAGGTAGAATTTGAAAATGTATCCTTTGCCTATGATGAAGAGAATCTCGTATTAAGGGATATCAGCTTCAAATTAAACCCTGGAGATACTCTGGCGATTGTAGGGAGTACGGGTTCTGGTAAGACGAGTATCATTAATATATTAAATCGATTCTATGACATTCAGGGAGGAGTCATAAGACTAGACGACGTCGATATCAAAGATTACAAGCTTAAGTCAATTCGAGATAGGGTAGCTATGGTTTTGCAAGACGTATTTTTATTTAACGGTACAGTATTAGATAACATACGCTTAAGAGACGACAGCATTACCAAAGAGCAGATTATAGAAGCCTCTAAAATTATAGGAGCACACCCTTTCTTGGAGAATTTACCTGACGGATACGATTTCATGATTACGGAGAGAGGCTCTAATCTATCGATGGGTCAGAGGCAATTAATCTCTTTTATAAGGGCATTAGTATTTAATCCTAACATCCTTGTTCTGGATGAGGCAACTTCGTCTATAGATTCTGAGACAGAGACGATCATTCAATATGCTATAGAAAAGCTTATCCAGAAAAGAACTTCTATTATAATAGCACATAGATTGTCTACTATCAGGCACGCAGATAAGATAATCGTCTTAGATAATGGACGAATCATGGAACAAGGAAGCCATCAAGAATTGTTATTGTTAGAGGATGGACATTATAGAAATCTCTACGAAAAGCAATTTGAACAAAATTCGGTTTTGTAATTTTATAAAATAAACTTTAAGAAATTATGGCAAATCAGGTAAGAAGTGGCGGTGGTTTAGTCGGAGGCTTAGTATTATTATTCATTATGTTAATGGTCGGTTGGGTCGCATTTAAGGCTGTCTCAGGTATATTCTCGATACTTGCCTTTGTCGCTCCAGTATTTCTGATAATGGCATTAGTCATGAATCATACCGTTGTCACTGATTATGTAAAAAAGATATTCAAACTCCTCAGAGAAGACACACCTAAGGGTCTTCTGTATACAGTGGGTACAGTATTAGGATATCCTGTCGTTGCTGCATGGTTAGCCTTTAAGGCATATGCGACACGTAAGTCAATTAAGCAGAGAAGAGGCAATGTCAAAAAGAAAGACTATATAGAATATGAAGAAGTAGAAGAGGTCGATGATGAAGACTTCTTAGAGCTTCCTGACCTGAATAAAGTCAAGCAAAAACAAACACAGTCTCGGAGCGATAACTCCTATGATGATATGTTCAACTAATTAAGTGCTGATTCTATATTTTATATTCTCAATATGTGTAGTCATTGCACATTGCTGTCTCATTATCTATATCCTGCACCATTGGAATAATATCAAGATTCTAAACGATAATGAGAAGAGTCAGCTTAGTTCGCAAATTGGTATGAGCATTATCATACCAGCAAGAAACGAAGCCCATAATATTGTCCGATGCATACAAGCCATCCTTGATAATAATGGTATAAATGAGATAAATCCTCAGATCATAATCATAGACGATCACTCTACTGATAATACATATTCGTTAGTAAAAAATATAATAAGTCCTTATGTAAATGTGGTCCGGCTATCTGATGAAAAAAATCAAAATGAACAGAAAATCAATGCTTATAAAAAAGCAGCTATTAGTTTAGGATTAGAACATTGTAAGCATAATTTTATCATACAGTTAGATGCAGACACGATCGTACCGGTAGATTATCTAATGACGATTACACAATATCAGAATTATTATTCTGCAGAATTTTTAGCAGCACCTATTAAGTTCTATCCCTGCGATGGTTTACTGCAGCACTTTCAACAATTAGATATATTGGGGATGATGGCGGTTACAGGTGCAGGCATCGTCACAAATCAATGGCACATGGCTAACGGTGCTAATATGTGCTATAATAAAAAACACATCGATTATAATTACAAAGGAGCGGCATCTGGGGATGATGTATTTACAATACAAAAAATAGCACAGGATTATCATGAAGACATTCATTATATAAAAGATAAAAATGCAATCGTGACAACGACCCCGGTAAGTACATACACGGAATTGTATCATCAGCGTATTCGCTGGGCCACTAAGAATAAATCAATGACGAAGTTGTCTATGCAATTGATGATGGGTATTCCTTATATTAATGCATTACTCCTTCTTACGTATATACCTATGATGCTTCTTTTTGGTGAGCCTATCGTGTTGTTATTATTGTTTCACATGATGACAAAACTGATGGTAGACTACATCTACTTAAAAGAATTGACAGACCA
>CAZBXL010000073.1:15525-17537 GCA_964495785.1 uncultured Saprospiraceae bacterium | reverse complement strand
ACAGCTCCTGGAAACTCTTCATCTGTAAATATATCTATTTCTGGTCCGACATCAGGAGAAGTTAAAGTAACTCTATCATCTGTATTTAATGATATAGATGGAGATAGTACAGAAGATACTGCGGATGGTGAATGTTCTGGTACAATCAATGATGCAGAAGTTTGTGTCAATATAAGGCCGACGCCGACAGGCACAGTAGACAATAAGACTGACCCTACTAATTGTATGCCTTGTGATGGTATGGTGACTTTTACATTTATAGGTAACGGGCCTTTTGATTTCGAATATACAATTAACGGCGGTGCTCCATTATCTGTCGGTGCTGTTAGTTCTCCTTATACCTTAATAGGAGCTTGCCCAGGTGTCTACGATATAGTCAGCATCTCAGATGAAAATAGCTGTCCAGGTACAATTATTTCTAATCCGATGACATTAGCTGCACCAAGTGGTACGCCACTTACAGTGACAACTCAGCCAGCGGCAGTATGTAACGACGCGACTGGATCAGTAGATCTTACAGCAGATGTGACATACGATCCTGCATACTCTGCAGCAGATTTTTTCTTCTTTGGTGTTGATCCTAACGGACTACCTATAGATGTAACTGATCCATCAACATTTACAGGATTTACAATTGCTTCTACATATACAGTACCTGCAGACGGTACGACTGTTTTTGCATTATACATTGACCCTATGAGTGGTTGTCCTTCTGTGGCATCCGTTGTTGTAATGACCAGTGCAGATGCATGCTTCACTTGTCCGATGATTACAACATTATCAGATCCCGAGGATCCATGTAATGGTGGCAGCTTTGATTTGACTGTGTCTGGATTAGATGCAGACTTAATGAATCAGAATAGCGGAGGAGGTCCTTTCGGTATAGAGTTCAGAGCGATTGCTGGTACCATAACACCAGCTGACGCTTATGTGGCAATGGGTACAAGTTTAGGAATCGTAGCAAACGGTGCATTGACTAATGCCGGAACAGAAGCAACGGTCACTGGAGTAGGAGGGGCATTAGCACCAGGTGATTATCAAGTATGTGCTATCTTATCAGATTCACCTACAGATATTATGTGTCGTCCTCAAGTATGCGTCAGCGTAACAGTCAATTCTGTGACCTGTGCAACATTCCCATGGGAAGGAAATTAAAATGGAAAAATTTTAAGCTAATTCACTTATAAAATAGATTATCATAATTCAATTTAAATAGTTCATAAAATGAAAAATTTCACATTACTACTTATACTTTTTGTAACCACATACAGTATAAATCTGAACGGTCAAATATTTACAGAGGACTTTGACGGTTCTAATATGACAGCAACAACTGCAACCACAGGATGTGGAGTAGGAGATGATGATGACTATTTTGGTATTACTAATTCTTCGGTAACAAATGTGAGTTATATTGGTGGTTCTGGAAATTTTCTTGGTGCTCAAGATACTGATGGCAATGGTTGTTCAACGGCATCGGTAAATCCATCTATGGCAACAATTTCTGGAATAAATATTACTGGAGAGACTGGATTAGTCGTCTGCTTTGATATTGCTGAAGATACAGCTGCCGATGGAGCAGAAGATTGGGATGTTGATGATTTTGTCTCAGTTTTAGCAAGTATTGATGGTAGTACTCCACAAACATTATTTGAGGTAGCAGGTGGTGGAGCTACAAACACTGCACCAGGTGTAGATTGTGACGGTGATGGAATCGCAGATGGCGAAGCTATTACAGATATATTTACAACTTATTGTATTCCAATTACTTCAACTGGTGCAAGCCTAGAGATAATTATATTAGTTGAAGACTTGAATGCTGGTGATGAAGATATTGCAATAGATAATGTTAGTGTTTATTCTGATGCTTCAGTAGCTGCTCCAAATACAAATAGTGGATGTATAGCCTCAGTCTGTATGCCACCACAATTTACAGCGATAGCCACTTGCGCTAACGGTATGACAGCTGCAGCATTTGATGAATATTTTGTTTCTGTAGAAGTAACAGATGC
>CAZBXL010000073.1:0-15425 GCA_964495785.1 uncultured Saprospiraceae bacterium | reverse complement strand
GTGACTAAAACACCTGATTGTTTTACTTGTCCTACCGTATCTGCATTGACAGCAACATCTCCTATATGTTCAGGAACAGCGACGACTGATTTAACAGCAACAATTGCAGACTTTTTTAATACAGAAAATGGATCTGCTGATTTTGATGTGGAGTTTGTTTATACGACAACACAACAGACAACTTCAGCTGAAGTATATGGCTTAACAGCTACTGTCATTGGTACAGAAGATATAGCAGCTGCCGGAGTTACTTCTGTAACTGAGGGATCATTTACATTGCCTAACGTGACAGTACAGACGACTTATTATGTGTATGCAAGAATTCTTAACGCTGCAGCAGTTGTACCGGATGTTAATTGTCGACCATTTGCAGAGGTGCAGATTGTTGTCAATCCTAATCCTGATAATACAGTTAATGATATAGAACAGTGCTTTAGTACGATGGCGAGTACGCCTTCTTTGATAGTATCTCCGGGTGGTGATGTGACACATTTTATAATCGATTATGATGATGCGGCAAATACTGCTGGATTTATGGATATGCCAGCTATAATGTCTGTGACAGGGGCTGTATATGAGATTCCTGCTGATTTGGCGCCAGGTGTATATAATGGTACCGTTACACTTATTGATGATAATTTATGTGAAGGTACAGATGACTTTACGATCACTATAAATGCAACTCCAGTAGCAACTATAAATGATCCTTCTGTATGTATGGGGTCGACTACTGCGCCAATAGAACTTACTGTAATTAGTGGTACACCAACAATGTATGCAATTGATTATGATGCGGCGGCTAATACTGCAGGTTTTGTAGATGTAGCTTCAACTACTCCTATCCCTACAGAGCATACACTACCGAGTAATCTTGCTATGGGTACTTACAATGGCACAATTACATATACTGATGATAATGGGTGTAGTGGTACTGATGATTTTGTAATCACAGTCCAAGCTGTTTCTGATCCGGGTATGGCTGGTGTGATTTCTGTATGTAATGCAGATCCAGCTGAGTTCTCATTTGATTTATTTGACGAATTAGGCGGTACGCCAGATAATTCTGGAACATGGAGTGAGACGACAAGTGGGGCTCCTTCTGGTGTCGTAATCGGCACAGGTAATAGTGGGAGTGTGAATCTTCAAAATGTAACGGCCGGCAGTTATGAATTTACTTATACTGTGCCAGCGGTAGGATCATGTCCCGAAGTGACATCAACAGTTACTGTAACAGTAACTAATTGCTTTGACTTAGCTTTGACTAAAGTACTGACTACAAGCGGAACAGTGAAGCCTGGCGAAACTGTAAATTTTGATATTACAGTCGTTAATCAAGGTAGTGTAGAAGCATTTGATATTGATATCGAAGATTATTTTGATAGTGCAGAATTAACTTTTGTAAGTGCAGCTATCTCGCCTAATGATACAGCAGGCTCTGGAGGAACACAGTTTACTAATGGATTTACGATAGATCAAATTGCTGTAGGTGCTCAGGCAATCGTTCAGGTTACAATGACAGTCAATTCTGGATTTACAGGTAATACAATTATAAATAACGCAGAGATTACAGGCGCTGCAAGTGTTGATGGTGGCGATGATGCTATAGATACTGATAGTACGCCTGATTCTGAAGATGGTACTGTGGCAGATCCTAATGATAATGATACGGCTATGGGAGATGGTAGTGATGATTACGATCCTGCGACTCTAATAATTTGTCAGTCTAATTGTGGGATGTTCCCATGGGATGGAACAAATTAATAAAAGAAAAATAATTCCTAAGGTGTCATATTTTGAAAAAGAAAAAGCAGATTATGCTAAATAGAATATTTTACAAATTTTTACTTTCAATTATCTTAAGCACAGTTTACATTGCGGCTACAGCACAGTGTAATGATGTCTATATTGCTGGCCTTATGGATGGATATACTGGCAGTGCTATACCAAAGTTTGTACTTATTTGTGCAACTGAAGATATACCAGATTTAAGTATATATGCAGTAGGGTCTGCCAATAATGGAGGAGGGACTTCTGCTCCTGGCGAGTACATTTTTCCTGATGACGCTTTGGATGCAGGTGATTGTGTGACATTAGCGACTGAGGTGCCTATGTTTTTAGATTATTTTGGATGTAATCCAACCTATACTAATGGATCAGCTATCAATGTGAATGGTGACGATGCCATAGAGTTATTTTGCAATGGTACATTAATAGACATTTATGGTGATGCCAATGTAGATGGTACAGGTGAAGCCTGGGAATATACAGATGGATGGGCAGTAAGATTAAATGCAAGTACTTTTCCGAATACAATATTTAGTACTGCAGATTGGACTATTGCACCTGATCAGACTCCAGAAATGCATCATTTTAATGACAATGGTATGATGACAGTTGATTGTCCAGCGTGTAACATTGTAAGCATTACTGCAGGAACACAATCTTCTTGTGATCCAGTGACAAATACATTTACACAAGAAATTACGATAGACTTTACAGGAGGTCCAGGTACTGGTAATCTTGTTGTCAATAATCAGATATTTACTTTGGGATCAAGTCCGCAAACAGTTACATTATCTGGTTTAAATTCTGATGGTTCAAATGTAGATGTCATAGTGGAGTTTTCTGATCTACCTGCTTGTACATCTACAGAGCTTGCATTATTTACAGCACCTACGGAGTGTCTCGTAGTTCCACCTGTATGTTCTATTTCTAATGTGACCATTCAGAATATAGTGTGTGATGATGAAGGTATTAATGCAGAGCTATGCTTTGATTATGAAGATCCACTTTCTACTGAGGTGTCAGTGAGTATAGATAATTTATTTATTGGTAACTTTTCTTATCCTACGGTATCTGGTGGATGTATTACTGTTGAGACAACAGATTTCTTTAGTGATACTGTTGAGCTATTGGTTGAGGATTCGCAGTCTTCAGTTCCTATTTATATCAGTGAATTTCACTATGATAATGAGAGTACTGATATAGGAGAATTTATAGAAATTACTGCACCTGTGGGTACAAGTCTTACAGGTTACAGTTTGGTTTTATATAATGGCACAACTAATAGTGTGTACGAGACAATAGATTTATCTGGAGATGTTATGGGAACAGATGGTGGCTGTGGTGTTCTTGCATTTGATGCTACTGGAATACAAAATGGTCCTGATGCTATTGCTCTTGTCGATGCTTCGGGTAATGTCATAGAGTTTATTTCTTACGAAGGTGTGTTGAATGCTATTGATGGTCCTGCATCTGGTATGATGAGTACAGATATAGGAGTCCAAGAGACAAGCTCTTCTTCGACGACTACTTCGTTATCTTTAGTTAATGGAGAATGGATAGTAGCTGATACTAACTCTCGAGGAGCATTAAATATGGGAGCAAGATGTGTAGATCCATGCGAGGGTACAGTGAGCTTTGAGGCACCAGATTGTTGCTCAGATTTTGATATAGTGGCTTCAGCATTTTGTAGTGATATGAGTAATACATTTGTTGAATCAAATTTTTATATCGAAGTAGAAAGTATATCAGGAGGGCAAAATTCAGGATCATACAATGTTACTGTACAGGGAGTGACCCAAACTTATATTGGAACTCCTATAACTTTCGGACCTGTAAGTCATTCTGGAAATGGTAATTCAGCTGTATCAGTTATTGTAGCTGAAATCGGAAGCAATTGTATAGATTTAGTCCAAGTTGTAGAGACATTGTGTACAGATATAAATGGGGTAGGAGGTGCAGATAATGATATGGCTTTCTGTCAATGTGATGTAACTTCAGGAAATAATAATCCAGGTGTTATTTTTTCTCAAGCCCAACCTGGAACATTTATGGCAGGTGGAAGTTCTGATCAAACTCAAGTCTATTTATTGTCAGATAGTAACACAGGGACAATTACAGTAATAGATGCAAATGGTATAGGATTATTTAATAATCTTATGGAAGGAATATATTATGTGTACGCTGTCAATTATGATAATTCTAATTCTGCTGATGTACAAGCAGCTTTGGTTACAGGTCAAAGTATTGACATAATGGACTTTGTAGACCAAGAAGCCCCTTACGATGATGAGTGCTATACCGTCTGTGGTCCTGCAACTTATGATATTGAATGTTCTCCTAATCAGGGAACATTAGGGTGTAATGATCATCTTAATATTACATTAAGTACGGAATGTACAGTATCCATTACTCCGAGTATATTATTACAAGGTGAGCAAGCTCCCGATGAAAATTATAGTTATGTCGTAACTGATTCTAATGGCAATGTAGTTGATGTAGATAATCTAACAAGTACTACCTCTGATGATCCTATTAATTTTATAAACCAAGATCTGACATTTACAGTATTAGATATATGTAGTGGGAATACATGTTGGGGTACTATTACTCTGGAGGATAAGTCTATTCCTGAGTTGAATTGTAGCGATGTTACAGTCCTATGTACTGAGGTAGATAATATTAGTCCAGGTGCTCCTATTAAGGGCTGGGATAGAGACATCATTAGAAATCAAACTATCAGCGGCACTACTGGTACAGTAGACTTTACTATAGATAAAGTTATAGGAACAGTAACAAATGTTATTCTTAATTTTGAAGCTGATATACAAGATGTTAGCAACTTAGGATTAAGTTTATCGAGTCCTAATGGTCAGTCAACTTTTGCTCTTATTTCTCAATCAGGATTTTCAGATCCTTGTGAGCAAAATAATATTAACGTATGCCTTACAGACGACGCCATGTTATCTCACTCCGATTTACAATCTCCGGTCCTTTGTAGGTCCACGAGAAATGCGATCATAGGTGACTTTAGACCACTTATTGCATTGAGTGGATTTAACGGAGATGACGCTAACGGAACCTGGACGCTAACTATTACTAATGATGCTGGCACTTCAGTGGATGTATTGGAAGCAGACTTACAAGTCACTACTTCTGAAGGGAACCTACTGACAAGTGATGATATAATTTCTTTTGGCGGCTGTCAGAGTATGCCCGAGTTTAGTTTTGAAGATATAGAAACGGGAATGAACTGTGTTGATGGTCTATGGTCTACAATATCACGACGATGGACTGTGTCTAATCCTTCGTCAGGTAGAACAAATAGTTGCAATCAATTGATCAATGTAAGACTATACACATTAGATGATATCATTTGGCCTAAAGACTTTAATGATATCGATCAGCCATCACTTCAGTGTGATGATATAGTAGATACGGGTATGCCGATGCTCCCTTGTGGATCGACAGTTAATGCATGTAATTTTTTAATTTCTGATCCTACAATCATCGATTTTCCGATATGTGGTGACAGTTATAAAAGAGTCAATACATGGACGGTCTTAGATTGGTGTACAGGAGAATCATTAGATTATAATCAAATTGTAAAAGTAGAAGATACTGAACCTATCGTCGTCACTTGTGTCCCTGATCAATTAACTCAAGCTGAAGCAGATGCTATTGGATTTAATATGGAGACCCAAGTCTATCAAGCGACTTTGGATGGAGGATCATGTACCGGTTCATGGGTGATACAACCACCACTGGTTATAGATAATACATGTAACACAAATACAACATTACAAGTATTCTTTTTGCCAGATGATGATAATGATCCAAGTGATCCGCCTGTCAATGGTGAATATATACTCGCTACAGGAGATGTGATTACAGGTTTACCTGCAGATAGAAGAACGTGGATACGTATGGTCGTCACTGACGAATGTGGTAATACAGGAGAGTGCTTTACAGAAGTAGATGTTATGGATGATGTAAGACCTACGTGTATAGCTGAAGAGTTTATTGTTGTTGGTCTATCACAACAAGACGATGATCTCTACGGAAGGGTATCTGCAATATCTGTTGACAATGGATCTTTTGATTGCTCAGAATTAACTTACCAAATTAGACGATTTTCTTCATCGTGTAATCCATTTGATTTACTCTATGGAGACTTTGTAGAGTTCTGTTGTGATGACCTTGATGCTAATGGATTAGGAGAGATACCAGTAGAATTAAGAGTCACGGATGCTGGTGGAAACTTCTGTATCGTAACATCTACAATTAAAATCGAAAATAAAATACCAAATAGTCTTGTCTGTCCAGATGGTCAGATCGTAGATTGCTTAGCGGATATCAGTGATCTCTCAGTGACAGGTCTACCTTCTTCTGATGGAGCATGTGGCGTAGTGAATCTGGATTTAGATGAGGCAAGTATTGTAGATAATACGATTCCTGCTGTGAAACCTGCAGGAGCATCACCACTCTTTGATATAGATGGTGACGGTAGTTCAGATGCTGTTCCAGCATTCGATGAGGGATGTGGATTTGGAGCATTAAGAAGAACATTCTTTGATGGTAGCCAGATGATATGCGAGCAGTATTTTGTTATTACACCAGTAGACCCATTAGAACTTTCTGATATTACTTTTCCGTCTGACATGACAACGGATTGCAATGCTGTAGATCCTGGTCAACCAGAATTCAGTAGAAGTCCATGTAGTAATTTAGGATTCACAATAGAATCTGATACGATTAGAGTAGTTAATGATGCATGTTATAAGATATTTAATACGCATACGGTAATTGACTGGTGTAGATATGATCTGACTGATGGGCAAGAAGGTATCTATAGTGAGCAACAAGTGATCACCGTGATAGATGACCGAGCACCTGTTATATCTGCTGAGGATAACTTAGAGTTTACATTTACGCAAGGTTGTTCTGCTTCTTCTATTATCATTCCTGCATTAGCAGTAGATAATGTCAATTGTAATAATGACATATTAAATTGGATCATCGAAGTCGATTATGATAGTGATGGAACTATTGATGTGAGAGATACGGATAGTAGTTTGTCAGGAGATTCATTATTTGTCGAGATATCTAATGTCCCGTTAGGAAAGACAGGTCATAGCGTAAGGTTCATTGTAGAAGATGCCTGTGATAATAATTCAGAGACTGAAGTCACATTCACAGTAATAGATAGAAAAGCACCGACGCCATATTGTCTCAATGTAGCTACTGCAACCATGGATAATGGAAGTGTAGAGATATGGGCTAATGACTTTGATTTAGGGAGTACTGATAATTGTACAGCGAATGAGAATTTAAGATTTACTTTCTCTGATATAGTACCTCCAGCTACCAGCTCTTTCTATAATCCAGCTTCTGGCACTATTACGGATGAAGCAAGTTTCAATGCTGGCGATTCAGATAGATGGGATGCCACATTAGGTACTGCAGGCAGATTGATATTTGATTCGGATATTAATGCTGATGGTTTTGTCATACTTGAGATGTATGTATGGGATGAGTGTGATAATTTTGATTTCTGCTTAGTACAGTTGGCTGTTAATGGTAACGACATTCCAGATACGGGAGCTATTAGTGGACGTATATATACTGAGTATGGCGAGGCTGTACAAAGTGTCAATGCATCTTTAGATAATATGTCTAATAATAGTCAGAGTGCTATTGTCACCAATGAGAATGGAGAATATGCTTTCTATGAGAATATTATCAATAATCAGTACAACATTAAAGGTGAAAAAAATGATGACTACCTCAACGGGGTAAGTACTTATGATTTAATTCTTATTCAGAAGCATATCTTAAATGATGAGTTACTTGATAGTCCATATAAGATGATCGCAGCTGATATATCTAATGATAAAAAGATAACAGCAATAGATTTGATACAATTAAGGAAACTTATATTGGGGGTTAATGACGGATTTGATAACAACGGGTCTTGGAAATTTGTAGATCAGCAAGATAACTTGACTACAGATAATCCATGGTATTATCACGATTTTATAGAGATAGAAAATCTTTCTGATGATATGAATACGCAAGACTTTATTGCGGTCAAAATAGGTGACGTCAATAACTCAATGGTCCCTAATGTTGTAAGTCAGGGTACGGCATTGAGAAGAAATAATGCTTTAGAATTTGTCTATACTGATGCTTACGTTAATAAGGGAGAATTAATCTCGATAGATTTAAATACAGAGAGTACTGAATTATTTGGATACCAATTTAGCTTTGAAGCTGATGGCTTAGAGGTGACTTATTGTGAGGGTAGGGATATGTATGATGAAAATTATCATATAGATTCTAATGGAAGAATGACAGTATCTCATAATACCGATTATCCTATAGACAATACTTCGGCAATTCTTACAATTTCTCTGAAGGCTGAAAAGAATGGATGGTTATCAGAGATGATTCGAATTAATTCTCAATATACTAAAGCAGAAGCTTATGTTGGCACGGAGTTGGAAGTAATGGATATTGTACTTAGAGAATCATCTGAAGAGCAGTTTGATTTATATCAGAATGAACCTAATCCATTTAGCGAAGAAACAACTATAGGATTTGAATTGCCACATTCGGCTACAGTAAGTATGAGCTTATACAATGTCAGTGGACAGTTGATTAAGACAATGGTGATAGATGGGGTCAAGGGGTATAACTCATTGACATTACAAAAAGAAGATATAGGTGTGACGGGCCTGATTTATTACAAACTTGAGAGTAATAAGTTTTCAGCTACGAAGCATATGATATTAATAGAATAAAACCAACTTTACACACTACAAAACCCGACAATAGCATTGAATATCAATGTTATGTCGCGGTTTTATCCTAAACCGTATAAAAGAGTTTGATTAGAAATAGTCAGGCTCTTTTGTATTTTTAGATCATTATTTAATCCTCAGTAAATTAATGACTCAGAGATTTTTTTTTCAAATGGTTTATGAAGGTACACGTTACGGTGGTTGGCAGATACAGCCTAATACTATAACGATACAAAAAGAAGTTGAAACTGCACTTTCTAAGATTTATAACCAACAGATATCTGTAGTAGGCTGTGGTAGAACTGATGCCGGTGTGCATGCATCCGATTATTATTTTCACGTAGATTTAGATTCTCAATTATATGATGACAAATTGCTATTATATAAGCTGAATGGTTTGACTCCATTTGATATAGCATTTAGGAATGTATATCGATTTGAAGAGCTTCGGCATGCTCGATTTGATGCAAGCAGCCGTTCTTATGAGTATCATATACACTTCGAAAAAAATCCATTTCTCAGAGGCCATTCTTATAAATATAATCAATCTATTATTCCAGACTTTAATTTACTACAAGAGGCTGCTGAGTTGATTAAGTCTTATAAGTCATTTTATACATTCTGTAAATCTCATACTCAAGTTGATAATTTTAAATGTGACATCATGGAATCTAAATGGGAGAAGTTAGCTAATGGTGGATTAGTCTATCATGTAACAGCTAATCGATTTCTAAGAGGTATGGTGAGGCTCTTAGTAGGTATGTGTATTAATGTGTCAATCAAGAAATATCCTATCAAAGATGTACACGATGCATTAGAAAAACAAGAACGTCTAACTCATGCATGGTCAGTTCCTGCTGAAGGATTGTTTCTCTCTAAGATCAAGTATCCTTATATAAATTCATGAGGACGATAGATATATATTGTCCGCATTATTCCGCAAAAGTTAAATACGCTTTGGACTTTATCTTTGATGCAGTAGATAATGTAGGCTATAGATTATGTGAAAGTATTTCTGACAAAAATGAAGCGAATACCTTAGTAAATTACTCTAATGAAAAACTCAGCGACTGCATCAATATACCATATGAATTAAGTCTCAATGATGATGAGGCACCTTCATTCTCTGAGTATCTCATAATAGAAGATGGTTCTTTTAATTTTGATTTTGTAGCTGCTATATTTTATTTATTAAGTAGGGTAGAAGAGTATAAGGCAACGCCACTTGATGATCATGGTCGATATCCCTACACTTCAAGTATCTTACATCACAAGAAATTATTGAGTAAGCCAATCATAGATTATTGGGTGAAAGATTTCTGGAGTTCTGTTTCTGATTTTTATAGTATAAAATTAAATTTCTCTCATAAGTTCGATATTGTATCTACAGTTGATGTTGATCACATCTATGGCTTTAAGTCTAAGGGATTATTAGTTACAATGGGTTCTTATCTGAAAGATATTCTGTCATTGAATCTTAACCGTATCAAGGACAAGATGAAATCTAAAGATCCTTTCGATACATATGATTACATCCATGAGTTACATAGAAAGCTTGATTTGTCATGTATGTATTTTGTACTTAGTGCAGAACGAACACAATATGATCGGTCATTAAATCCTACCAATCCAGAATTTATCAAAGTTGTAAAATCAATTAGTCGACATAGTACCGTTGGAATACACCCTTCTTATTATTCCTCTGATAGACCTTCGTTAATAAAGAAGGAAAAACAGGCGTTAGAAAAAGTCATCGTTAATAAAATTGATAGCTCACGACAGCATTTCCTTAGAATGCAACTTCCAATGACTTATGCATATCTTATCAAGGAAGCCATCCAGAATGACTATTCTATGGGTTATGCAGATCATCTTGGTTTTAGATCAGGAACCTCTCGCAGTTATCGATGGTATGATAATGAAATGGATAGAGTCACTAATCTTGTTATACATCCATTTTCTATTATGGATGTCACTCTACGCAGAGTAAGTGGAGGACAACCTGATAAAGCCATTATGATTGCTAAAGAGTTGATTGATTCAGTCAAGGCTATAGATGGAATATGCTGTGTCATATGGCATAATAGTTCTTTCTATGATGCAGAAGGATGGACGTCTTGGGATAATGTCTATGAGGAGATACTTCGATATGCAAAGTCTTGTCTATCTTAGCATCTATGGAAACACTCGGTATCTCACCTACTTCATTACTCATTACGATATGTATATATTTTTTACTCCTATACATCGTCTCTCATGTGACGAGTAGAAAGGCAGATAACAATACTTTCTTCAGAGCTAACAAAAAATCACCGTGGATATTAGTTGCGATTGGTATGATAGGCGCTTCGTTGTCAGGTGTTACTTTTATTTCTATACCTGGAGTCGTCGGTGCAGGAGGAGTAAACCAAGCCTATTCTTGGATGCAAATGGTTTTAGGTTTTCTTGTCGGTTATGCAGTCATTGCTTTGGTGTTGATGCCGATATATTATAGAATGAATCTGACTACAATCTATGGTTACCTTGAAGACCGTTTTGGATTTTGGTCTTACAAGATGGGAGCATTTTATTTTCTTCTTTCGAGAATTATAGGTGCTTCATTTAGACTCTATGTCGTTGCTATTGTGCTGCATCCTTTCGTATTCGGACCATTGGGTATTTCATTTGAGATGACCATATTTATTACACTTTTATTGATATGGATATATACATTTCGTGGAGGGATTAAGACTATTGTATGGACAGATACGATACAGACCGTTATGATGTTAGTAGCAGTATCTCTGACCATTTATTTTATTTGCGATCGTATGGGGCTGAGTATCGGTGGGATGAAAGATAGAATTGATTCAGCAGGACTGAGTCAAATTTTCTTTTTTGAAAATGGATGGTCTGATCCTAATAATTTCTTTAAGCAGTTTCTCTCTGGAGCACTTATAGCTATTGTTATGACAGGATTAGATCAAGATATGATGCAGAAGAATTTGACATGTAAGACATTAAGTGCTGCTCAAAAAAATATTTTGGTATTCAGTATAATATTGATATTTGCAAATATTTTATTCCTGACCTTAGGGGCTATGCTCTACGTCTATGCTGCAGAGATTTCTCTTACTATTCCAGAAAAAACCGATCAACTGTATCCCTTAATTGCACTGAATCACTTGCCTCCATTCGTAGGTGTTATTTTTATATTAGGATTAATAGCAGCTGCGTATTCAAGTGCAGACTCAGCTTTAACATCACTGACAACTTCTTTTTGTATAGACTTTTTAGATTTTGAAAAAAAGGAAAGACCAGAATCCGAAAAGAAAAAGACGCGATGGATGGTTCATATTGGGTTTACCTTATTGCTATTCCTTGTCATATTCATTTTCAATAGATTTGTAGACGCTGCTGTTATCAATGGCCTATTTAAGTTTGCGGGATACACGTACGGACCGTTATTAGGTTTGTTTACTTATGGCATTCTAACTAAGGCAAGGCCAATAGATAGATGGGTTCCTGTCGTAGTAATTCTCTCACCCATCATCACATACATCATCGATACGAATAGTGCAGCATGGTTTGGAGGATTTAAATTTGGATTTTTTATTCTTGCAGTTAATGGCTTAGTCACCTTCATAGGACTTAAGCTTCTGAGTATGAAAGTGAATAAAAGTTAGATTTAAAATTTAAAGAGGCTGCGAATTATGGATGATTATATTTTATTCTTTTTGATCTATCAATTATGAAGTAATAGCTATCTTTAAGTCTATCGCTGACTTTATAAAATAGATTCTTATGCTTCGTAGTCTTGCCCTTGTTTTATTTTCTGTCGCTTTAATATTTTTTGCTCGTCATAGAGAATCTGCAACTACGGTTAAGGAAAGTAGTACTTCCCATTTCTCAGCAGAAGATGCGATGGATTACCTTAAGGTTATTGCGGCTGAGACCCATCCTATCGGGAGTATCGCTAATAATAAGGTGAGAGATTATATAGTAGATGAATTAAGTCGATTGGGACTTGAGACATCTATAGAGTCTGGATATATTGATTTTTCTTGGGGAGGTCGATATAGCCGTAGTGCCTATGTGGAGAACATAATCGCGGTACTTCCCGGAAGTGATCCTAATGGCAAAAAAGTTGTATTGGCAGCCCACTACGATAGTGTCTTTGAGGGGCCGGGAGCAGCTGATGATGGCTATGCTGTAGCTGCTATGATGCAGACTGTCAAGCTCTTAAAATCTCAGGCTCGTAAAAATGATATTCAACTTATCATTACTGATGGGGAAGAGATGGGTTTATTAGGAGCTCGGTATCATGTAGAGCATAACGATATGAGTGATGTCGGAATCCTATTAAATTATGAAGCTCGAGGTAATCAGGGTCCATGTAATTCATTTGAGTGGTCAGATAATAATGCTTGGTTAGTGAGAGAAATGAAAAAAGTTTCTATTCGACCTATAGCGAGTTCGCTGTCTTATGAGATCTATAAGCGAATGCCTAATAGTTCTGACTTTACTGCGTTTGCTAATAAAAATATACCCGGAATAAATCACGCTTTCATTGATGGATTCGCTTATTATCATAATCCTGCTGATAATATAGAAAACATTAGTATGAATAGTATTCAGCATACTGGTGAGAATATGTATCTCATGGCTGAGCATTTTTCTAATTATGACTTTTCTAATGTGGAAAAAGGTAATGCAAGTTTCTTTAACTTCTACGGACTACTTATTAATTATCCATCTGGGATTGATCTGATACTTCTTATTTTATTAGGTATTATTTTCTTATCTATAATTTTTGCTGGACGAAAAGTCGATGGCTTCAATTTCTTAAATATCGGTAAGGCGTTTTTGCTTATTTTAATAACAATAGTATTTATTGGTTTTGCTAACTTTCTATTAGGACTGGCTGCCAAAAGTTTCTATCCACAGTACAGTACATTTTATATTCATCAATATTATAATCATGAATGGTATTTCTTAGGAGGCTTAGGCCTTTCCATTTTTCTATTAGCCATTATAAGCCGATGGCTCGTTTCACCTGTTGTCAGGTTTTCTTTTGGATTTAGTTTGTTTTTAGTCATGTCCATAGTGTCTGTAGTATTGTATGTATTAATGCCTACGGGAGTATACGTTATGCTTATACCTGCCTTAGGTGTTGGGATTTTAATTTTAATAGATTTATTAGCTAAGAATGTCGATCGCGAAAGTTGGCTGCCTTCTTTGCTCTACTTATTTTGTCTTATAGGATTATGGACATTTCTTTCCCATGGTTTGTTCTTAGCATTTAATTTTGAAGCCTTACCGGGAGCTGTCTTATTTGCAATCTTAGCCACTATGTCTTCCATGTACTTACTTCCTTCTGTATGGAATCCTCAAGGAAAGAAGATCATAATGATTTCGGGTTTTTTATTATTTGTGTTTAGTATTGTCGTTGCCCATGTAAAGACAACTCCTTCTGAGCAAGAGCCACTGTTAACTAATATAAAGCATGTCTATGATAGTGCAAATGATAAATCTTATGTAGCCACTTTTGATGATTACATTCATGAGGGTCATCTCAGTTTATTAGATAATAGTACTAAGGGTAGACTACCCAACAATTTGACATATTCCACATTCTATAAGGAGCATGAAAGTAATGTCGATTCATTGAAGTCAACAATAGTTTCAGATACAACTAATAATCATGCTTATAAAATCAAACACCCAAAGAGAGCCAGTATAGCTTATGTGTGTCTACCAAAAAACTCTAATGTTGATAGTGTTTTTATTGATAATAGATTCAGTAAGAATCTAAGTACTAAGGATAATAAGCTCAAGTTCTTAACCTTGTACGGCTATGGTCTTGATAGTTTAAATATAAGAGTCACAAAATTGAATGATAATCAACCAGCACAAATGTATGTCAATATGGAATATCAAGGATTATCTGAAGATCTAACGCCTAATGAAGGAATAGCTTGGAATGATCCCATCAGTTACGTTAGCCATTTAATTCAAACTGATTAAATAATAAACTTAGCTTTGAGTATTATTAAATGAATTTATGAATAAACGTATTACAGAAAGCGATTCATTATATCGTGACTTAGATAAGATGTCTACCATAGACTTACTTTCTAATATCAATGCCGAAGATCATAAGGTTGCAGATGCTGTGCAAGCTATAATTCCTGATATAGAATTGGCTGTAGATAAGATATATTCATTGATGAAAGATGGTGGAAGATTATTCTATATTGGTGCTGGTACGAGTGGGCGATTAGGTATTGTAGATGCATCAGAATGTCCTCCGACTTTTGGAGTACCACATGATTGGGTTATAGGTTTAATGGCAGGAGGAGATGCAGCTATACGCAAAGCGGTAGAGTTTGCAGAAGATGACAAAGAATTAGCTATTAAGGATTTAGAATCGTATCATATCTCAAGTGCTGATATTGTGATAGGTATCGCGGCTTCTGGTACGACTCCTTATGTCATAGGGGGATTGCATTACTGTCAGGCGAATAATATTGCAACGTGTTGTGTTACATGTAATGCTCATGCTCCGATTATTGAGGTGGCAGATTATCCAATGGTCTGTGTCGTGGGTCCTGAGTTTGTCACTGGAAGTACTCGTATGAAAGCGGGGACAGCTCAGAAACTTATTCTCAATATGATAAGTACGTCTGTAATGATTAAGTTAGGTCGAGTGGTTGATAATAAAATGGTAGATATGCAGCTCAGTAATGATAAGCTCGTAGACAGAGGTACAAAAATGATTATGAATCAAACTGATCTTGATTATGAAGCTGCTAAGGTAATATTGATTAAGCATGGGTCTGTTAGATTAGCCTTGGATGC
>CAZBXL010000072.1:9404-18254 GCA_964495785.1 uncultured Saprospiraceae bacterium | reverse complement strand
TCCCCATCGATTTCAAAGTTTTAATACCATTCTTGCTTTATTTGGATATCACAGTATTACATTAGATCAGTTATTAGAATTGATTTATGATCTGGTATAAATACATCATTGCGATCATTGCCATAACTGTAAGTTTATACTTTGCAGTAACTAATACTTCAGGCATACTTTATGGTGATGCATTAGGCTATTATAGTTATCTACCAGCAAGTGTTATCTATCACAAATTAGATAGAGTAGATGATCTCTCTGATGATCCGAACATACCTACAGAAATAGCATCTGGTATATCAAGATTTAAGGAGTCCTATTCTACTAACGAGAAAGGTCATCCAATAATCCAGTACTCTTATGGTTTATCAGCGATGTTGTCGCCAGGATTTTTATCTGTCTATCTATGGGATAGAATACAAGGCAGGTCTTCTAATGGGTTCGAACAAAGATATCAGAATGCTATTGTATTTCTTAATGTCCTTTATTTGTTATTAGGTCTATTCTTTTGTTACAGATCCTTAAGCGTATATTATCCTAAGGTTAGTGCATTAGGAGCTACTCTGATTGGTCTACTGGGAACGAATTTATTATGGTTTGGATTTATACAGCATGGCATGGCGCATGTCCCTCAGTTCATGTTGATTTCTGCAGTGCTCTATCTCAGTACCAAACTCCGACTCAAGTGGTCAGACTCTACAGTCTTAGTTATTGCCTTACTTATGGGACTGATCACTATTATCAGACCTGTTGATATTATATTCGGTATCATACCTATTACTTTCATTTTAGAAGGATTAAATAAAGGCTTTGACTATAGGACACAATTACTACATAGGATCGTAATCAAGTTGCCCATAGCAATTCTACTTTTTATACTACCTATCATTCCTCAATTGCTGTATTGGAAAATGATGACCGGTTCTTATATCTACGATAGTTATAGTAACTATCATTTTCATTGGACTGAACCACATATTTTGGATGGATTATTAGGCGCAAAGAATGGATGGTTCATGTATACTCCAGTGATGTTAATTGCACTTGTTGGCTTATTCTGTAAGAGTGTACCTAAGCGTATTAAAATTATTGTTCTCATTATACTTCCCATACACATCTACGTCACCTATGCTTGGTATAATTATAATTATATCAATGGATTTGGCTCGCGGCCTATGATACATGTGTATCCTTTGATGCTGTTTGGCATTGTAAGTATATTAAGTCAACACAATACGATTGTAAGATGGGTCAATCTGAGCTTAATTCTGATCACAAGTCTGATCAGCTTAAATTTTACTTACAAGCAATTGTCAGGCAAACTATATTCGGATGAGTCCACATGGGCATTTAATAAAAGTACTTTTTACAAAAATAATATCAGCTATCATGAACTCTTTTATCTCAATAGTGATTGGGATCAAAATGCATTATCAAAAAATACAGATTGTAAAAACATCGAAATAATCGCAGCAGACAATATCTCAGATACTCCAATTATATTCGATAGTATCAAGCAAATGAATTATCTGAGTTTTGATTCTAAATCAAAATATCCTACAGGGAGCATAGTACACACATTAAGCCAGACTGAAATTGAAAAGTATAATGTGCTTAAGAGCTCACTCCTTATGAGATTTCCAGAACATCAATTCATGTCGCATCATCATCATAAGCTTGTGATCGAAGTCTTGCGTGATGGTAAGCAAATACTGTGGGAGAGCATCTCTATTAATGACAAGATAGCTAAGAAAGATATAGAGACTGCAGAAATAGAGATACGCAGAACTTATATTGACACATGGGATACAGTAGACTACTTTCTTCCATTGAATAATCTTGAGAGTGGCGATCAAGTGAAAGTTTATCTTTGGAATCCTGCGATGATGCAAGCTGACTTTTCAAGTATGAGCATTTCTCTATGCCAATAAAAAAGCCAGATCTGAGATTCAGACCTGGCTAATTAAAATTTTATATTTTTTTATTAGAACCTGATGTCCATCATATAACTATCCTGATTATTATCTATAGTCTCGCTTATACCTGATACTCTGATTAAGTAAAATGTGTTATTAGCTGACACTGTAAATATATCATTAGTCTGTACTCTAAGACTGATAGGGTCACCATCTATATTGGTATCTACAAAAGAAACTCCATTTTCAAATAGAGAAGCTACTTGCTGAGACGTAGATACATTATCAAAATTAAAATCATCTGGAAGTCCATTCTGGCCTGGAAAAATATGTCTTACCACTGCACCGTTAGCTCCTGATATTCTTCTTATCCAGTTACTAGCTGCAGGTTGATTAAGATCGATTCCTTCATCTTTAAGATCAGCTCTCATATCATCACTACCTACACTCATACCGTCATCAAGATCAAGACCACCTGTACCCGCAGGACCAGCACTGTTAAATAAAACACCATTTAAAGATGTCACACTTGTGCCTGTCTCAATAGTTAAATCTCTCGTGTAAATAGCTCCTGAAATATCCTCTAGTTCTATGGTATACGTTCTGATTCCAGCATCAGGATGTACTCTAACAAATATTGTTCTCATAAAGCCGTTAAAGTCAGCATCAGGTAACTCTACTGGGTTAATAGGAAATTCATTATTGATGTCATCATAATATAATCTTGATGGTTCTATATGCTGTCCGTCTTGTAGGACTCCTATTTTTAATAATGGTGTCGTCACATTACTTACTGTCACAGGTATGCTGAATATAGAGTTAGGCGCAACCATAGCCATACCGCTGCCTTCGATTAATATTGTAGGTGGTACAACCTGAGCCTCTGTAGTGATTGTAACGCTACTTGTAGAAAAATTTCCCGCTTCGTCCTCTACCCTAAATACATAAGTATTAGTGGATTCTCCTGACTGAGAGACGATTGTTATATCCTTAATAAAATTTTCTTTGTCTGTATCAAATAATACTATTGGATTAGACGATGCTGCTGATCCATCAATAGTGATTCTGCTAAAATCCACAGTCGTATCATCTTCAGTTATTGTCAATACACTGAGGGGACTGTCACCTCGGTCAGCTTGTAGTCTGACGCTGAATGCTTCTTGTGGCATTACTGTAGCTGCAAAATCTACAAATCCTGTCTCTGTAAGTAAACCTGCAGATGGAGATGCATCGGAACCTCCTCCGGTTCCACCAGTGCCACCGCCTGTGCCACCGCCTGTTAGATCATCTTCACAAGAAGTAAATCCGATAATTGCTAAAATACTTAGCAAACTAAATTTTAATAGTGTCTTCATAATTATAGTTGTTTTAAAAAATATATTTTATTCTTAGTAGGATCAGACATATCGTAAACGATTCCACATGTGCAGAAGTCGCTAATAAATTGTTAAATTATAAATGGGGACATTAATCTATTGATAACCAACAATATATAGTCATATATCAATCATTTGGATAGGAATTAAAACACAAAAGTATTATTCTTAACTGAATAAATTAATAATTGATCGGTTGATAATCAGCTTTAAAAGAAAAAGCCCCGACAAAACTTGATACATATATCAAGCTTGTCGGGGCTTAAAATTTATTATTAGATCTTATTAATATCTATAGTACTCAGGCTTATATGGCCCTTCTTGTGGCACGTTAATATACTTCGCTTGTTCGTCAGTCAGTTCCTCTAATACAACACCAATTTTAGCCAAGTGTAATCTTGCAACTTTTTCATCTAAGTGCTTAGGTAGCATGTACACTTTATTCTCATATTGATCACTATTATTCCATAGTTCTAATTGAGCTAATACTTGATTAGTAAATGAATTAGACATTACGAATGATGGGTGTCCTGTAG
Source organism: uncultured Saprospiraceae bacterium (assembly GCA_964495785.1). Lineage (GTDB taxonomy): Bacteria > Bacteroidota > Bacteroidia > Chitinophagales > Saprospiraceae > RFSX01. Next base: position 14,435 of record CAZBXL010000072.1, on the reverse strand, counting down.
CACATCCTAAATTCACAAGTCTTCCTTCTGCAAGAATGATGATATCATTACCATCTACATTATACATATCAACTTGAGGCTTAATCTCAACCTTAGTCTTACCGTAAGTGCCATTTAACCAAGCCATATCGATTTCATTATCAAAGTGACCTATGTTACATACGATCGTTTTATCTCCCATCGCTTTGAAATGCTTCTCACCGATGATATTAAAATTACCCGTAGCAGTTACAACGATATCAGCTTCTGGAGCTGCATCCATCATTTTCTTAACCTCAAAGCCATCCATTGCAGCTTGTAATGCACATATCGGATCTATTTCTGTAACGATAACTCTACATCCAGCTCCTCTTAATGAAGCTGCTGATCCCTTACCTACATCACCATATCCAGCTACGACTGCTACTTTTCCAGCCATCATAATATCCGTTGCTCTTCTTATTGCATCTACGCAAGATTCTTTACAACCGTACTTATTATCAAATTTAGATTTTGTAACTGAGTCATTGATATTGATCGCTGGGATAGGAAGTGTTCCTTTCTCCATTCTCTCATATAATCTATGTACCCCTGTTGTTGTTTCTTCACTAAGGCCTTTGATATTACCTACTAATTCTGGAAACTTATCCAGTACCATATTCGTCAAATCACCTCCATCATCAAGGATCATATTCAAAGGCTTACCATTCTTAAAAGATGAAATCGTCTGCTCTATGCACCACTCAAATTCTTCTTCGTTCATACCCTTCCAAGCAAATACTGGAACACCTGCTTCTGCGATAGCTGCAGCAGCATGATCTTGCGTAGAGAATATGTTACAAGAAGACCAAGTGACGTCTGCACCAAGATCAACTAGTGTCTCAATAAGAACTGCTGTCTGGATAGTCATGTGAAGGCAACCTGCAATATTAGCACCTGCTAATGGCTTCTGACCTTTAAATTCTTCTCTAAGACTCATAAGGCCTGGCATCTCTGCTTCAGCTAATCTTATTTCTTTTCTACCCCACTCTGCGAGGTTGATGTCTTTGACTTTGTATTTTACGTTTGTATCTGTACTTATCATTTTTATAATCTGTTTAATAGGTTACAACAATATTTGAATACAAAAGTATAATGCTTCTACTTGTAAAAAGTTGTCCTATGACAATAAATGTATTTTATCTTATTTTTTTAGAATACGATACGAGTCTTATATAGAAATTTTAGCGAGCAGGTCATTTTTAGTTGTATGAAGAAAGGCAATTTTATATTTAATACACCCATCATTATTGAACCCCTTAGTACTCGTCCTAAAATAAGTTTACAGATTAATCAAATAGATGATTGTAATTTATAATAATTGTTCCACCTCCTAACCTCCGCCAGCGGAGGAAATTCTAAGCTTGGGATAGGTGTCAAATACTTAAGCTTTGCTAACTGTTATGGAATAGAAAAAGCCTCAATTTATATTTAGAAAACTAAAGTTCTAATAACGGCTAAAGTAAATTTCTCCCTCAGGAGGGAGATCAAAGAGGGAGGAATATTGAACACCTATAATATTTTAAAACTATACTTTTTCTACTTAAGGTTTCTCTTTATCCGGCTCAATGAAGTCGGGGTGACGCCTATATATGATGCTAGATATTTCTGAGGAACTCTTTGTAGATAGTTGCTCTGATTAATGAGGCTTATGTAACGGTCTTCAGCAGTATCTTTTTGTAGGGCCGTAAATCGCTGTAGTATATTTAATATCACATCTTCCCAAAAGCGCCTTACAATACTTTCTAGTTCAGGATAGGCGACATATAGTTTTAGGAGTTCAGATTTTCTTAATGATAGATATTCGCTGTCTTCTATGGCTTCTATAAAGTACTCCGTGGGTTCACCACTAAGAAAACTGGATAGTTCAATAGCTGAGTTGCCTTCGAATGAGAACCAAACTGTAATTTCAACTCCATCAGAAATGTAATAAAGTCTTAAGCAACCTTTAGTTACAAAATATATCTCTTTACAAATTTGGCCGTAAGAAAGCAGTTGATCTCCCTTTTTGATTTTATTGGGAATCAGCTTTTTATTTAAATCCTCAATCCCTTCTTTGGAAATCTTACCATATTGCTCAAAGAAATTCTCCGATACCATTTTTTGATTAGATGGAATATTAACAGATACTATATATCAATATTTGCGTACTTAGCATTTTCTTCTATAAAAGCTCTTCTTGGAGGAACTTCATCTCCCATTAACATAGAAAATATTTTATCTGCCTCTAATCCGTCAGTTATAGATACCTGGTGCAGCGTACGGAATTCAGGATTCATAGTCGTCTCCCAAAGCTGATCTGCATTCATCTCACCCAGACCCTTATATCTTTGGATCTTGACTGACTTATCTTCTTCTCCGCCACCGTATTCTTTCATTATTGCTAATCGTTCTTCGTCATTCCATGCATACTTGCTTTGCTTACCTTTCTTCACCTGATATAATGGAGGTGCAGCAATGTATATGTTTCCATTTTCTACCAACTCTTTCATGTATCTAAAGAAGAACGTCAGTATCAAAGTACTAATGTGACTACCATCGACATCGGCATCACACATGATGACTATCTTATCATATCTTAGTTTTTCTGTATTGAGAATTCTCTCTCCATCTTTTTCTTCTATGCTTACACCGAGTGCTGTAAACATATTTTTGATCTCTTCATTCTCATATATCTTATGCTCCATCGCTTTTTCTACATTGAGGATCTTACCTCTCAGTGGAAGAATAGCTTGGAAGTGTCTGTCTCTACCTTGCTTGGCTGTACCACCGGCAGAATCTCCCTCGACAAGAAATATCTCGCATTCTGCTGGATCTTTAGAACTACAATCTGATAACTTACCTGGCAGTCCACTACCTGTCATTACGTTCTTACGCTGGACAAGTTCTCTCGCCTTACGAGCTGCGTGACGTGCTGTTGCAGCAAGGATAACTTTCTCCATTATCCTTTTGGCAAGATGTTTATTTTCTTCAAGAAAATAAGTGATAACATCTCCTACTGCCCTTGATACAATTCCTGTCACTTCTGAGTTACCGAGCTCTCCTTTTGTTTGACCCTTAAACTGTGGTTCGGGCACCTTAACAGAAACGATTGCCGTAAGACCTTCTCTGAAATCTTCTCCAGCGATTTTGAATTTCAACTTACTAAAAAAGCCATTGTCTTCACCGTACTTAGCAAATACTCTATTGACTGCTCTACGGAATCCACTTACGTGAGTACCCCCTTCCTTTGTACTGATATTATTTACAAAAGAATATATGTTTTCCGAGAAGCTGGTATTATACTGCATCGCCACTTCGACTTCTACATTTTCTTCTTTGCCCGTTACGTGTATAGGTTCTTCTAATAATGGAGTTCTTGCACTGTCTATATACTTAACGAATTCTTTAAGACCCCCTTCAGAATGAAATGTCTTCTTCTTATTCTTACCATCTTCTTGTACTCTCTCGTCTTCTAAGGTCAGTGTCAGTCCTCTATTTAGAAATGAAAGCTCTTTGAATCTATTCTCTAATGTTTCAAATCTATATTCTAATGTCTCAAAGACTGTTCCGTCTGGCTTAAACGTAATGAACGTACCAGTAATATCCGTTGTACCAACTTCTTCTACTTTAGAAGTAGGAATACCTTCAGAATATGTCTGAGTAAATACTTTACCATCTCTATGTACTTCTGCTTTTAGAAAACTTGATAATGCATTAACACATGATACACCCACACCGTGTAGACCACCTGAAACTTTGTAAGTATCTTTATCAAACTTTCCCCCAGCATGTAGTACGGTCATAACAACCTCGAGTGCAGACTTTTGAAGTTTCTCATGCATTCCAGTAGGTATACCTCTACCATTATCTTTAACAGTAATAGAATTGTCTTTGTGTATGACTGTTGTGATCATATCACAATGCCCCGCGAGATGCTCATCAATTGAGTTATCGATGACCTCCCAGACAAGATGATGTAGACCTTTAGTATCTGTACTACCGATGTACATCCCGGGACGCATTCTTACCGCTTCTAAGCCCTCTAACGCTTGGATATTATCAGCACTATAATTGCCTTTTTTCTGTTTTTTGTCTTTATCGTCAGCCATTAATTATTGTTATATGAAAAGTGGCACAAAGATACGAAAAAATCAAATCATCAGCAAATGTATAAACTACTGACTATCAATACATTAAGCATGTATTTTTGTGCAACTCCCACTGACCACAAGTATAAGTGGTCAGTGGGTATGGGTCTAGTATATGAGACTATAAGTTAGAGACTACTATATCGACACGACGTTAAAGAAAATTTTAAGCTCATTTGTATTCATTAATAAGTGCTTCTGATTTTTTAAATTGAGCAAACAAAACAACAAAACGAAATGAAAAAATCAATTATCGGAGGACTGGTAGGGGGCTTCATCATATTCATGTGGCAGTTTCTCTCATGGTCAGCACTAAACATCCACGGCTCTCAGATGTCCTATACACCTCATCAAGATCAAATCATGAATAAGTTCATGGAGCTAAATCTCGAAGAGGGCCAATATATGATGCCCAATCTGGCTCCAGGATATACCGCAGATGAACAAGCAGCGTATGCTAAAAACATGGAAGGTCAACCATGGGCATTACTTACCTATAATAAGAAATGGAGTAACACCATGCCCATGAATATGGTGAGAGCTTTTATTATTGATGTATTATCTGCATTTCTACTATGCTTTTTACTTCTCGGACAAGCCCAATTAAACTTCATGAAAGTGCTTACGGGCTGTCTCATAGTTGGAATTATTTCATATCTAACCATACCCTATCTTAATACGATATGGTTCAAGACAGATTCTATTCCGGACCTCATCGATGCTATCGTACAATGGGGTTTAGTAGGCGCATTTTTAGGGTGGTATCTACCTACTAAAAAATAATATAGAAATCAATTACAAATACTAATTCAAAAAATTAATCTATGTCAAATCGTATTCTTAATATTCTGGTACTTTCTTTTTTAGTCTTGTTCATGACCTC
>CAZBXL010000072.1:0-9304 GCA_964495785.1 uncultured Saprospiraceae bacterium | reverse complement strand
CTTGGTAATCCTTCTAATCTAAAAGATATTGATTCGACATTTACATTCTATGAAGTGATGCCTGACTCAGTAAAAACTACTATTGATAATCCAGAATTACTTAAAAATGTCTCAATGACTATTAATACTAATAAGTCTGATATGACAGCTGTAATGGGATTGGAAGTCAGATATAAAAGTTTGGACGAACTTGAAGATATCTTTGGGACGCTTAAAGCTATGGGTGATAATCCAGATGAAGAAGGTAATCAAATGGATAGCTTTAAAGAATTAATTAGGGATTACGAAGCCGACCTGAAGAATGGAATCGTAACTCTTCCTGAGCAAGATTTCTCTGGCGATTTCGGAGATAATGGAATGGAAGATGAAGAAATAGATTTTGAAAATATGTCAGAAGAAGAAGCTGGAATGATGCAAATGATGTTAGGTGAGTCTGGCTATGTTACAACAATACATCTGCCAGGTAATGTTATCTCATGTGATGATACTAATGCAATTATAGAAGGCAATACAGTGACAATAAAAGATAGCTATATGACTCTCATGAAAGACGGTATATTCAAAGCGAGGACAATCAAATATGAAGTCGAGTAAAGCAAAATATTTATAAACCACATATTTTTTGTCTTAATGATCTTATATGAAACTCATAAAAATATTAATAGCAATCTCATGTATTTCTCAATCAAGTGTAAGTGCTCAGAACATGGATAACGAAAAATTAAACAGCATAATATATACTCTAAGTGATGAAGTCGAAGGACAAGCTGGTCACTGGCAATTTATTATAGACTCTACATTATTTATTTGCCTAACCGACGAGTTACATAATAGAATGCGCATCATAGCACCCATAGTGGAAGTAAGCGAAGTTTCTGATAATCAATTAAGAAAATGTATGGAAGCTAATTTCCATACAGCATTGGACATTCGTTATGCCATTTCTGACGGACTTCTCTGGTCTGCATACATACACCCACTTAAAGAATTGACAAAACAACAAGTTTTCTCTGCGCTATCGCAAGTGTACTCTGGAGTAAAAACTTTTGGGACATATTATTCTAGTGGCGAACTTAATTTTCCAACACAAGAAGAAAGAGATGCGCAGAGAAATTAATTAGCTATCGACGAAAGAAACCGCTTGACAAAGCAGCATACAACTTACGGTTATGTTCTATACGCCTATTAGAAATGTATTGTTACTTTAAGCTAAAAAAACTCACGACCAACATTCTAAAACTCACTGCTCGTCAAAAATTCAATCTCCGGATGATTATCCTGTGCCATCTTGAGTGTCCAAGCAGACTCTGCTAAGTACACAAGCTTACCGTCTTTATCTAATGCAAGATTATTTTTTCGTCTAGCATGTAATTCATCCAATGCTTCTTGATTATCCGTTTTTATCCAACACGCCTTATGCATAGGCAAGCTTTCATAATCACATTTTGCTCCATACTCATGTTGAAGTCTGTACTGAATAACCTCAAATTGTAATGCCCCTACTGTACCAATTATTTTTCTGTTGTTAGATAACTTAGTAAACAATTGGGCTACACCCTCGTCCATAAGTTGATCTATACCTTTGTTGAGTTGTTTAGACTTTAGTGGATCTGCATTATTAACAAATCTAAATTGCTCTGGAGAAAATGAAGGTATTCCCTTAAAGTGCAGTTCTTCACCTTCAGTAAGTGAGTCTCCTATCTTAAAGTTACCTGCATCATAAAGGCCTACAATATCTCCTGGATAAGCATCATCTACGATGTTCTTTTTAGAAGCCATAAACATCGTCGGATTAGAAAATTTCATTTTTTTACTCTGTCGTACATGGAAGTAATTGGTATTACGTTCGAATGTTCCAGAACAGATACGCATAAAGGCAATACGGTCGCGATGGTTAGGGTCCATGTTAGCATGGATTTTAAAGACAAAACCTGTGAATTTTTTCTCGTCTGGTTTGACTAACCTTTCTTCAGTCTCACGTGGTAGTGGTTGTGGTGCTATATCAACAAAACAATCTAACATCTCCTTAACTCCGAAGTTATTAACTGCACTACCGAAGAATACAGGATTAAGCAGACCTTGTTCATATTGCTCTTTAGAAAAATTCGGATATACTTCTCTTATCATTTCTATGTCGGACCTCAATTCTGAAGCTGCTGCCTCTCCCAGCAGATCATCCAAACTTGAATCGCTTAGATCTGATATTTCTATAACATCATCTACCGACTGCTTACCGTGTGCAGTAAACAATCGAATGTTATTAGCATAGATATTATAGACACCCTGAAATCTCTTACCCATGCCTATAGGCCATGATAGAGGGCATACTTTCATACCCAGTTTCTGCTCTATGTCATCTAACAAGTCAAAGCCATCTAAGCCTTCTCTATCCAACTTATTAATGAACACGATCATAGGCGTCTGTCTTGTCCGACATACGGCGACTAACTTTTCTGTCTGCATCTCTACACTCTTAGCAACATCAATTACGACTATAGCGCTATCTACAGCTGTGAGTGTCCGGTAAGTATCTTCGGCAAAATCTTTGTGGCCAGGCGTATCTAATATATTAATTTTCTTATCGCGATATTCAAATGCCATCACTGAAGTTGCCACAGATATTCCTCTCTGCTTCTCTATCTCCATAAAATCTGACGTCGCATGTCTTTTGATTTTATTTGACTTTACCGCTCCAGCAACTTGTATAGCTCCACCAAACAACAGCAACTTTTCTGTCAGAGTAGTCTTCCCGGCATCTGGATGAGATATAATGCCAAAGGTCTTTCTTTTATTAATTTCTTTTTGCAAGCTCATATTCCTGTCTCTTTCTATCGGTAGGGCAAATGTATTATAAGTTTATTAGTCACAATAACTTTTACAACAATATGCCTTAGACAGAATTCTTTCTCAACTTGGAGACTACTTTATCCAATAATCAACAACAGTAACATCTTCTACATAGGGACCTATCATGGCAACAAATTCTTGGTGAGCTGGATGTGGAAGATATATATCTCTATCCTCCTCAGATCCAAATGTGACTAAAAAGCAATGTGACAAGCCTTTATCCAGACCCTCGGTGCTATTATTAACACCCCATTCAAAATCTCTTATGTAAGGAATCTTAGAAGGCAGCGCAGCAAAAGCATTTTCTATCTCTCTAAGAGTAGTCATCTCAGTAGAATCCTTAAAGTTAAACAAGACAACATGCCTTAATGCTGGCTTTGCACTTAAGACTTTTTCTTCGGTGTTATCACTAACATGTTCCAATCTTGATTTATCATCAATACAAGAAAAAATCGACAATATGATAATTATAGAAACGACGTATACATACTTCATGATTGTAATTTATACTAAGGTAATGAAACTAAAATGAATATATTTTTAGATAAAGAAGACAACACCAAAGTCATTACATAACCATCTCAGTTCATTTTTATTTCTGTGATGAAAATTTTATAATTAGTTATTGATCATTCTTATTTTACATTCGTCAAGTAGAAAGAAAAAACACTTAGAACAACTACTTTGAAAATGTTATACAAGAAATGAATATGCTTAAACCTTTATTTTTATTTGTCACTCTTATATATGTCTGTAATGCAAGTGCTCAATATACTTTAGAAGACATCATAACTGAATATCAATCCTTCAACGAAAACGAATCTAAGTTACATCAAACCCAATGGCCAGATGTAACCAATGAAGTTATCAAAAATAAGAAGACCGTCTTTAGTAGATGGATTTCTACATTAAGTAAATTAGATACAACAAATTATTCTACGACTAATCGTATCAATTACGAAATGCTTTATCTCATTCTGGACGATGAGCTATTTTCATTATCTAACAACCATCATCTTATGCCTCTTAATAGTGAAGGCGGATTCATTATTAACATGATATATTATGTAAGAGGTCTCAATCTCAAAACCGAAAAATCAATATCAAATTATCAGGAAAAATTAAATACAACACCAAAGTATATTGAACAACAAATCAACAACCTCAAAGCGGGCCAAAAATCAAATATGAGTTGGCCCAAAGTTGTAGTTGAAAATTGCATTAATGTATTAGATGATCTTTTAAAAAATAAAGGTGAAAAATTCTTTCTCTACCAACCATTTTTGAATTCTAATGTAGACGTTATGGTAGATGATAATTTTTACAATACATTTATAAAGTTTAGAAAATATCTCAAAGAAGAATACCTACCCAATGCTCCTAAAAAAGTAGGTATTTCAAATATTACAAACGGGAAATCCTATTATGAACAGAGAGTGAGGTATTTTACGACTTTAGATATGACCCCTCAAGAGGTGTATGATATAGGACAAAGTGAAGTACGCCGTATTAAGTCAGAAATGACAACTATTATAAATGACTTAAACTACAGTGGTAGTTATAGCGACTTCTTAAATTATCTAAGAACAGACCAACAATTCTATGCGGATACTCCCGAAGAGTTATTGCATTATGCAGCATGGTTATCTAAAAAAGCGGAGGAGATATTACCACAATATTTTAGTAGGTTGCCTAGTCTCCCATTTACAGTATCTCCGGTACCAGCTGAAATAGCTCCTAACTATACGACAGGAAGATATTCTGGAGGGTCTATGGAATCACAAAAAGCAGGCGCCTATTGGGTTAATACATATAACTTACCTGCACGGCCTTTATATGTGTTACCAGCTCTGACTTTACATGAAGCTGTTCCTGGACATCATCTACAGATTAGTTTGGCAAAAGAATTATTAGACAGCTTACCAGAATTCAGATCACAATATCTTAGCGCTTACGGAGAAGGCTGGGGACTTTATGCAGAGTATCTTGGTAAAGAGGCTGGAATCTATGAGAGTGCCTACCAAGATTTTGGTAGACTAACATATGAGATGTGGCGTGCATGTAGATTGGTTGTTGATCCCGGTATGCATTACTTTGGATGGACTAAGCAGGAGGCCGTTGACTTCATGAAAGAGAACGCTGCCCTATCAGAGCATGAAATAGAAACCGAAATTAATAGGTACATTGGCTGGCCCGGACAAGCCGTATCATACAAAATAGGTGAGTTAAAAATAAGAGAGTTGAGAGCAATGGCTGAGAAAGAATTAGAGGATAAATTTGACATAAGGGAATTTCATGATCTTGTGTTGGCTAATGGGTCGATACCCCTTACAACATTAGAGAGAATTGTAAATAATTATATTATAAAAAAGAAAAGTGATGCCGAGAAAAATTAGAATGGGAATGATAGGTGGAGGCCGAGGTGCATTTATAGGTAATGTGCATAGAATGGCGGCAGCATTAGATGGGCAGATAGAACTCGTCTGTGGAGCCTTCAGTAGTAATGCTGAGAAGTCCAAGTTATCAGGTCAGGATTTCTATTTAGATGAAAGTAGAGTGTACGCTAACTATCAAGAAATGATAGCAAAAGAAAGTGCACTCCCTCCTGATGTACGGATGGACCTCGTGTCTATAGTCACACCTAATCATATGCATTATGCACCTACCAAGTTGGCTATAGAGAATGGATTTCATGTCATATGTGACAAACCGCTTTCTTTTAACTTAGAAGAAGCCTACGATCTACAAAAAGTCATAAATAATTCCAATCTCATATTTGCTCTTACCCATAATTATACGGGCTACCCTATGGTCAAGCAAGCTAAGCAAATGATAAAAAATGGTGAGTTAGGAAAAATAAGAAAAGTCGTCGTCGAATATCCACAGGGCTGGCTATCTACTGCTTTAGAAACTACTGACCAAAAACAAGCTGCTTGGCGTACTGATCCATCTAAGTCTGGTATCGCAGGAGCCATGGGCGACATAGGCACACATGCTGAGAATCTTGCTGAATATATAACGGGATTAAAAATAGAATCTTTATGTGCAGATATAAGTGCTATAGTAGAAGGGCGACAGTTAGATGATGACGGTAATGTACTTCTGAGATATGATAATGGAGCTCGAGGCATCCTCTATGCGTCGCAGATCTCTGCAGGAGAAGAGAATGGATTACGTATAAAAGTATATGGAGAACTCGGCGGCATAGAATGGCTGCAAATGGAACCTAATAGCCTCGAAGTCAAATGGCTTGACAAGCCTAAGCAGATACTCAGAACAGGCGTAGGTGATCTCTATCCAGAGACACAAGCTCACACCCGCATACCGGCAGGTCACCCAGAGGGCTACTTAGAAGCTTTCGCTAATATATATAGGAATGTCAGCAAATGTATCCAGGCTCGTCTTGATGGTGTAGAGGTCGATCCAATATATCTTGACTTTCCAGGCATAGATGATGGTGTCAGAGGTATGGAGTTTATCTATAAGGTTATAGAATCTGGACAGAGTGACCAGAAGTGGATAAAGGTGTAGGATTTTTTTACAAGTAAAACTGCATCAATCTCTTGAATTTAAATCAATTACATATCTAAAAATAAATATGTAAGAATTTATGAGTGGACCAATAGGGGTAGTACCTCTATAATTATGTCTTAGTAGTGATAATGAGAAAATGGATTAACTTAAGTCTTTCTGAAAAGAAAGGCTTTTTTTATGCCCATAATTGAAATATTCATAGAATACCGAGAAATCTTCTCTGTGATAATTGAGTATATAGACTCAAAGTGGGGGGTCTATTTATGCAACTAAAACGATTATCTTCCTATAAATGGCTCGTATTTTTCTTCTATGATTTTATCAATAGAATCTACTTTTATATGCTGGTATTCCGCTACAGGAAGTTGGATGATATCCATTTCTTTTAATTTATTCTCGACACTGTCAATAATGATTTTTTCAAGATTATCATTTGTATCAAAATCTAAGAAGCTATAATCAAAGTTTTTAAAATGACCAGTTTTTAATTTTAGTTCTGCAACTAATGAATCAAGATTCACTACCCTGTCTCCCAACTTATCGACATAATATATTTTACCTAATTGATCATCACAATCAGGAAATAAAGTTATGATATCATTTTTATGATCAGGCTTTAGTTCTTCAATAATCTTATCGTAGTATTTATGTTGCGACTTTGGCACTTCGTGCCCATTTATTTTAAGTTGAAATATTTCGCCATCTGCTACTTCTAATTCTATGTCTTTATTATTATTCTGTTTTTTAATCTTAAAAAAGTTTCTTTCCGGAATCGTATCCAAGTAATATTTAATATTTTCTGAAGATTGTGGACAATCATCAATAATATAAATATCATAGTTTTCTGATTGATCATTAAGCCTGTTATAATCTGAAGCATAAATACATCCTACAAACGCTATTAGAATTAACAAAATCAATCTATCTCGAAAAGAGTAAGCTACATAACTCAAACCTAATATACGTCGTATCCTCTCAGAAAACTCTCCTCTATCGCCTGCCATAGCTAAAGCAGGTTGTAAGTTATGCATATTGAGCTCTTGTAATTTAATTAATGTTCTTGCATACACCTTACTACTATTCGTCACCTTAACAGCCATATCATCACAACAGTGCTCTCGTTCAGATCTGACACGAGATGAGATATACCATATGGCAGGATTAAAATAAAATAATGATTCTACGATTATCTGAAGGATATTAAGAATGTAGTCATGCCTCTTAATATGTGCTAACTCATGGGCAAGAATAGCCTCCACTTCACTTACTGATAAGTGAGTCACAAGTCCTACTGGAAACAAGATAACTGGCTTGAGGTAACCTATAACCATAGGGGTCGATATTCTCGTTGATTCTTTTAGAATAATATTTCTATGTATTCTATACGTCTTATTGACACGTTTAAGAACATTAGTTAGCTTATCGCTAGCTGGTATTTCAGTTCTGACGATATTCTTTATGTAGATATATCCTCCTAAATATTTTATGAAGAATAGTAACGTCCCTAACAACCATGTATAGACAAGAATTGTATTATAATCTTCGATCCAAGAATTAATATTGTATAAAAAGCCTGTCTCAATTAACGAAAGATCTTGTGCTTGTATCATCAAAGTCTCCGTCAAAAGATTACTATAGTTATTAGTAGGACTATAATAAAATGCAAAGGTTATAGCAGTCACGACCGTAGAAAGCAATAATGAACCAGCCGAGATATAGTACTTGAGTATGGCATCTTTGTTCTTACACATTCTCAAGACAAAAGAAAGTATAATTGCTATCAAGCTAACCTGCCATAATGAGTGTAATATAGTCCATGAAAGTGCATGAATTATCTCTGGCTGTAGAATTGAATTAAGCATAACTTATAATTTATCAATGGTCTGATTACGATACTAATTATTGTTCTCAATATCTTCTATTAGTTTTTTCAACTCCTGTAATTCTGACATACTGGCTTTCTGATGTCCAAGTGCTTGCATCACAAGTTGCATCGCTGATCCGCGATAAGTTTTATCTATAAATTTTTTTAAAAGATTATTTTGTGTTGTATTCTCCTTAACCATTGCAGAATAGATATGAGTTCTCGATGATGTGTCTCTTGTCACTAGATTTTTCTCATTCATGATTTGCATGATCTTCAGAGTCGTTGTGTAGCCAACCTCACGATTTATATTCAATTCCTCATTGACTTGTCTAACTGTTGCAGGTCCCTTTGCCCATAAGATTTGGAGTATCTCTAATTCAGATTCTGTGGGCTCATTAACTTTTTTATCTGTCATAACAAATAGTCATTTCGTACGAATATAATCGTAATAACTAAATGATGTACGAAAGAAGTCGTAATTAAGATATTATTAACAGCAGATCTATTTATACGCAAGATAAATTTTGAGCCCCCTATAAGCTTTACTAGTTTATAATATGAACCATAGAGTGGTCAAGTAATTAAAAGACAATTTAATTTTTGATCTAATAAAATAACTTTAGTTGGCTACCTCTTCTTTCTGAGGCATATTACTCATAGGTAGAATACCAAGTTCATATGCCTTGCGGATAACACCGACAGAATTTTTAGAGTCAAATTTCCATAGTAGGTTTCGGCGATATTTGTCGATGGTGCTTTTGCTAATGCCGAGTTGTTTCGCGATTTGAACATTAGACATCTCTATGGATATATAATGGAGTACCTGGCTCTCTCTATTGGTTAGATGGATCATGTCTGTAGATTGTTTTGTAATTAGTAAAATGGGGTTGGGGCTGAGTGTTACTTTTTATTTCATATAATTTTTTAATGAATAAGATACATCTTTTTTATAAAAAATCAAAGGAGACCATATAGTATATGATCTCCTTCGATTCTAAAAAACTTATCTAAGTATTACTCAATGTTACTAAGGTTGCTTCAAGCTATTTATGATGA
>CAZBXL010000071.1:0-18948 GCA_964495785.1 uncultured Saprospiraceae bacterium | reverse complement strand
TGAGTGTACTTTTATTTTATCAAGGTAATCTCTTATTTGTTCTTGATTATTAACCGCTACTCGACCTATAGCAACATAAGGAAAAGGGAGGTCCCCTTCTGAAAATAAATAATTATCAGATCCTGGTTTTCCGTAAGTAGGAACAAACGACTTTATAAGCGTTTGTTTATTTCTATTAGAGTAATCTAATCCTTTACCTAATAAAAGTACTGTACTGAAGTCTGGCCATCTTTCCTTAATATAATTACTAAAGTTTTTAATGGCATAAGAGTGTCCTTTTATTCCATATCCAAATTGTTCTATGATGTCTTCAGCATGTAATATCTCAGTTCTATAAGATCCTCCTTGTTGTGAAGATCTAAAGTCTGCGTACTCTTGTACATAGTTACTTCCATTTTCTGTGATATCTAATAATTCACTTGTTAATATCAAGTACTCAGGATTGACATCATCTATATTCTCAAAACTCAAACTCTCAAATGATTTAGGACTTAAGAAGCCAGTCTCATTCATCAAGTAGACTAAGCTCTGATCAGGACCAGATCTATCTATTAGAAAGTTAGCCGTGCTTCCTGTCATTTCTGGTATTAGAAATTGACCATTAGAAACATCAAAAACATAATTTTCTGAACCTGCATCAAAATTCTCAAATCTGTAATGATTGTTATTTGAATTTTCTTGCATTCTAAACTTTACTAAAGACTCATTTCTTGCATCTGTTTTCCTAGGGTATGTAATCGAAATGGTCGACACAATATATCTATCTGAATCTCTAAATGCATCAAAAGTTAGCTTGTTGCTTGACTCTATATCTACAAGATTAATCGTATGATCTTTATCTACAATCTTCATCCCTTGGTGAGCTTCTGTCTCAATAAGAAAATCATTGAAGTAGACTAAGATGTTGTGATCAGCCGTATTCGTTCCTAGTCTGTAGTTTAGTGTGGCACGAGGACCATTCGTTACATCTATAGCAGGTAAGGTAAATTCATGATTCTTACTCAATCGATTACCAAAACCCTCTGTCATAATAAATGTAGAATAGTTGATATCAGAATCTTCAGGAGCTGCTGGACTCCATGCCAGATTAGATAAGACTAGTTCTTCTTTGTGTAAATAGAAGTTCTTCGGTAATATGTTAGTGCCATTTACATTATTATCGAGCTCAGCATATCTCGCAGCTGAATTGGCAGAATTGCCCCATGAGATGTAGTAGCTATTATCATCGGTAAACATGCTATAATTCTGATTAAGTTGTTCCGCATCAGGATCTGCATAAAGGAAAGCGTCCATCTCTCCCCTATTTCTCTCTCCATAGAATATAATATGGTCTCCATTAGTCCATGATCCATCTGAAGATACTTTACTTAGTACTTGCTTACCCATGTTATAGACTTGGATTCCTGAGCCTACTACACCAGCAGGAATACCTTGAGCAAGTAGATCACTATAATCAACCTTGTATATACCATCTTGGTCTATAGTCAGCTTTATATAGTTCTTATCGTAATCGATCCACTCGTTACCATACAAGGTCTGGCCATCGATTATCATCTGAGCAGATGCAGATAAAGTGAAACATGCCATCCAGAGGCAAAGAATCCAGTTTCTCATTTTATTTAAATATTTAAAGATTAATGTAATATTACATTAAGTGATTTCTCTCAAAGTCTGACTTTACAGTCATACTGATCGTAAAAACATATCAATTTGGATGTACCTCAGGTCTATATAAGAACAGTTAACGTAATACTTTTGATCAATATTATCTGTCTAACAGCTGTCATTTGATAATTCTTACGCTATATATCTTCTTACTTGTCGCCTTCGTACAACTCTTTATATGGATTGTAGTCTTTTCTAAGCTCACTGGGGTGAAGAATGCTCCAACCATTAAGTCTGATCCGTCTGCAACAATAATCATATGCACAAAGAATAGATTAGACAATCTCAAGTCTAACTTACCATATGTACAATCACAAAGGTATAACGGACTTTTTCTCTTGTTGGTTGATGACTTTTCTGATGCAACTATAGGTCAGTACATAAAAAAACTGCAACAGAAAGAAAGGTATCTCTTATATCACAAAGTTAACACAAATTTTGGTGGTAAAAAACAAGCACTTAGGCAGGCAATTGTTAAAGCACAGACAGACTGGTTATTATTAACAGACGATGATTGTCGTCCAAACGGTAATATGTGGGCAAAATCCATGATATCAGAAGCTATTCGGTCTAAATCTTCAATAATATTAGGATATAGCCCTTACACCATCAATGATAGCTGGCTTAGTAGGTGGGTCCATTATGAAGCATGGATAACTGGAGTACAATATCTTTCTTATGCTGCTATGGGCATACCTTATATGGGCGTAGGTAGAAATATTCTCTATAATAAAGACATTATTAGTGCTGAGGATATAGATGCTCATAATGACTTAATATCTGGAGATGACGATCTTACTGTCAATGCATTAGCCGATCATAGAAATACAAGTATTTGCCTGGATCAAAATTCTTTTGTCTGGACTGAGCCTCCACCGTCTATAACAGCTTATATCAACCAAAAAAGAAGACACTATAGCGTATCTCATCGCTATAAGATACGTGACAAAATATTTATAACTGCATATACATTATCTCATACTGGTTTTTACCTTCTGTTTTTGGCTTTACTCTTTACCCATTATTGCAGTATCAGCCTCATAGTGTATAGCATAAGAATGGTCATTATTATGATGATCAGCCATCGCTTATATAAAAAGATGTTGTCTCAAAATCCGATATGGAGCTTTCCTATCATGGATATATTGCAAGCTTTATTCTATCTGTTTTTTAGCTTTACATTTATTTTACCAAAAAAAAATAAATGGTAGCAGGACCTGATATTATTTTTAAATATTTTCCCGATCTATCGGATCTACAAAAGGAACAGATTAAAATGCTTGGGCCTTTCTATACAGAGTGGAATTCTAAGATTAATATGATCTCAAGAAAAGATATAGAAAGCCTATATCATAGACATATCCTTCATTCATTAGCTATAGCTAAGTATATTTCATTCACTGACGGTACGACTGTGTTAGACTTAGGTACTGGGGGAGGTCTACCCGGAATACCCCTCTCTATAATTTTTCCCGATGTACAGTTCTTACTCGTTGATGGTACGGCTAAGAAAATAGGTGTCGTACAAGAACTTATCACCACTTTAAAGTTAGATAATGCAATGGCCTTACATAAAAGGGCAGAAGAATTAAAAATGCAATTTGACTTTGTGCTCGCAAGAGCCGTTACAAGATTAGATAGATTATTAGAATTTTCTCTACCTCTTGTACATCACAACAATCGCAACAGAATACCTAACGGTCTTATAACATTAAAAGGAGGTAACTTACGGGATGAGATCGCAGAGGTGTCAAAGCAAAATGATGTTGAACAAATAAATCTTATGTCTCTCATCGAGGAAGAAGCATTTGCTGACAAGTCTATTCTCTACGTTCAAGCTTAACTAATTTTTATAAATTTAGACTCGTGAAAGAAGTTTGGAACCATCAATTATTTGAATTAGTAAATCAAAGTATTACAGTAGGCAGGGTATGCATATTAACTGTAGCAGTTATATTATCCTATTATTTGTACAGATTCATATTGAAGAAATACTTCCCTGATTCTTTCACGAGTGCCCCTTTTGAGATTGCTAAGAAAAAAATATTAGTCAAGTTACTACGAGGACTTCTTCTTCTTGTTTTCTTATTAGCTGTCGTTATTTCGTTTAATCAAAATCATACGCTTTATTCATTTGAGTCTTTTGACTTAACGGTATTACTAATAATTAAAGCGCTTCTTTTCTTTCAAGGCATAAGATTGATAGACTGGTTTGTGTCCAATGTTGTCATTAATAATTACTATGCAGCTCGTAATGATAGTAACAAAGATAGTGACCAAACACTCGGTGAGAGTGTAAGTAAGGCTAAGCGGCTTGTCCAATCTATTTTCTATACGATCGTTTTTCTTTTTGCACTTAAGCATTTTCATATAGACTTTAGCCTCTTTGAGAGAAATTTTGGTGATGAGGTTGTTCAGTTTAATCTCTCTAATATTATCAATGTTGTATTAGTAATACTCATAGCAAGGCTCATTACATGGGTACTCACGAACATCTTTCTATTTAAATTATATCAAACTCAAAAGATTGATGTTGGCTCTCAGTTTGCTGTGAACCAATTGATAAAGTACGTCGTCTATCTTATAACAATTATCGTATGCTTCAATGTGTTAGGTATAGATATGAGTCTGATATTAGGTGGTGCTGCTGCACTACTTGTAGGTATTGGTCTCGGTCTGCAGCAGACGTTTAATGATTTCGTATCTGGATTAGTTATCTTATTTGAAAGAAGTGTATCCGTGGGTGATATATTAGAGTTTGACTCTACGATAGGTATTGTCAAAAAAATCGGCATTAGAGCCAGTACGATAGAGACCCGTGGCAATACAAGTGTCGTCGTACCCAATCATTTACTTGTCAATGAAAAAGTCGTCAACTGGAATCACTATGGTCAGCGTGTTAGATTTAATGTTGATGTTGGAGTAGCTTATGGGTCAGACACCACACTGGTAAAAAAACTTTTACTCAGTAGCTTAAAAGACAATCCTTACATAGAAAAATTCCCTGCGCCATTCGTAAGGTTCCAAAATTTTGGTAGTTCTTCTTTAGACTTTAGCCTTTATTTCTTTTCGAGAAATCTACTCGTAATAGAAGATATAAAAAGTGATATCAGATTAAGTATAGATCAACTCTTCAGAGAAAATAATATTACGATTCCATTTCCTCAATCTGATATCCATATTAAGAGAGATTAATTTAAATTCTCTTTTCCGTCATCTTTTTTGATGTCATCGACGATGTTCTTAACATCATCCGCCGCTTTCTTAAGCTTATCGGCATTAGACTTTTTAGATTTCTTTTCTACAGTGGGTTTAGCTGTAGAGTTATTAGGTTTTTCTGAGAACGTAAATCCTTTAGCATCTGTACCCACATATATCGTATCTCCAAAACTAAATTCTCCAGATAATACCTGCTTAGATAATTCGTTTATTATCTCTCTTTGTATAACCCTCTTTAAAGGTCTAGCTCCGAACTGTGGCTCATATCCCAGATCAGCTAATAAATCCATCGCCGAATCAGAGAACTCTATTCCTAATTCTTGAACCGCAAGATTTTTCTTCGTTTTCTTAAGAAGCAACAGAGCTATTTTTTTGATCTCCGCCTTAGATAGAGGCTGGAACATTATAGTCTCATCTATCCTATTAAGAAACTCTGGCCTCATGTTTTCTTTTAGAAAATCAAACACTTCAAGTTTTGTTGTTTCTATGATGTCTTTTCTGTGTTCCTCTCCTACAGCTTCAAGATCTTCAAAGTTTTCTAATATCGTCTCGGCACCCATATTAGATGTCATGATGATAATCGTATTTTTAAAATTAGCAACCCGACCTTTGTTGTCAGTGAGCCTTCCATCATCTAATACTTGTAACAGAATATTAAATGTATCAGGATGTGCCTTTTCTATCTCGTCTAATAGAACGATAGAATACGGACGTCGTCTTACAGCCTCGGTAAGCTGACCTCCCTCATCATATCCTACATATCCCGGAGGTGCTCCTACAAGTCTTGATACAGAATGCTTCTCTTGATATTCACTCATGTCAATTCTTGTAATTGCTCGCTCATCATCAAATAGCACTTCAGCCAATGTCTTAGCGAGCTCTGTCTTTCCGACTCCTGTAGGACCAAGAAATATAAAAGAACCTATCGGTTTATTAGGATCAGATAAACCAGATCTTGATCGACGTATCGCGTCTGATACTGCAACAACCGCTTCTGTCTGTCCTATCAACCTCTTACCTATTTCGTCTTCTAATTTTAATAATTTTTCTTTTTCACTCTGCAGCATTTTTGATACTGGAATTCCTGTCCACTTAGAGACGACATCTGCTATGTCATTAGCTGTCACTTCTTCATTTGTAAATCGAGATTCTTCAGCTATGTTATCAAGTTCTTTTTCTGCCTCTTTCAATTGGGCTTCCTTTTCCTTGAGATCACCATATCTTATTTTTGCGACTTTCTCAAAATCACTATCCCGCTCAGCCATCTCTGCTTCATGCTCGAGTATCTCTATTTCCTTCTTTATGGCTTGTACCCTATCTACGATTTCTTTTTCATTCTGCCACTTAGCATTTAGCGAGTCTAATTTTTCTTTATGATTAGCTATCTGTTCATTTATGAGTTTGAGCTTCTTCTTATCCTTTTCTCTTTTTATCTGCTCTCTTTCTATCTCAAGTTGTCTCACTCTACGATCCATCTCATCTATCTCCTCTGGAACAGAATCTAACTCCAACCTCATTTTAGCTGCAGCTTCATCTATGAGATCTATCGCTTTGTCTGGCAGTTTTCTTTCTGTAATATATCTATGTGATAATTCTGCTGCAGCTATGAGTCCTTCGTCAAGAATATCAATTTTATGATACATCTCATACTTCTCTTGTATACCTCTCAGAATAGAGATGGTATCCTCTACACTTGGCTCATCTATAAATACAGTTTGGAATCTTCTAACGAGGGCTTTATCATTTTCAAAATATTTCTGATACTCATCTTGTGTCGTAGCTCCTATAGTTCTGAGCTCTCCTCTGGCAAGAGCAGGCTTGAGAATATTAGCAGCGTCCATAGCACCGTTACCTCCACCAGCTCCTATTAATGTATGTATCTCGTCTATAAATAATATGACCTCACCATCAGATTCTTTAACCTCTTCTACTACCGCTTTTAATCTTTCTTCGAATTCTCCTTTGAACTTAGCACCTGCTATCAATGCTGTCATATCCAATGAGAATAACTTCTTAGATTGAAGACTTTCTGGCACGTCTTGTTTCACTATTCTCCATGCTATACCTTCTACGATTGCCGTCTTACCTACGCCGGCATCACCTATGATTATAGGGTTGTTCTTTTTTCTTCTTGATAAGATATGAAGTATTCTTCTGATCTCTTCGTCTCTCCCTATGATAGGGTCAAGCTTACCTGACTCTGCTCTCTCATTCAGGTCGATAGCATATTTCTTAAGTGCATTGTATGCATTGTCAGCACTCTGAGTATTTACCTTACGTCCTTTTCTGATCTCTTCTATACCTGCTTTTAATTCTTTTTCTGTTGCTCCTAAGTCTTTAAGTATCTGAGCACCTTTATCTTTTCCTGCTATTATTCCGAGAAGGATAAGCTCCAATGAAATAAATTCATCACCAAAGGACTTAAGTAATTTCTTAGCTTTACTTAGCGATGCATTAGAATCATTAGTTAAGAATTGTTTGTCAGATCCTTCTACTCGAGGGTATGTCGCTATATGATCCTTTAGAGTTTTATCTAAAGTTGCCATACTCACACCCATCTTTTTCATCAGAAATTCTATCAAGGACTCATCAACTTCCTTAATTCCTAATATCAAGTGAGGGGTATCGACTTGTTGTTGGTCGTGATTTTTAGCTATTTGTTGGGCTTTGATTATGGCCTCTTGTGCTTTTATTGTAAAATTATCGTATGTCATTTTTCTATCTTTTTGTAATACGTTTCTATAGCATCAAATTAAGGACCATTTAATAAAACCCAAACTTCATAAGACAGTTTGTCAGCGTGTTTTAATTTCTAAAGACATAATGTCTTACAGTTTTACTCTACGTTGATCCATCTTAAGAAGAATAGCGATCATCATAAGAAAAGCAATCAAGGAAGAACCCCCTTTACTCATTAACGGTAAGGGTATACCTATCACTGGCATAATACCCATAGTCATTCCTATATTTATAAAAAAGTGGAAGAATATAAAACCGGCGATAGAGTAAGCATAATATCTTATAAAAGGTAGCTTAGCTCGTTCTGCAATGATACTTATCCTTATAAGCAAGGCTGAAAACAATATTATCAAACTGAAGGATCCTAAAAATCCCTGCTCTTCTCCTAGAGTACTAAAAATAAAATCTGTCTTCTGTTCTGGTACATAATTAAGGCTGGTCATCGTTCCATTAAGAAAACCCTTTCCTGCAATCCCGCCTGATCCAATAGCTGTTTTTGATTGAATAATATTGTATAGCGATCCCTGAGGGTCACATAATTCAGGTCTTAGCCATACATTAATTCTGTCTTGTTGATGAGATTTCAATAAGTTTTCAAAAGACCACTTAGTCCCAAAAGAAAGAGCTGATGCCATGACACCTAAAATAACTCCCGTCAGCAATACCTTATAAGAACCTTGATTAAAAATCTGATAAGAAATGTATCCTCCCACCAATAAAGTCATAGCCAACAATATTCTATAATCAATAAAATTATAACTAGCAAAACAGAATAGACTGAGCATAAGTAATAGACTCATAGGAAGTCTATAATCTTTCAGGTATAAAGCTAAATACAAACAAGTCCCTAAAACAATAATTAAGAACATCAGAAATGGAGACCAGATTAACGATCCTATAAATATAAATCCTAATGAAAGTCCGACTATATAAATGGAGGCGTTCAGTCCTGCTCTAAATAAGGGAACTAAAAATGCAAGAAATATAATAGATGTACCTGCATCAGGTTGTAATAATATTAATCCTGCAGGGACAAGAAATATGAGAAACGCCTGTATGGTTGTCTTGAGATTTTCGAGATTGATATTAGGCTGACTTAAAAAAGCAGAGAAACCCAAGGCTGTACCTAACTTTGCAAATTCTGAAGGTTGTACTGAAAAGCCAAAAATTGAAAACCATGAAGTAGCCCCTTTTATTTCTTTACCTATAACAAGAACAGCGACTAAAGATAAAGTAGTAGCTATCATTATTGGATAAGCCAAACTACTCCATATACGCCAATCTGTTGCCATGACGGCTATGCATATAACTACTGATACACCTAACCATATTGTCTGTGTACCTATGGCTGATCTAAAACTAAAAACACTCTCGCTGCTATCATAACTGGCTGCATATAACATCAACCAACCAATGGCGACGATGGCTACCGTCACCGATAATAAAACCCAATCAATAGATCGTGCTGCGGCTCTTCGACGCATTAATATTCAACTAAATCTTTTTTAGCAATATCATCTTGTACGGGTATTGACAATGGGAATTCTTGTTTCATCTCAAGTAGGGTCGCCTCCAGGTCTTCTTTCTTCTCATAAGCTCCGACTCTTACTTGGTAGTAAGGTGGGTTATGTTCCCAAGTATAGTCTATATGGGGATATAACATTTCAAACTTTTTATAAGCTTGCTCCATCTCCATTCTATCGCTTGTAGCCATAATTTGTATTCTCCACGCTCTGACTATAGGCGTCTGTGCATTCTTACCCTTATAGATCTGCATGAGTTTAATGATAGACGGTTCTTCATTAATAATGACTTGGGCATCTGCATTCATGAAGGAAGCAGAAACTATAAAGAATACTAAAAGTAATTTGCTTGCTATAATTAGTGGTTTACTTACCATGGCATTGTTTGTATTTCTTACCACTCCCGCAAGGGCATGGATCATTTCTTTTTATTTTTTTCTCTTCTCTTTTAAATGTCTCCGGCTTAGACCGTTCCGCTTGTCCTGCTTGCATTGCCGCTTGTCTTCTTGCTGCATCTGCTCTACTGGTTCTCACATTTTTAAAGTCAGTCTTATTTGTCTTAGCTTCTCTCACATCTTCTGGGCGTCCTATATTTAACTTACCTCCCATTAGATACGAAATAACATCATAATTTATTCTGTAGACGAGTTGTTCAAATAATTCATAGGCTTCCATCTTGTACACAACA
Source organism: uncultured Saprospiraceae bacterium (assembly GCA_964495785.1). Taxonomy (GTDB): domain Bacteria; phylum Bacteroidota; class Bacteroidia; order Chitinophagales; family Saprospiraceae; genus RFSX01. The sequence goes on along the minus strand of CAZBXL010000071.1, from coordinate 9,114 downwards.
AGAGGATCTTTCTGCTCAAAAGATGCCGACTGTACTGAGTCTTTTAACTCGTCTGTACTTCTTAGATGCTCTTTCCAGTTTTCATCTATAAGTGCCAATGTAAGCGCTTTTTCGATGTCTCTCATGATTGTCTCACCTTCGCTGTCTACAGCTTTTTGAAGATCAGCCGCTATAGGTAATGGTTTCTCTCTTGAGGCACTTACATATGGTATCGCGATACGCTTATACTTATTACCCTCCCTCTCAAGTACAGAGCTTACGATAGGTAATAATAGTTCTTTGATTTTCTCAGATTTCTTTTCATAGTTTTCGAAAACCTCCTTCTGAAACATCTCCACAAGTTGTGGTACTGTTCCTTCAGTAAAGGTCACTTCATCTATACTTGTATCCAGCGATAATGCTGTCAAGCAATCTCTTTTAAAAGTGTCATAGTTGCCACCAGATTTATGGTCTTCTACAAGACCTTCTGTTAAAGATATGATCATGTTGTAGAGGTCTACAGATAACCTTTCTCCTGATAAAGCATTATTACGTCTCTTATAGATGGCCTCTCTTTGGATATTCATCACATCATCATACTCGAGAAGTCTCTTTCTTATTCCAAAGTTATTTTCTTCAACTTTTTTCTGTGCATTACCGATAGACTTCGTGATCATTTTATGTTGGATGACTTCGCCTTCCTTATGACCCATCTTATCCATGACTCCAGAGATACGTTCTGAGTTAAATAACCTCATGAGCTTATCCTCGAGAGAGACATAAAACTGAGAAGACCCTGGATCTCCTTGTCTACCTGCACGACCTCTTAATTGTCTATCTACACGTCGAGAATCATGTCTTTCTGTAGCAATGATGGCTAGACCTCCCGCTTTCTTGACCTCATCAGATATCTTAATGTCCGTACCTCTACCAGCCATATTCGTAGCGATCGTGACCTTACCTGGCTTACCCGCTTCTGCTACAACTTCTGCTTCTCTCTGATGCTGTTTGGCGTTAAGCACGTTATGATCTATTCCTCTTAGTTTCAGCATTCTACTTAACTTCTCTGAGATATCTACTGTTGTAGTACCTAAGAGCACAGGTCTTCCTGCTTTAGTCAGTTTGTCTATTTCTTCTATAACAGCATTATACTTCTCTCTACTGGTTTTATAGACAAGATCTTCTTCGTCTTTTCTTATAATTGGTTTATTAGTCGGTATGACAACAACGTCTAATTTGTATATCTCCCAGAACTCGCCAGCCTCAGTTTCTGCAGTACCCGTCATACCCGACAGTTTGTGATACATTCTGAAATAGTTCTGTAAGGTTATCGTCGCGTATGTCTGAGTGATATCACCTACTTTTACATTCTCTTTGGCCTCTAAGGCTTGATGCAATCCGTCAGAATATCTCCTTCCTTCCATCATTCTACCTGTCGACTCATCTACTATCTTCACTTGTCCGTCGATGACAACATACTCTTCTTCTTTTTCAAATATTGTATATGCTTTTAATAGCTGACTTACTGCGTGTAGACGTCTTGACTTGACAGAGTAGTCTTGAATCAATTCTGTTTTCTTCTCCGTAAGATCTTCTCCAGTTGTTGTCATTTGCTGATCAATAGCCTGCATCTCATCGGCTATGTTTGGCATTACGAAAAACGACTTATCATTCTCACCTTTAGATAAGAAATCTGTTCCTTTTTCAGTCAGCTCTACATTACGGTTCTTTTCATCTATTGTAAATAAAAGCTCTTCATCTACAAGGTGCATGTTTTTACTTTGCTCTTGCATGTAATAATTCTCCGCTTTTTGTAATGTCGCCTTGACACCATCTTCACTTAAGAATTTGATAAGTGGCCTGTACTTAGGCAGTGCTCTATAAGCTCTTAATAAAGCCATTCCAGAATCGCCTTCATCATGACCCGTATTACCTGCTTTGAAAAGTTGCTTCGCTTTTGCAAGGTAGTCTGTAGCCATCTTTCTTTGCTGACTGATTAGTTTTTCAACTTTCGGCTTAAGGATGTGATACTCTTGTTCTTCTGTACCCTCTGGAACAGGACCAGATATAATAAGTGGTGTCCTCGCATCATCAATCAATACGGAATCTACCTCATCAATCATCGCAAAATGGTGCTTGCCTTGCACCTTCTCTTCTTGCGACTTCACCATATTGTCTCTTAGATAATCGAATCCAAATTCATTATTCGTTCCATATATGATATCACATTTGTATGCATTAACCCTACCAGGAGAGTGTGGCCTATGCTTATCTATGCAATCTACAGTTAAGAACAAGAATTGAAATATTGGCCCGACCCACTCGCTATCTCTTCGTGCCAGATAATCGTTAACGGTAATGACATGTACGCCTTGTCCTGACAAGCCATTAAGATAAGCTGGTAATGTCGCTACGAGTGTCTTACCTTCTCCTGTCTGCATCTCTGCAACTTTACCCGAGTGCAAGACATAACCACCTATGAGCTGTACATCATAATGAAGCATATTCCATGTGATCTCTCCCCCAGCTGCAGTCCACGAGTTCTTCCAGATCGCTTTGTCTCCTTCAATTGTAACAAACTCGTTATTGACAGACAGATCTCTATCTGTACCCGTTGCTGTAACTTCGAGAGTTGAATTATTCATGAATCGATTAGCCGTCTCCTTAACGACAGCAAAGGCTTCTGGTAATATATCCATAAGCACCTCTTCGAGGAGCTTATCTCTTTCTTTTTTCAAGTCGTCTATTTCACGATATATATCCTCTCTGTAGGCAAGATCCTCTTCATTATGAGCATCCTGTTCCGCCTTGGTGATCTGAGCATCGATATCAGACAAATAATCCTTTATTCTTGATCTAAACTCTAAGGTTTTATTTCTAAGCTGATCATGGCTTAATGACTGATATTCTTGAAAAAAAGCGTTGGTTTTATCCACATACGGGTTGATGGCTTTTACGTCTTTGTCATATTTAGTACCAAAAACCTTCTTTATAAGATTAAACATATTTTTCTATCTACTTTTTAGTAACACAAAACTAAGGAAAGTCATATGGAATCGGTGGCGTTTTTTAAATGATTCCATTTAAGATTATAAGACAAACTTACTACTAAGGATAATAACTATCAAATGCTTAAAAGGTGTAAACATCAAGCAAAATGTGTCCTTAAATCTAAATTAAGTCCATTTACATTACAATTAATCTTTTCCTATTCTCTCTTATTAAGGGTTTCGATGGAATTAAATATTCTCAGAAAGTAATAAATGGCACAGTTCTTACATATTAAATAAAATTATAATAAGTTTTTTTGCCCCATAAATAAACTGATGATTTATAGCTTAATTTTTTTCTATTTACTATCTACACTTGAAGTCAATGACGTCTTCTCTACTCAGAACGGCATTGCAACAAGTACTACTATTTACAATAAAAATAGTAGCAAAAGCTATAATCTAACTCAAGCCTCTATAATGGCTTGCGGTACCTCAATTCTTGATAATTCTGATTTTGAATCTAATTTTAATTCCTGGGGTGATCTTGGTAATACATCAATCAGCTCAGACGCATATACTGGTAATAATGCCATGTTGATCAATGGAGGCGCTGGCGGGAGATCTCAAAGAATCGCTGTTAACCCTGGCGAAACTTATACATTAAGCTTTTTTGCTAAAAAATCAGGGTCTGAAATCTCATATGCTGAAATTGCTTACAAAGATGTAAATGATAATAACTTAGATAATGTAAGGAGAAGAGTCTTTGAAAACATCTACGAATTCCACAGCATATCCATGACTGCACCTCATAATGCGGCGAGTATGGAGATTATCGGTTATAAAGGGCCGGGAACAGGCTCTGCCTATTTTGATGACTTTTGCCTTGAGTTAGTTAATGATATATGTGCTAATAGTTCTGAAGTTAATAATGACGGCGACGGTCTCTGTGACAAATTTGATATAGATGATGACAATGATGGGATCCCAGATCTTGTTGAAAGTAATTGTAATGGTGTATGGCAACAATTAACAAGTTGGGATCATAATGATCCTCCTAATACAGGAGACCCTGATAATTTTTACCCAGCTGGAATTGCTTCTGTAGCTGTTGAAAGTTATGGTTCCGGAATAGTCCCTGCTTTAAATACAACTATATTACGAATCGATGGCGTAGATCAAACTGATCTCACTTCTGCTATTGCTGATAATGATTATGTAGAATACTCATTTACAACTCAGAATAACATGCCCACCGTTTACCTTTACCAATTCCGTATTTCCAAAACCGGTGGCTTCCCACTAGAAGAAAACTTTGGCTATGATTTTAGTATTCTCGTTTCAGAAGATGGCTTTGCTACTTCTACTGTTATTGCCGATCTCTTCACTTTAGATACTAATGTAGATCCTATCCTTACAACACTATTTCAGGAGGCTGATGATAATTTCTTTTACTTAAAATCTAATACCACTTATTCATTTAGGTGCTATTTCTATAATAAGACAACTGATCTATCCATCGAGGCCATTTTTGATGATTTTACTATCGAAGCTTTCGTCTGTGACGAACTCTTAGATACTGACGGTGATGGGTACCCTAATTCTTTAGATTTAGATAGTGATAATGATGGTATAACTGACCTTGCAGAATCTGGCCATACGGCTATCGATAATAATAACGATGGCATTATCGATGCAGCCTTAACGTCATCAGGTATTAATGGACTTTATGACGGATTAGAAAGCTCTCCAGATAGAGGATTTATTAACTATAGAGTATCTGATAGTGAACCTTCTCCTGATCGTATATATGATCCTTACGAACTTGATAGTGATGGGGATGGCTGCTATGATGTCAAAGAAGAAAGTTTAGCAGATATAGATGAAGATGGTATTGTCGGTACGAGTATACCCTCCGTAGATGCTAATGGCTTAGTCATAGGTCACACATATGGCCCTACTGCTAATAATTACTGGCAAGATGAAAACTTATCTACTTGTGTAAGTGTGTCTGGACATATATTTGAAGACATAAATTATGGCGGTGGAGATGGAAGAGATTATACAGAATCTGATAACTCAGCACAAAGTTCTGGCTGGACTGCCGGAAGTATAAATGTAAGTGGTGTACGTATAGAATTGTATGACAGTACTGGCTCATTTATCACAGCGACAACTTCTGATGCATCAGGCATGTATATATTCTCTGATGTAGGAGTAGGTGACTTCTCTGTACGAGTCGTCACAGAATCTGTATCATCTAACAGAGCAAGCAATTCTACAAGTCAAAGACCCCTCGCGGTGCAGACCTATAGAAATACAGGAACGACCGCTATTACAAGTGAGGTAGGAGGAACTGAGCCTGATAAAGAAGATGCTGGACCAAATAATTCAAGTGCACAACTTTCAACTTTATATACAGCTAATACTACAGCACATTCAGTATCAGAAATTACAGTAGAGGGTTCCAATGTTATAGAGGTAGACTTCGGGTACAACTTCGATACTGTCGTTAATACAAACAGTGATGGTCAAGGGTCGCTCAGACAGTTTATATTAAATAGTAATGAATTAGATAATGCTAACTTAGATCAGGAAGACACTCCCACAGCGGGTGTCGATTTTCCTAAACCTGCTGACACAGAACATTCTATTTTTATGATACCTGGTATAGGAGTCCATACTATTGACCCTGCCACGGCACTCCCGACGATTAGGGATACCGACACACATATCACAGGATACACTCAAGAAGGATCTTCTCAAGGGACAATAGCAGGAAGAAGAAATACAATTGAGTTATCAGCTAATACGACATCATTTGATGGATTAACCATCAGAGCAGATAATACAACTGTGTCTGGCCTGATCATTAATGCCTTCAGAACTGGTATTACAGGATCAACCGCTCAAGAAAACTCTTTTATTTGGGGTAACTATATCGGTTCTACATCTGATGGTACAGCCGCTATGGGTAACTCAAGTGTAGGTACTAATCTTCAACGTTTTACAGATTCATATATCGGCACCGACGGGGATAATATCAATGATGAAAATGAAGGCAATCTGGTTGTAGATAATCCTCAAGGTATACAGATAAGAAATACAAGTGATGTACTTATCGCAGGAAATATTGTAGGATTAGATAAAACGGCGTCTTATCCTATACGAAATAGATTTAATGGTATATACATCAGAGATGCTGAAGGTGTTAATGTAGTTGGTTTTAATGGTAATCTTGCAGATGGTCAGGCAGATAATTATAGAAATATATCATCTGGAAACGGCAATGATGGCTTAAGGATATTAAATTCTGATAATCAAATTGTATCTAACAATTACTTTGGTACAAATGGTGACGGTACAGTAGCTATCGGAAACACAAATTTTGGCATACAGATACAAGGTAGCTCTTCTAACAATATAATAGGTACAGACTCTGATGGTGATGAAGACGTGAATGAAAGAAATCTTTTATCAGGCAATGGCTCAGGAATAAGATTACAAGTTGCAGGTACTGGTACGGAGAATCTTATCATGGGTAATTATATCGGAACAGATATAACGGGTAACAATCCATTAGGAAATGTAAATCATGGTTTAGATATTAATTCATTTACCCACACAAGAGTAGGTACTAACGGTGATGGCATACGTGACGATGTAGAAATAAATATTATCTCTGGTAACTTAGAAGATGGGATTAGAATATCATCTATGGCCAACAATACTCTAGTCTCTGGTAATCATATAGGTCTAGGAGCTGACGGCATTAGTGATGTCGGTAATGTCAAGCGGGGTATTTTTATAACAACGGGCACAAGTGATGCTACAATAGGTTATGACCCTTCGATGGTGGTTTCTGATCCAGATGTAGTAGGCAATAAAATACATTATAACCTTGATGCCGCAATAGGTGTATCAAATAACGCGACCCAAAGAAATAGAATTAGTCGTAACTCCATGTTCCTAAATGGTGCCTTAGGTATTGATTTAGATTACGATGGTGTGACAACTAATGATAATGGTGATGGCGACATAGGTAGTAATACACTTATCAATTTTCCAGTGTTTAAATCTGCGAGATGGTCAGAAAGTGATTCTACACTTACTGTTATAGGTTATGCACCTATGGGGTCTGCAGTAGAGATTTTTCTTTCCGATAATGGAACAAGTCCAAGTCCCTTGCCTGGTGGATATACGGCCTCATTTGGGGAAGGTTATGTTTTCTTTTTTGAAGGCGTAGAAGGGTCTGCGGATGATCTTAATACAGGAACTGAAACTTACACAAATGATGGTACAGGTATCATTATGAATAGAACTCAGAACTTATTTGAATTTGAAATCGACACAAGAGGATTAAATATAGAATTAGGAACTCTTATAACTGCAACAGCAACAGACGTCATAGATAATACTTCAGAGTTTAGTGGTGTTATAGAAGTCGCTTCCGCTTGTTGTACGCTTATCATGGTTAATGGGTATCTAAGAAATGTACCTAATCCTTAGGAAGTCTATAGAGGCCTAATCAAATCGACATCTTGTAATAGTGTGGGTAAAGGTTTATACATATAGAGACTTTGTTTTTCATACATTTGCACCATAAAAAAAGAGATATTACATGAATACATCATTCCTTAAAAAGCTTAAGCTTAAAAAAAATAACCCCGGAACATTGACTGGGTTAAAGTCTATAAAATCTAAGTCTGGATCTATAGAGTCTTACTCTCCCGTAGATGGTAAGTTAATAGGATCTGTCGAAGTCACTTCAAGAAAGGATTATAACAAAGTTATGGCGACTGCAGAGAAGGCATTCTTAAAATGGAGAGCTATTCCTGCTCCGCAAAGAGGAGAAATTGTCAGACAATACGGTAATGCACTAAGGGATAATAAAGATGCCCTTGGGAGACTCGTATCTTACGAGATGGGTAAGTCCCTACAAGAAGGATGGGGAGAAGTACAAGAGATGATAGACATATGTGATTTTGCAGTAGGGCTATCAAGACAGCTGTATGGTCTTACTATGCACAGTGAGAGACCTCTACATAGAATGTATGAGCAATGGCACCCTATGGGTATAGTCGGTATTATATCAGCATTTAATTTTCCTGTAGCTGTATGGTCATGGAATGCAATGATTGCTCTTGTGTGTGGTGATGTCTGTGTATGGAAAGGTAGCGAAAAAACTCCTCTATGTGCTGTAGCATGTCACAACATATTACAAGGCGTCCTTAAGGCTAATAAAGTACCTGAAGGCGTAAGTAGCATCGTCACTGGTGACTACAAGGTCGGAGAATACATGACTACTGATAAGAGAATCCCTCTTGTAAGTGCCACTGGAAGTACACGTATGGGTAAGATTGTAGCATCGACTGTAGGAGCAAGATTAGGAAAGTCACTTCTTGAACTTGGAGGAAATAATGCTATCATTATTACTAAAGAGGCTGACCTTAATTTAGTACTATCTGGAGCTGTATTCGGTGCAGTAGGTACTTGTGGTCAGAGATGTACGAGTACGCGTAGACTTATCATCCATGAGTCACAATATGCTAAGGTGAAAAATATTCTTGTCAAAGCCTATAAGCAATTGAAAATAGGAGATCCATTAAATCCTAAAATGCACGTAGGTCCACTTATAGATAAAGATAGCGTAAGCGCTTACTTAGATACTATAAAAAAGGTAAAAGAAGAAGGTGGGAAGTTTGCTGTACCAGGAGGTGTTCTTAAAGGCAAAAATTATAGTAGTGGCTGTTATGTAAAACCGTGTGTTGCCGAAGTCGGTGCAAACTTCAAAATTGTGCAACATGAAACATTTGCTCCCATTTTATATATCATGAAATATAAAGGCAGTCTTGAAAACGCAATAAAAATTCAAAATAATGTTCCTCAAGGCTTATCGTCTGCAATCATGACAAAGAGTATGAGAGAGGCAGAATTGTTTTTATCATATGCAGGATCTGACTGTGGTATTGCTAATGTCAATATAGGTACAAGTGGTGCCGAGATAGGTGGAGCATTTGGAGGAGAAAAAGAAACTGGAGGTGGTAGAGAATCTGGTTCTGATTCTTGGAAAGCCTATATGCGTCGTCAGACTAATACAATCAACTATAGTACTGAAGTGCCATTGGCGCAGGGTATTAAATTT
>CAZBXL010000070.1:6541-19134 GCA_964495785.1 uncultured Saprospiraceae bacterium | reverse complement strand
ATTTTAACGTACCTACAATCGCTGTAGATAATGTCTATGAGTCATTAGCTGACCTTCTTAGTATATTTCATGACCATAATAAGACTGAATTTAGAATATCGCAAGCTGCCTCTGTATCAAAATCAGCTTATACTCACCCTGAGTGCAGTATTGATGCATTTGCAGTCGTAAATGATAACTCCAGAATCGGTGAGCATACAATGATTATGAGTCATGCTTACGTGGGAAAAAATGTTACGATAGGAAAGAATTGTATCATCTATCCGGGTGTCAAAATTTATAATGATGCTGTCATAGGTGATAACGTTATTCTTCATTCCAATGTGATAGTCGGATCTGATGGCTTTGGTTTTGCACCATTGCAAAATGGAACTTTTAAGAAAATACCCCACATTGGAAATGTCGTCATAGAAGACGATGTAGAAATAGGTGCTAATACAGTGATAGATAGAGCGACAATGGGGTCAACACTCATCCGAAAAGGGGTAAAGTTAGACAACCTGATACAAGTAGCTCATAATGTGGAGATAGGTAAGAATACTGTCATAGCTGCGCAGGCCGGTATTGCGGGAAGTACTAAGGTAGGAGAGAACTGTCAAATAGGAGGACAAGCCGGATTAGTAGGTCATATCAACGTCAATGATAGAACACTGATACAAGCGCAAAGCGGGATGACGAAGTCTACAAAAAAAGAGGATACCAAATGGTATGGTAGCCCAGCTATTAAATATGACAATTATCTCAAATCCTTTGCTATATACAAGAATTTACCCGACCTTCAAGCCAAAATAAACCAGCTAGAAAAGCAACTCAAAATGTTAGCTGAGAGAGGTCCTAAGTAATATGAAACAGTGTACAGTAAAGCATAAATTTGAACTCCAAGGAATCGGTCTTCATACAGGAGTTGATGTTAGATTAACTTGTCATCCTTCAGACATTGATTCCGGTGTTGTCTTTAAACGAGTAGATATAGAAGGCGAGCCTACAATCCCTGCAAGTATTACCCATATCGATTCTACCTACAGAAGTACTTGTATCAAAAAAGGTGAAGTAATTATACATACAGTAGAGCACATTTTATCTGCCTTCTTAGGCTTAGGTATAGATAACGTACTCGTAGAATTGAATGGTCCAGAAATTCCAATATTGGATGGTAGCGCTGCACCGTTCGTTGATGCCATTAGTAAATCGGGTGTAGTAGAACAGGATAAAGACAGAGAATACATAGAGTTCAATAAAACTTTAGAATTCGTAGATCCTACCAGTAAGGCTGAGTACATGTATATTCCTCCTAAAGAGGGAGAAGAATATGAGTATACATCCATAATAGAGTATAATGCAAAGGTAGGCCGACAAGTAGCCGTCTACCGACCAGAAATATCTTATAGTGAAGAAATAGCTCCGAGTAGAACATTCGTATTCGTTAATGAATTAGAAGAGCTCTCTGCCAAAGGAGCTATCAAGGGAGGAAGTGTCGACAATGCTATCATATTTGGGCATAAGGATTTTTCATCTGATAGAGTAAAAACACTTGCTCAGAAGTTCAATGTGGATGCAGATATGATCGTAGATAATGGCATTCTCAATGGAATGACACTGCAGCACCATAATGAGCCGGCACGCCATAAGTTGCTTGATCTCATAGGTGATCTATACTTATTGAGAAAACCCATACGTGGAAAAATAATAGCTAAACGACCGGGCCATACTGGGAATGTTGCATTTGCAAAATTTCTTAAAGATGAGATGGTTAAGAAGAGAAGACTTAAAGGTCTTCCAATATACGATCCTACAGTCGAGCCACTTTTTGATACAGAAGCGGTTAAGGCGTATATTCCACATCGTTATCCTTTTTTGCTCGTAGATAAAATTATTCATCTGACGGATAAGCAGGTCGTAGGAGTAAAAAATGTTACCAGTAACGAGAATTTTTTTCAAGGACATTTTCCAGATAATCCTGTATTTCCAGGAGTTTTTCAGATGGAAGCTTTAGCTCAGACAGGAGGTATTCTTGCATTGACAACAGTAGACTCTCCAGATGGGTGGGATACTTATTTTCTAAAAATGGATAACGTAAAATTCAAAAAAGTTGTCAGACCTGGAGATACATTGCTTCTTAAGATGGAATTACTAAGCCCCATACGTAGAGGTATCGTTCATATGCAAGGGACAGCTTACGTAGGAGAATCTATAGTATCGGAAGGAGAATTAACTGCACAGATAATTAAAAGATCCTAATATCTTGATTCATCCACAATCTTTCGTACATAAAAATGCCAGCATTGGAAAAAATGTAACGATAGAACCCTTTGCTAGTGTACATGATAATGCTGTGATAGGAGACGGTAGCTGGATAGGATCGCAAGCGGTTATCTATGGAAATACCACGATCGGTAAAAATACAAAAGTGTTCCCTTGTGCAGTTGTAGGGGCTGACCCTCAAGATCTCAAGTATAATGGTGAAGATACTACCGTAGAGGTAGGCGATAACGTGATGATAAGAGAATGTGTCACTATCAACAAAGGAACAGTGGCTTATGGTAAGACCATCGTAGAAGACAATACATTACTGATGGCTTATGTACACGTAGCTCACGATTGCCATATTAAGAAAAATTGTATTATCGCTAACGCAGTCAACATAGCCGGACATGTAATCTTAGGTGAATATGTATCTATAGGGGGCATGACAGCGATACAACAATTCGTAACTATAGGAGATCATTCTTATATCACCGGGGGTAGTCTCGTGAGAAAAAATGTTCCACCATTTGTCAAAGCGGCAAGAGAACCACTTTCTTATGTAGGTGTCAATCGTATAGGATTAGAACGTCGAGGCTACACTTCAGATTCTATTAATAGAATCCAGGATATCTACAGATATCTATTTGTTAAAGGGTGGTCCATCTCTAAGGCGATAGAGTATATAAGTACTGAGGTAGAAGATAGCGCTGAGAGAGCCATTATCCTCGAATTTATAGATCAATCAGAAAGGGGATTAATGAGAGGATTTCAAAGTCTAATTAGTGCAGACTAAGTATGCTAATCAGCATAGATAATATAAGTAAACGATATACTACCGGGTGGGTAATTAAAGACTTTTCACTCACCATTTCTTCTAAACAAAAAATAGCCATCACAGGCCCTAACGGCAGCGGTAAATCTACTCTTATTCAGATGATAGCGGGTTATCTTTCATACACTAAGGGAGATATAACATACACCGTAGATGGATCTAAAATAAATCGAGATAGCATCTATCAGTATGTGGCTATGTCTGCAGCATACGCAGAGTTAGACGAAGAATATACTCCTATTGAAATATATGAGCATTATAATAGATTTAAGAAATTTCTCACCAAAGATGTCACTAAATTTCTGCAGATAGTGGACCTTAAAAGAGAAAGAAATCAAGCCATTAATAATTTCTCATCGGGAATGAAACAGCGTCTTAGTTTTGGCCTTGCTTGTTGCATGGATGTACCACTGCTCATTATGGACGAGCCCACTTCCTTCTTGGATGAACAAAGGAAAAGTTGGTATCAAAAAACTCTTAAAAAGTATACAACAGACAAGACAGTTATTATAGCTTCTAACGACCCTGAAGATTACTCAATATGTGATACGGTTATTGCAGTCAAATAATTATTATATTATTCAATAAGGTTCAAAACCGTTATATTAGTTACCGTCAATGTCAATAGTTTGTAATCAAAAACTGACACTTTTATATTTTTTTCAAATCAAAACGACAACCAATGACAAGCAGAGCTAAGCAACATCTCAACAGAGTCATACCATCAAGTAGATTTAATTTTGGAGATTATATATCGAGAGGCTTCGATCTATGGAAAGAACAAGTGGGGCTTTACATAGCATTCACAGTTATATTTTTTGTAGTATCATCAGTAGTCGGCTTAATACCATTTGTAGGTTCTATCGTCAATCAATTATTTATCACACCTCTACTCACTGCGGGAGCTTATTTGTTCTCACATAAGCTCGCTAATAGAGAAAGAGCAGATTTTTCTTATTTTTTTGACGTCACGGATTATGCTGGCAGAATCATAGGAGTTTATGCTGTGTATTTGTTAGCACTTGTGCTAATCATACTTCCTTTTATATTCATATTCGGTTTTGATTATGATGTACTGACAGGAGGTGACCCCGAGGCAATTGCCTCTATGTTTACCGATATATCGCCGTTAGTTCTTTTAGGTATCATTCCTATAGTCCTTTTAACTTTAGCCATATCTTATTCTAGTCACTTCATTATGTTTTTTGATATGTCAATATTGGATAGTATAAGTTATAGCGCCAAGCTATTTTTCAAGCATCCATTTATTATGTTTTTGTTTTTTTTAATTGTTGGTCTTATAGCAGCCTCGGGAATAATTGGGCTGTGTGTCGCTATAATTGTCACTTACCCGATGATATATCCAATGACATATATTGCATTTAGAGACCTTACTCAATTAGATTCCTATGAATCTAATGAAGGGGATCAAGACGTCTATAATACTTTGTTGGATATATAAAGAGCTCAAACTATTTCACATATTTCTTGTTTCATACCCTTTGAACTTGTAATACATCAGTTGGCATTATAATTAATCTACATGTGTTCAGCAAGTTATAGCAGCATGTAGTACCTTTAAAGAATCAATGAATACAATAAGACCTATAACAGATTGGCTTCCGACAACTAAGAAAGAAGTCGAGAGACGAGGATGGACAGAATTAGATGTCATTCTAATCTCTGGTGATGCATATGTGGATCATCCCGCTTTTGGATCTGCAGTCATCGGGCGTATTCTTGAAAGCATGGGACTTAAAGTGGCTATCATAGCGCAACCTAACTGGCAAGATGATCTTAGAGATTTTAAGAAATTAGGGCAACCAAAATTATTTTTTGGTGTGACTTCAGGTTGTATGGATACAATGGTCAATCATTACACGGCCTCTAAACGACGTAGATCTACGGATGCATATACAGCTGGTGGTAAGTCAGGTTTCAGACCTGATTACGCAGCTATGGAGTACACCAAGATTCTCAAGAAATTATTCCCTGACTCTCCGGTATTGATTGGAGGAATAGAAGCTTCCCTTAGGCGAGTCACACATTATGATTACTGGGCAGATAAACTATTTCCCAATATCCTAACACTCAGTGGTGCCGATATGCTTGTGTATGGTATGGGCGAAATGCCATTAAGAACTATAGTAGATTTATTACAGAAAGGAGTGCCTTTCTCTTCTATTAAGACAGTACCTCAGACGGCTTTTCTACATCCTCGAAAAGAAGATCCTCCTAAGATGAAAGAATGGGAAGACCTCATATTATCATCTCATGAAAAGTGTCTTAGAAATAAAACAGCCTTTGCAGCTAATTTTAAAAACATCGAACAAGAGTCCAATAAGGTCAATGCAAGGAGACTCCTGCAAGGGGTCGGTGATCATAATCTTATAATTAATCCACCTTATCCTCCTATGACTGAGGATCAGATAGATACATCATTTGATCTACCTTATACACGACAACCACATCCCAAGTATGCTAATAGAGGTAGTATACCAGCCTATGAGATGATAAGATTCTCAGTTAACATGCATAGGGGATGTTTTGGAGGCTGCAGTTTCTGTACGATCTCTGCTCACCAAGGAAAATTTGTAGCGAGTAGATCAGAAGCTTCTATTATGAAAGAAGTAAATCAAATCACTACGATGCCTGATTTTAAAGGATATATCAGTGATCTCGGTGGTCCATCTGCTAACATGTATAAGATGAAAGGTAAAGTACAAGCGATCTGTGATCGTTGTGTAGCTCCATCATGTATACACCCTGTTGTGTGTAGCAACCTCGATACAAGTCACAAACCTCTTACTGAGATATATAGAAAAGTAGATGAGCATCCTGATGTGAAAAAAGCATTTGTAGGTAGCGGAATAAGGTATGATCTCTTAGTGGATGATTATAATAAGAATAACGACGGCAGCTTAGATGAGTATATGGATCAGCTCGTCAGTAGACATGTATGTGGTCGCCTTAAGGTGGCACCAGAGCATACTTCTGACTCTACTCTGAAGGTGATGAGAAAGCCATCGTTTAAGCACTTCCATCAATTCAAGAAAAAATATGATAAGATAAATGAAAAGCATGGGCTAAAACAGCCACTTATTCCTTACTTCATATCCAGCCATCCTGGTTCTACTGATGAGGAGATGGCTAACTTAGCCGCCGAGACAAAGGACATGGGTTTTAAACTTGAGCAAGTTCAGGACTTTACTCCTACACCGATGACTGTGGCGACGATCATCTATTACACGGGAGTTCATCCGTATACTCTTAAACCTATCTATACAGCTAAAACACCTCGCCAAAAGCGAAATCAGCATTTATTCTTCTTTTGGTACAAACGAGAAAACTACGTCGCAATTAAAGATAAATTAGCATCCATGCACAGACCTGATCTCGCAGAAACACTTCTTAATATCAAGAAGAAGCAACAAAAAAGGGCAGTCATCAATGCCAAATCCAAGCTTAGAAGGAAGAAAAGAAGGTAGAATTACCTATACCTCAGATGATTTCCAGCTATAAAAGTAAAGATCATAGACTTCTTTCATAATTTTTCGAACATTTGCCTTTTATTACAATCTACTGATTATCAGTAATTTGCATTTATATGTAAATTATTTGTATGTAAAAAGATTGTTAATTTTTGTTTTTCAGGCGACCCTTCCAATCTAATTAGCGTTATGCTTACGTAAGACTATTATATAGTTAAATTCATATATGTTAAAACTTGAAAATTAGATTGTTATGAATGATTATAATTTTATAGGAAAAAGTCAGACAGATACACTTAGGGAATTAATTACTGTACACAGAAAATTTCATGAAGAATTGGATGTCATTACAGCAAGTAATAATGATCCTAATTTTATTGAACCTCTCATTGATCTAAGGAATTTCAACATAAGCTGCACCAATCATTACAGCGCCATGCTGATAAAAAGTAAGTATGATCTTATGCCTCAGTGTGATATATCTAAGATGAGGTCTTTAGCAATTACTGAGGAAGAGACCATGTGGAAGATCCACTTTGAGTTGTCATTACTTGTTCAAGTCTACAGAAAAGCTATAAAAAATGCAGATGTAAGTGATTTTAACAAAAAGATCATTGCAATGAATCTTGATGAGATTATAGAAAGAAAAGATGACATTCTACATCCAATAAGGAAATCTGTAGCGTAATAAGTGTTGATAGAGCTCTTATAAATGTCATAATGCGACAATCACTATCAAGATTAATGTTTTTTCTATAAAAGATTATAGTAAAAGCAATATTTATGATAGCTTTACTATTATAATAGCAAAAAATACTAATTATGACTATACAAGATCAAATTCCTTTCCTCTATAAAATCGCTTACAAGTACACAAAAGAAAGCGAAGTTGCTGATGATTTAGTACAAGAAACTGTCTATAAAGCATTGAAAAATGAGAGTAGTTTTAAAAAAGGTACTAACCTAAGAGCATGGTTATCAATTATACTCAGAAACAACTTCATCAACGAATACCGTAAAAAATCGAGATACTCTAATACAGATAATATCATCAGTTACATAGGTGATAATGAGAGGTATAAAGAAAAAAATGGAGGTGATTCCCTCATGCAGGTAGAATATATAAATAATGCCATCACTGATCTCCCTAATAATCTTAAAGAACCATTCATGTTATATTATGAAGGCTTCTCTTACGATGAGATCGCTCTAAGATTTGATATTCCACTGGGTACTGTAAAAAGTAGAATACATCATGCGAGAAAAAAACTAAAGAAATCTTTAGTGCACCTAAGAGCTGCCTAATATTAATGATAGTGTTTTTTTAATAATCTTTAGTTTGATATAATGGCAATCAGCATCTCTATTACTGTACATCCTAACACTTATCTAAGAGATCCCATGGAGACAACTCTGGGTAAGAAGATGATTAAACACAGTATAGATATTCTATCTGAGACTGGGTATCATTGTTTTAATTTCAGGAACTTGGCTAAGGATATGCAATCTACAGAGGCTTCTGTCTACAGATACTTTGAGAATAAGCATATGCTATTAGTATACTTATGTTCATGGTACTGGGATTATCTTAACTATCTAATAGAGATAGATACACGTAATGTAACAGATCCTGAGCTTAGACTTAGAAATGCCATCAAAACTATCGTTAACGGACCTTCTGCTCCTAATCCTTCAGACTTTATAGATCAGTCAAAATTACATGCTATAATAGTTGAGCATTTTTTTAAAGCCATGTTCAATAAGACGACAACTGTAGAGGAGAAAGAAAATCTATTTGCTAATTATCGTAATCTTAATGCCAATCTTACGGCTATAGTTAAAGAGTGTAATCCTGAATTTAAATATCCATGTGCTATGGCATCTACAATAATTAAGATGTCGATTGACCATAGTTACTATGCAGATCAGATCTGCTCCCTCACAGAAATAACAAACTGCATTAACACGAAGAAAGATCAGATAGAAGAAATGATCAACTATTTCGTTCAGAAGTTACTGTCTTAAAAAAATAAGTTAAGCTCGAATGCAAATTCTCCAACTAAGCTAGAAATAATTATACCAAGCCAAACTGCTTAAAGTGATGGTGATAATGCTTTCTACTTAGTAAATCCCAATGAAACTTATCTAAGTTACCAAAGACTGCATTTTTAGTTTTTACACCTGGATTCTCTTCAAAGAATTTTTCATAATTATCATAGGCTGTAAATAGTGCTTTTATCGCTTCGTCAAGAGAACCATACCTTAAATCTTCTGTCTCTCCGACCTTTAAATTAGGATGATTAACTCTCTCAGGCATAGCAATGTAATTCCATAATGAGTCTTCATATTTTTCAAGGTGTTTTGTAGGGGTAGCAATTTCAGTCTCGATTTTACCGATAGCCATATCATACATGTATTCCATATGCTCTATCATATGCTGTGATGTCATGATTCCCCATTTAGGTATAGTGTCTTCTTTCAATTGAGAAATCTTAGACTTGAGATAAGATCTGTCAATATCATCAAATGGACAAATTTTCTGTACCATCGTCAGTATGGTAGCGATAGCCACTTTCTCATCATTCTGATCATACATCTCTACAAACCACTTGACCACTCCTGCGGGAAATTGCTTGCCTCTCACATCTTTGTCTTGTTTCTCTTTGCAAGTTAATCTTACATACACAGTATCGTTATGATAGAGTGGTTTTAAGAATCGACATTCATCTAATCCGTAATTAGCAGCAACAGGTCCTTTATTAGGATATACAAATAAGCCAGCTGCAGCAGCTAATATAAAATATCCATGAACGGCTCTTTTTTCGAATATGGTTCCATCAAGAGAAGTGATATCTGTATGAGCATAGAAATGATCCCAAGTAAGATTTGAGAAATTAATGATATCACTGTCTGTTAATGTACGCTTATGTGTCTTAAGTGACATGCCAGGTTGAATTTCTTCATAGTGGTACTTAAAAGGATGCTCGCAGTCGTCATTATAAGATGCTCCTTGCTGATATATGCCCGTGATAGCACTGACTACAGTGGGTGTACCTTGTATAGCACATCTCTGAAGGTAATGCTTAATACCTCGCATGCCACCCATCTCTTCTCCGCCGCCGGCTCTACCTGGTCCTCCATGTACAAGATAGGGTAGAGGTGATCCGTGACCTGTGCTATATTTAGCCATGTCTCTATTGATAACTAATATTCTTCCATGATGGCTTGCTGCCTCTACAGCGTATTCTCTTGCGATATCATTGTCATAAGTTGCTATCGAACTTACTAATGATCCTTTACCCATCTGAGATAACTCTATAGCTTCATCTAATGACTTGTAAGGCATTACTGTGCTCACTGGTCCGAATGCTTCTACATCATGTACTGCTGTATTTTTAAATGGATCTTTCTCCATCAATAATATCGGACTTAAGAAAGCTCCATCCTCATAAGATGCATCTATGATATCTATCTTGTCAAGTGATCCGTAAATGATTTCAGCTGTCTTTGCTATCTCCGCAACACGATCTCTGACTTCTTGCACTTGGTCTTTACTAGCAAGTGCTCCCATTCTGACTTCTTTAGAAAGTGGGTTACCGATGCTAATTTTTGAAAGCTCTTTACCTAATGCGATATGGACATCTTCAAGATATTTTTCAGGTACAATGATTCTTCGGATAGCAGTACATTTCTGACCACACTTGACAGTCATTTCCTTTCTGACTTCTTTGATGAATAGTTTAAACTCTGGAGTGCCTGGTGCAGCATCTTCTCCAAGGACAGAACAGTTAAGACTATCTGCCTCCATGTTAAATGGCACAGATTCATTTATTATCTGTTTATGAGATTTAAGTAATCTACCAGTAGAAGCCGATCCCGTAAATGTAACGACGTCTTGAGATTGTACGTCATCAAGAATATTTCTCGCAGATCCACAGACAAGTTGTAGTGCCCCTTCTGGTAAAATACCAGAGGCAATGATTTCTCTTACTACGGCTTCTGTAAGATATGCTGTTGCAGTTGCTGGTTTGACTAATGCAGGAACACCTGCCATCCAATTTACAGCACATTTTTCAAGCATCCCCCATATAGGAAAATTAAAAGCATTGATATGAATTGCTACTCCTCGTTTAGGTACCATAATATGATGTCCCATAAATGGACCTCCTTTAGACAAATCAATAGCATCGCCATCGACATGATAATTTTGGTCTGGAAAATTTCTTCTTAACGAAGCGTTGGCAAATAGATTTCCAAAACCGCCTTCTATATCTATCCAGCTGTCACCTCTCGTAGCGCCTGTTTTATAACTAATATCGTAGAAAGATTCTTTTCTTTTAGTGAGATATAATGCCAGTTTTTTCATCATCATACCTCTCTCATGGAATGTCATTCTTCTGATGACTTTTGATCCTATAGTTCTGCCGTAATCTAATGCAGAGGCGATGTCTATACCATCAGCTGTTGCAGTAGCGACTACTTGACCGTTAACAGAATTAAAAAGAGGAGCACCTGCTCCGTCACCTTCTATCCATTTTCCATTGAGGTAATTACCTAATTTATTAGCCATAGCAATTATATTTTTTCTTGATAAAAATTTTCATTTTGTGTAGCCATTTTTCTCAGAAGAGGACTACATCTATATCTTTCCTCTCTATAGAGATCGTATAGGCCATCCATAGTATCTACACATGATTGTATGCCTATCTCGTCAGCCCAAGCAAATAATCCTTTGGGATAATTGACACCTTTGGTCATAGCTAAGTCTATGTGTTCTTTTGTTGCAATCTTTCTGAATAAGGTATCGGCGGCCTCATTGATCAGCATAGTTAGAATTCTATTACCTACTTTATTTATGTACTCAAGATCAGGAATGCTGTCAGGTACTATAGCACCTGATTCATATTCATACCATCCTCTATTGGTTTTTTTTCCGAGATATCCTGCTTCCGATAATCTTTTCTGAGCTAATGATGGTCTATATCTGCCGTCATAATAAAAGGCTTTGTATACGGTTTCTGACACAGTGTAATTGACATCATTACCTATAAAGTCCATCAATTCAAATGGACCCATTCTAAAGCCTAAAGATTTCATTGCTAAATCTATCTGTCTCATATTGGATTCAGTAGGATCTTGTTCTTCCAGGATTTTAGTGGCCTCGCCGTAAAATGGTCTGGCTACTTTATTCACTATAAATCCCGGTGTATCTTTTGCAATCACAGTGATTTTTTCCCAACTATCTATGATAGAAAGAGACTTGTCAAGTGTATCCTTCGATGTCTGAATCGCAGGGATTACTTCGACAAGCTTCATCAATGGAGCAGGATTAAAGAAGTGGAGACCTATGAACCTATCAGCATGCGTACATGCTGCAGCAATCGATGTAATAGATAATGAGGAGGTATTAGATGCAAGTATGCATGAGTCAGAGACAATAGATTCAAGCTCTGAAAATAATTTCTTTTTAATATCTAAGTTCTCAATGATAGCCTCTATGACAAGATTACTATTTCTTAACTCATTGAGATCATTGACATAAGTTATGTTAGATTGTATCGTTGATTTTGTATTCTCATCGATGCGACCTTTTTCTATTAATCTATTGAGAATTTTTTCAAGTTTATTTTTACTTGTTGCTAAGGCCTCATTGTTAATGTCATACAACTTGACATTGCAGTTATTAGTGGCTGCAATCTGTGCAATACCACTACCCATAGTTCCACTTCCTATTACGCCTACATTCATTTATTATATTTTATAAATCAAAATGCCAGTTATAATCTCAACAAGATCTTCCATCAGAAAAATACTTCCTTGGAGTATGATGCTCTTTACAATTTAGAACCTCATTGCCTTAATGTACTTTTTTAGATCAAGACTTGATTCAATAAAATTATCCTTAATCCCTTAATCCCTTTCCTCTTTGTATACCTTACCCCCGTAAACCGTAAACCTGTTCCGTTACTTCCCTTTGATAACTGGTTTTCTTTTTTCTAAGAACGCATTAACACATTCTTGATAAT
>CAZBXL010000070.1:3596-6441 GCA_964495785.1 uncultured Saprospiraceae bacterium | reverse complement strand
CCTTTGATAACTGGTTTTCTTTTTTCTAAGAACGCATTAACACATTCTTGATAATCTTCAGTGACACCTGCTTTGTTTTGGTAGACCATTTCTTGATGTAGTTGATCTTCGAGATTATTACAAATTCCAATGTTATACAGTTTTTTGGTATATGACAATCCTATCGGTGGTAGGCTGGCAAGTTTTTCTGCCATCTTCCAGGTTTCTTCTTCGAAGCTGTCATCAGAAAAATACTTATATATCATTCCTAATCTTTCAGCTTCTTGAGCACTTACTTTATCGCCTGTAAGAGCAAGTCCAAGTGCTTTTTGAAATCCCACTAATCGTGGGAGAACATAGGTGCCTCCAGAATCAGGTATCAATCCTATTTTGCTAAATGCTTGTATAAAAGTAGCTGATTCTGTTGCCAAGGTCATGTCACATACTAAAGCAATATTTGCGCCAGCTCCGGCGGCAACGCCATTGACTGCTGCGACGTATATTTTAGAAGAGTTGTATATCTGTAGGACAATCGGGTTGTAATGTTTTTCCACAATTTCTTCAAGCGGAATTTTTCCAGATATTATTTCATTGAGATCCTGACCAGCAGAGAAAGCTTTACCAATACCCGTCAGATAAATAATCCTCACATCGTCATCTGCCTCATAAGTTTCCATAATATTAAGTAGACGCAGTGCTGACTCTTGATCAAAACTATTAAACACTTTTGGTCTATTGAAGCTAATTTTAGCTATGTGTCCTATTTTTTCGTGGAGGATACTTTCTGACATATTTTATTTTTTATTGGGATTTAATTCACTTGAGTAAATTTAATCAATCATTTGAGATTTATTAGTTGTCTCAGAGTTTCACAATATAATAGCGGAGACGTATGGCAAGCTGATGATGATACCGGTCGCTTCTCTGAGGAAGGAAGAGAAATGTTCGAATATCTCTTGTTATTAATAGAATATTATACATTAACTTATTGAAATCCCAACTCTTTTTTGGAGGCCTGATTCAAATATCTTAATTAACGTTTCGATTGTAATGTTTCCTTTCTGATTTTCAATCTTTGATATGTAACTCTTTTTGGTGCCAATTCTTTCTGCTAATTCAGATTGTGTTAAATTGGCTTCTTTACGAGCAGCTTTTAACATTTCACTGATATAAAATCTTTGTGCCTCTTCTTGAAATTCATTTCTTGATTTAGTCCCGATTTTCCCATATTTCGCATCTAAAAGTTGAGAAGCAGTAGTAATGTTTTTGATATTTATTTTATTTTTTTTCATCGAAATATTGTTTTAATAATTTCTCAGCTTTGTCAATTTGATTCTTTGGAGTTTTTGTAGTTTTCTTATGAAATGAGTTAAAAAGTATAACTAAGTTCAATCCATCAAAACAACAAAACGTCCGATATATATTGGATTGATATTCAACCCTAATTTCAAAAAGTTTTTTAGACCCTGAAATTTTCTTAAAAAACTTAATCGGTATTTTTTCAGCTTGTTTTAAGATGATAAAAACGTGATCGTATTTCTTTTGTACTCCTGGTTCTGAATTCAAGTAGAATTCGAGGAATATTTTTTTAAAGAATATTAATTCACGTAATTCATTCACAAATGCAAGTTAACATATATGTGAACAATAGTCAAGACTTTAATTGTATAAATCTTAGACTTGACTAGAATCTATGTCTACTTAAGGCACTTAAAATAATCAAAGGTTTCAAGGCACGACTCACATTTGAATAAGGCCTTACACGCTGTAGATCCAAATTGACTAATCATGACTGTCTCTTTTGATTGGCATTGAGGGCAAGTGACGACTCTTTTGCCAAGAAGAGCTTGTTTGTCCTTTTCTTCACTAAGTGGTGAAGCTATTCCGTATTCTTCGAGTTTTTTTCTACCGTTTTCTGTAATCCAATCTGTAGTCCATGCTGGAGAAAGTACAAGTTCTACATCGCATTCGTATCCTACATGATTAATCGCTGACTTGATATCAACCGCTATGGTATCCATTGCAGGACAGCCAGTATATGTAGGTGTAATTTTAATATGTACATGATCATCCTGAATTGTGACATCTCTGATAATTCCCATATCCATAATAGATAATACTGGAATCTCAGGATCTGTAACCGCTGTCAAAGCATCTAAGATCGTATCATTCTTGATAACTACAAGACCTTCTACCATTGCATATTAGGATAAGTACGTTGCATAAATTGTAATTCGCTGAGTATGTAACCCATCTGTTCTGTATGTCTACCGTTTTTACCTTGAGCATATCTTTGCTGGAGGTTTTCTGTAGATATTTTTGCTTCTGAAATTACTTGGTTAACAGTCTCATGAAAAGACTTTTCTATTTCAGGAAGGTCTACACCTATTCCTGATTGAGCCATTTCTGTTTCTATATCTGTAGGTACAAATAACTCCTTGGTGTAAGGATAGAGATGATCTACAGCGTCCTGTAATCTTCGGTGACTTTCTTCAGTCCCTCCTCCTAATCTCTTCATCCATTGCGATGAAAACCTGAGATGATATCTGGATTCCTTTATTGATTTAGTAGCGATTGCTGCAATTTGTGTATCCTTACTATTCTGCAATTTATCTAATAATAGATGGTGGTAGACATCAAAGAAAAACTGGCGAGTAATAACGTAAGCAAAATCTACATTCCCTTGCTCTACCAGTATCGTATTTCTATATTGTTTTTCTATTCTTAAGAAAGCGATCTTATCTTCAGTCATATCATCACCTTTTACTTTAGCTGCATACTGAAATAAATTTCTCACTTCACCGAATAGGTCTAAGGAAATGTTGGTCAGAGCAATATCCGTTTCTAAGTTAGGTCCATGCCCACA
>CAZBXL010000070.1:0-3496 GCA_964495785.1 uncultured Saprospiraceae bacterium | reverse complement strand
GCCATTTTTTGATCGGATGAAGATTTCGAATAGGGGCCATTCGTTCGACGAAGTCGAGGAGTCAAGGTTTTGAGGTTTTGAGGTGTCGAGGTTCTTAGAGTCCATTTATATAGTGTTTTATTTTTAAAGAAAAGGATTAAAGGATTAAAGAATTAAGGGATTAAAGGAATCACTTGCTTTGATATTATTTATTAACCTTTTAATTTCTATTTGTTTGCTTAATGAATTTTGATCTTGCTTTAATTAGGTTTAATAACATTGATGAAATTTGTTGACATCTATCAATTAATTTATTAGCATCTTGACCGTTTATGAAATTTATTTCTTTTGCAATTTCTAATTGAGTTATCAACTCAGCACATGATCCTTTTGCAATATAGAAATGCTTGATCGCCTGCTTATGAGTATCTAATTCATCACCTTCAGCGATGTTGCTTGGAACAGAAACTGCACTACTTGTAATTTGATCTCTGAGTCTAAAGTCTTTTGATAAATCTCCGTTTTCTCTAACTAACTTGTAGATATCAACCGCAACAGCTTTTGAGTTCTTCCAAACATTGAGTTCCCGAAAATTACCCATTAGAATTTTTTTTATTTACAATTGACCTTACTCCTTTATATCTTTATTCCCTTACTCCCTTGAACCTTTCCAAGGAATAAAACTATGCAACTAAGTTTTTTTCGACTTTCTCTTTCAACCCTTCCTTCTCCGCATACTTGGATGCTGCATCCCTTACCCAAGCACCACCATCCCACGCATTGACACGAGCCGCGATCCTTTCTTTATTGCAAGGGCCGTTGCCTTTGACGACAGTCCAGAATTCTTCCCAGTCTATTTCTCCAAAATCGTAATGTCCTCTTTCCTCATTCCATTTTAGGTCTGGATCTGGAATAGTAATACCTAAATACTCAGCTTGAGGTGCTGTGATGTCTATGAATTGTTGACGGAGTTCGTCGTTTGTTTTTCTTTTAATTTTCCATTTGACAGATTGTTCTGTATTAGGCGAGTCTTCATCCCTTGGTCCGAACATCATCAGTGATGGCCACCAGAATCTATTGAGGGCATCTTGTGCCATAGCTTTTTGTTCTGGCGTACCTTGGCATAGAGTCAGCATGATATCATAACCTTGTCTTTGGTGAAATGATTCTTCTTTACAGATTCTTACCATAGCTCTAGCATATGGGCCAAACGATGTTCTTGTAAGCATCACTTGGTTGATGATGGCAGCACCATCTACAAGCCAACCTATAGCACCTATGTCAGCCCACGATAGAGTAGGGTAATTGAATATAGATGAGTACTTCGCTTTGCCTGTATGCAACTGATCGAACATCTCGTCTCTGCTGATGCCTAATGTCTCTGCCGCTGAATAGAGATATAGGCCGTGTCCTGCTTCATCTTGGACTTTAGCTAAAAGACCCAATTTTCTCTTAAGCGAAGGAGCTCTGGTGATCCAGTTACCTTCGGGTAACATACCTACAATCTCAGAGTGGGCATGTTGAGAGATTTGTCTGATATGCGTTTTTCTATATTTTTCTGGCATCCAATCTTTCGGTTCGATCTTTTGATCATCATCGATGCGAGCTTGGAATGCATTTTCTAAATTTATTTCTGGAGACATATTTTAGAATTTTTATTTTTCAGTTTGTAATTTATATATCGAAATCTACGACGACTTTTTCTGAAGTCGGCAGTGCTTGACAAGTTAAAATGTAACCTTGATCTATCTCATCTTGTTCTAGTCCGTAACTGAGCAGCATGTCCACATCACCGGATATTAGTTTGGCTTTGCAGGTAGCACATACACCTCCCTTGCAAGCAAATGGTAAATCGGCATCATTATTCAGTGCTGCGTCGAGTATATTATCAGCGCCTTGCTCCATGTTAAAGTCCATAGTCTTACCACCTTCTGTTATTGTCAAATGGCATTGCTTTCCTTGTAGTTTTGACTTGAGTTCTTTTTTCTTATTGTCAGCTTGATCTGATGACGTACCAAAAAGTTCGAAGTGAATTTTGTCTGTGCTGACACCTTTAGCTACTAAAAAATCTTTGACGAGAAATATCATTGCCTCAGGACCACAACTAAAATAATGATCTATATTATTTGTATCACATAAGGTCTTAAAAATAACTTCCAATTTTTCTTCGTCCAGTCTACCATCAAATAGTGGAATACCTCTTTGCTGTCTTGTTAAAAAGTGAAATATTTCAAATCTATCTAAATATATATTTTTGAGAGCTTCGAGTTCTTCTTTGAGTATGATGCTACTTACTTTCTGATTAATATAAAATAGCTTGAATGTCGAATGAGGCTCTGAGGCTAAGTGTGTTTTTATTATTGATAGCATCGGTGTAATGCCACTCCCCGCTGCGAAAGCGACGTAATTACTTTTTCTTTCTGGGTCGACTTTTACATAAAAGTTACCTGCTGGCGGCATGACTTCTAATGTGTCACCCACTTTTAATCTATCGTTAGCAAAAGTAGAAAATCTTCCTTCTGGCACTTTCTTGACACCTACCTTCCACTCATTATCTATTGGACTACTGCATAGAGAGTAAGATCGTCTAATATCTTCTCCATTTATATCTTGTTTAAATGTTAGATATTGTCCTTGTATAAAGTTGAAATGTCCACGTATTGTATCTGGAATGTCTAATGTGATGATAGAGCAATCTGCTGTATTCTTCTCTATATCGGAGACTGTGACTTTATGAAATTCTGTAGACATAATTGAAACTAACGTTTGTTAGTATAAAACTAACGATTATTAGTTTTGTTGTCAAATTTGTTGTGTTTTATTGGTGCAAATTGCCAGAATTAACAATATTACCTTCCTTTATCTATATTTAAGTCGATGTAGCTTTCATTTCACTATAGAATCTATTCATAAGATCTATGATTAATACTTTTAAGGAACAACAGAAATTTAGACAACTATGGTTGTGGGGACTTATATTGGGTATCCCCTTAGCTATTACAATTTTCTCGCTTACCATGGATTATGGTGAACAAAATCTTTCTCATACAGAACTGTCTATTGCTCCTATTCTTCCTTGGCTTACAGTCTTATTGTTTTATTTTCTTGAGTTGAAGACTCTGATTGATAAGGATGGTATTGTTATTCAGTTTTTCCCTTTCAGAAAGAAAAAAATTAATTGGGATGAGGTCGCTACTGCGGAAGTACTCAACTATGGATTTGTTGGCGGATTT
The DNA here is from genome assembly GCA_964495785.1 of uncultured Saprospiraceae bacterium. Classification (GTDB taxonomy): domain Bacteria; phylum Bacteroidota; class Bacteroidia; order Chitinophagales; family Saprospiraceae; genus RFSX01. Next base: position 284 of record CAZBXL010000070.1, on the reverse strand, counting down.
GGAATTAGAATGTGGACAAAGTATGGGACAGTGTATAATGTCGATGGACAAATAGGCTTAGCATTAGAACTTAAGAATGGCAAGAAAATATGTATCGGAACACAAAAGGCTGAAGAGATGGAGAGATTTGTTAATAATATACTGTCAAGTAGAGTCTGAAAAGGTAGTCAATATGCAATTGGATTGTAAGACTTCCAACGCATTACAACGAACATCGTATTACACATTTCCACCCCAAATAAAATCATCATAACTCGGTGACTGATACCTCCCGATGAGCTTAT
>CAZBXL010000069.1:9579-19355 GCA_964495785.1 uncultured Saprospiraceae bacterium | reverse complement strand
GCGACAGAACACTCTACCGTTATATCTGCTGGAATAGTCAAAATAGGTGCTGTCTCGTCTTCAATAATAACGCTCGCTATAGCGATACTGACATTACCACAATCATCCGTAATTGTAAATGTATAAGGTGTCTCACTTGCTCCTCCACAATCTATAATTGCAGCACCTGGGATTGCTGACCAAGTTAACATAGCATCGCAAGCATCATCTGCTACTCCACCACCATTAATTGCAATCCAATTTGCAATAGCTCCATTATTGCCTGTTCCATCACATTCGACAATTAAGTCTTGTGGTCTTATAATAAATTCTGGCTCGTTATTATCTTCAATTGTAATCATACCGTTACAAGCAGAAGTACGTCCACATGCATCAGTCGCTGTAAATGTCACGGTGTAGAATCCTGTACCTCCGCAAGCTGGAACGAATACATCTGGGTAATTATCTGAAATCGTCACAGAACTGCAATCATCAGTTACTGCTGCAACTCCTAACCATGTTTCGATAATTGCCTCATTTGTAGGATCATTACATTGTAGTGTAATGTTTTGAGGACAGACAATCACAGGGTCCGTTGTATCTTCTATTGTAAAAGTTGCAATTGTTGTATTTGTATTACCACAGTCATCTGTTGCAGTAAATGTCACTGTCGATGCACCTGTATCTCCACATCCTGAAGAGAGTAAAGTTGTAAAGTTATTTGTCCAAACAATATTATCACCACAATCATCAGAAGCAACAGCTCCACCATTATTTTCTAACCATCCAAGTAATGCATCAACATTACCGTTGCCATCACATTCGACTGTCATATTTGCCGCAGGTGTATCGATGTCAGGCATTGTTGTATCTTCTATTGTAAAAGTTGCATAGCAGATATCTTGATTACCTGAAGCGTCCGTTGCAGTGAATTGATAAAGTTGTGTCTGCGTATCACCACATCCATTTGTTGTCGAAATCAATTCATTCGTAACAGCCACATTTGGACAGTTATCACTCACTGAAAATCCACTTAGGAAACTTGCCAGATCTGGATCTACCGGACATTCTTCTAAACTTAGAGTTAGGTCATCAAATGCAATTGTATTATCTGGTAGTGGTGTATTATTTGCTAATGCAGCATTGTTTTGTTCATCATAGAAATAGAATCGTACACAGTATGTAGAACCTGCATCAAGGGTAAAGTTTGTATTTTCAAAAATTACTTGATATTCTCCTGCAGCATTAGGGTCACCCATCATAGCATCTTGATACAATAAAGCGGATGAGGTAAATCCATCCGAGCTTATCTCTGCTGCAACTTGGAAACTTCCAGCTGCTGAACCACCCATCGCTGTCGTTACAAGTCCTTCTTGTATACTGACCAAGGTAGATTTTACATTCATCGTAAAGCAAACTTCTGCAAAGTCATCAACTGCTCTTGCACTCATAAAATTATCAGTCTCTACACCTGTCAACACATGCTCGAAAGTTGTTCCATTTGGTATCGTTGTAGGATTAGCATTGTTATCTAATAATGTAAGACCATCACCAAAGGTGATGTCATTAGTTGCATTTACTAAACCATTCGAGTTATTATCACCTGCATAGCTTGTACCACTAGGTGAACCGCCATTATGATTCCATACTAACGCTCCCGTAGTCACAGGACCAGTAGGTGTTGCATTACCACATTCTGTAATCACATCATCTGGACACGTCAATATCGGTGCCTCACAATCTTCTACATTGACAGTAAAGTTGCATGTTGTTGTATTCGTTGGTGTTGCATTATCAGTCGCTGTTACTGTTACTATACTTGATCCAATATTAAAAACATATCCTTCTATCATTGCAGTTGTTGCAGTTGATCCATCAGGATTTGTTACGGTATACGAAAGTGTCGTAGCGCCGCAGTCAGATGTCAATGGATTTACGGATGCATCACTTGTCCAACTACATGCTCCTGCATCATTGCAGACATTAATACTTGGAGGACAGACGAGTTCAGGGTTCTGAGTATCTACCACTATGACATCCGTTGTGCAGGTAGAAGCATTACCACAATCATCTATTGCTGTAAATGTAACTGTTGTCGTTCCTATTGGAAATTCAACATTAGGGGCAGGTGATGTCTGTGTGATACTCGCTACTCCATTACAATCTGTTGCAAATGGTAGTGGAATTGCAATATTACTTCCGCAATCATCTACGTCAACAGCAAATGTATACTCAGGTACACATGTCATCATAGGGCCTGTTGTATCTTCACTGATAATAATATCAGCACTTGCCGTTGCTGTAACGCCACACTCATCAGTTACTGTCCATATGATTGTTTCTGATCCACCACACACATCTGGGAGTGTACCATCAAAGTCATTTACGACTGTAGTTACTTGACAAACTTCTAATACTGTATAATCTTGTAACCACGCTGCTAAGGCCGCAGAGAAGTCATCTCCACAATTAAGCATTAGATCAGACGGAGCTGTGATCGCTGGCGCAGTGATATCTGTTACTGTAAATATATCTCTTCCTGTTGTTGTATTACCACATTCATCCACTGCAGTAAACTCATAAAGACTTTCAGTATAATTTGTACCATTACAAACTTGGTCTGTATTAATTAATGCTACTGTGAGTGTCACATCACTACAATCGTCACTTGCACTTGCTGAGTTAATCCATGCATCAAGTGCTGCTGCCCCATCAATAGAGCAGTCCACATTATCAGGTGCTACTGGCAATGTTAATGTCGGTGCTGTTGTATCTTCTATAGAAAAATTACTAAATGTTGTAGTGACATTTCCACATGCATCAACAGCATTAAACTGATATGATAGCGTCGTACTATTTGCACAATTTGGTATCGAACTAATCAGTTGAACTGAGGTTGTCGGTGTCCCACAATTAGAGGTCGCAGAGAATCCTGCTAACCAGGCTGTAAGTTGAGCACTGTTTCCTGATCCATCACATTCAACTGTTGTAGCTAGTGGAGTTACATTTACAGGAGGTGTCATATCCGGTATGATACTCTGAGAACAAGAATTAGTACAACCACTTGTTGTAGAAAGCGTATAAGTTACTGTGACAATATCGCAGGTAGTGATTAACACAGAACCTGTAGAACCGTTGCCATCATCAGTAACACCGGTTCCTGAGAATACACCTCCAGAAGTATTCGCTACTAAGTTTATAGTCTCTCCGATACATGGAGCATTATCAGTCACAGTAAAACATGCATCTAAAGCTGTACCATCTTGTACAGTGATGACCATTGTTTCACTCACCTCACAAACTACTGGAGCTAATGTACCACAAGCAGGATTTGTTATTTCTTCTGTTAATGTTACAGCTATTGTACCACTTACATTTCCGCCTGTCGGAGTGATCATAACTTCTCCGTTCGCATCGACTGTAGCTGTAGCATTTGTTAAGCTACTTGTATTCACTGACCAAGTCACCACTGGCGTATTGATATAACTTGGACTCATCAATGTAGCTGTTAAAACCGCAGGGGCATCACCTGCACTGAGGCAGATTGCATCTTGAATTTGAAATGCTGGCTCTGGTTGCTCCGGAATCAATACGAATGCATTGTTTATCGATACACAACTTCCTGAAGCACCATCGAATGCTGATACAGAATACGTAATTTCAAAGCATCCTGGTTCATTATACTGTAACACATTACCTCCGACTACCTCCCCATCAGCACCTGCAGCACCGAATCCTTGACCAGCACTTGTATTAAGAGTCCCTTCAGTAGACGCTAAAAGCGTCCACACAGATCCAGAACTTGGACCATTCTGAGTATTCTGAGCTGTTGCAGTAAGTCCAGTATCAATCACTCCAATATCTGTACTTGTCATACCCATAGCTGGTCCATCAACTGCAGTCAAAACTCCTTCATATGAAAGAAATTCTATAACGGTACCACCGCATACTAAAGCAATTCCCTCTAACCCATTCTGAAGACTATTCGTTGGTAATGTTCCAGTTGATACTGTACCTACTCCACCTGCCTCATTTGGAATAGTACCAGAAAGTGCTATTGTTCCATAAGTCAAACCATTACTTCCATTATAAAGCACCAAGTCACATGTACTCAAGTCAAATCCTGCAGGTCCTGCTACCTCTATAAATTCAGCATTGTCGGTCCCGCTATTATCATAATCAATTTCATTAATCCATGGTGCAGTAAAGGCAGTCGTTCCTGCAATACTGAATGTTCCACCTGTGGTGGTAGCACTTCCAAATAAAGAGGACAAACTCAATTGTCCAGCAGAACTGGCATTACAGTCTAAAGCTACATCATTGATAGTCGCATTTACACTTTCGAAGATTTCAACAGAGTTACACTGTACTGCAGTACAACCAGATGTTGAAGATATTGTATAGCAAATATCATGAACTCCTGCACCAGCAATAGCAATATCAAAAGTATAATTTGGATGGGTACCACTCACACCTATGCCGCTGAACACTCCACCAGAATCTCCAGTCACTAAAGCGGTAAGGTCTACTACACCTTCGTCCTCACAGTATGGACCTATAGCCTCCCAACTTGGATCTATATCTGTACTATTTGTAATTGTAATTGACTGGCAATATTCTCGTACACATCTGCCTTCTCCTGCTGTAGCACAATCAGGGAATACAACAAATTCAGTAACACAAATCTCAAATGTCCCAGATTCATTGACGGTTAATACTCCTCTTTCACTTAATACGTTAGCTGATCTTGGATCAATTGTCCATTGAGCGCTAGCTCCGGTAGAAGGTGTATACGATGCCTCTAAAACAAGTGATCCAGGAATACCGTCCCAACAAACTTCTTCGGCAAGACTAAAATCAGGATCAGGTATCTCTTGCCCTATATTATTAAGGTATGCTTTTTCTGAAATACTATTACCACATTCATCTGTTGCTGTAAATGTATATTCCTGAGTAAATGCTCCAGCGCATTCGACAACAAGTGTCCCAGTCGCCTCGAAATTAAAAGTCAAACGACTACAACCATCCACAGCTTGTGCTCCCCCAAAATCTGAAATCCATTTTTCAATCAATTCTTCTGTTCCTTCCACTGAACAATCCACTGTAAGATTACCAGGCGGCACCATAATAATCGGCTTTATATTATCTACCACTGTATACCTTACTGTACATGTGACGACTTGTTCACCGATCGGATCCATTCCTGGATCTGTAATGGTATACCTTCTTTCTATAATAGTAGGATCACTAACACATCCAGTTCCACTAATCCTCTCTTCGACAGATACCTGAGGCTCACTACAGAAACTCTCAATATCTGCAGCAGAATCTATAGCATTAAACGATGCAACATCAGTCGCTGCAGCTGGGACATCCCCGATGCATTCAAATGTACCTTGATCTGGAAGGGGGCATTCTACTTCTAAAAAACAGGTAGGTACCATGATCAATGCAGTATCCTGATCCATAACCATTACGCCAAGTGAATCTATTGCCATACCAACAGCTTCATTAACATCTGCTCCTGACAGAGCACTGATTTCTATTGTAAACTCTACACTGATTGCTTCTCCTACACCAAGACATCCATCTATTCCTGTAAATATGCTATCAATCACAGCACCATTATATCCTGGATTAACCGTAGGGTTCATTGTAGCATTGGATGCAATGATTGAAGGAGGTGTTACAATTCCGATAAATGTTCCACCAATTTGTTCTACAAGATCATCTTGAAGTTTAATATTATTTAATTTTGTAGTTCCTTCATTGGCCATTTCTATTTGGAAAGTAGCATCGAAGTTTCCTACTACACCACTGCTTGCTTCAGTAATACTTGTTGTCGTTTTTTCGACTTCAAGAAGTGGAATTGAAATAAAAGCAACATCCATATCGTCTTCATCAATCGCAGCATCATCGGCACCTACAGCGCCTGTACCATCTCCGTTTATAGCTCCATCACTTTCTCCATTAGGCAGACCTCCCCCATCATTAGTAGGATCATCATCAGCTGTACTATCTACATCTCTTGAGGTAATATTATTTCCATTAGTATTTTCAAAACTTTCGATCTCTGCAACATTGACATAGTCTCCTGACCCTGCCATCTGAATGATTGCTTCTATCTGTAAAGTTGTACTCGATAATGCAGGTATCGGACCAGCAATAGTTGTTGTCGCAACTCCCCCAGAATGAGCCCAAACAAGAGGATCATTAGTAGAAGCAAAAATATAACCAGCAGGCAAATTATCATTAACAATCACATTCTGAACATCAACATTTCCTTGATTAAATACCACTACTTCGAATACTATGGTCTGACCAAAACTATATGGTCCTGGTGTTATTATATTTTTCTGTAAAGCCAGATCTACGATCTCTAAAAGTTCTGGATCAGAATCATCCTCATCAGTATTGGGGTTGTTATCACCAGGTGCTCCAGTACCGTCTCCATTCAATGCGTTATCAGAACCACTATCAACAAGACCACCTGCATCATTTGTAAAATCAGAATCCGGCGTACTATCAATGTCTTGTTCTGATCTGTCTACATCTAATGTATCGGTGAATGATGTAATCTCTGCAATATTGAGATATGCTTCTGGATCATTAGACATGATCAAGGTCACATTGAGAGGAATATCAAGAACTTCCGTAGGATCCAGTATATTAGTCACAGTATACATGAGCATACCTGGAGAAGGCTCCATCCAGCCAGGATTATCAGCAACATCAAATGTAAATCCAGCTGGTAATATATCTGTAATCTTTACATTATTCAATGGCTGAGCTCCTTGGTTCTCTACAGTAATTGTATAGGGTACAAGGCTGTTGTATTGAGGTGTAAATCCTGCAGGGAGCGTTTTAATCAACGCTATGTCATAAATACAGGCACTCACATCGAGCACTTCATCTATAGCTGTGCAGTCTGGATCCAGCTGGAATGATGCAGTAGCAATAATATCTTGTGATGTAGTGCCTCCTGGCATTATAAATGTTATCGACTCCTCTCCATCGATTTCATCTACTCCTATTTTCAATAACTGTCCAAGTACACTAATTTCTATTGTATCTACACCTCCCAAAAAGTCATTTGTATAAACTGCACCTGACCATGAGGCATCTATAGTTACTTCACGTTCTTGTCCTGGATCGAGGAAGGTACATTCTCCGATATCAACAATCTCAATATCCAATGAACAATCAGGTATAAATCCTGCATCTACAGTTAGGTTAGCCATACCGTTGGGTATGAAATAAGCACCGGTGAGTCCAGTCCCCATGTCTGCATCACTATCTATTGTATCATCGCCTCCCGTATCTGTAGAAGTAGGTACAAATCCATCAGGAAATTCGAAGCCGACAACATAATTTCCTGCAGGTATATTTTCAAAAATATAAAAGCCATTAGCATCTGTCATGGTTACGCCTATTTGGTTTCCAGGTATCGGATTTGTACTATTATATAGAAAAACTGTTACTCCTGGGATGCCTGGCTCTCCTATTTCTTGTAGCCCATTTTCATTCAAATCAAACCAGACTGTATCTCCAATTGCAGTATTTGGTGCACATGTAATTGCTGTAATATTTACTTCATGCGTCGTCTCACATCCATTATCATCTATATAATCTAATACGTAGGTTGTCATTCCAGCTGGTACCCTGCTCAAGGTTGGGAACATTGAATTAGGATCATCGAGGTTAGTCGTCGGTGTCCAAGAGAAATCACTTCCCATAGAAGGACCTGGTATTGTAAATGGTAGACCTTCACATGCTTGCGGATTAACAACTTCATCATTACTTGGAAACAGTGTAATACTCAAAGTATCAAAAGAGAAGCATGTTGAGAATGAAGATCTCAATGCATATTGCCACTCTATGTTAGAGCCGGTAGTATTATCAAATTCAAAGTCTACAGGGGTCGTCGTCGTCGTACTAAGCGCTGATAAATTAGCAGTGCCTATCGGAACCCACTCATAGTCATAACCACCAATTGCCGCTGGACCGATATTCGTACTTTCTCCACTACAGACTTCTATCTCCATTTCAAAATCATTAATAATCTCAACACTCGTCTGATTCGATACGTCTGAACTACATGTACATGTTGTCTCACTTGATATCTGAGCCAGTACTGTACAAAGACCGTCAGGAGGTAGATCTACAGCTCCTGTTATAGTTACCGTCTCACCAGGTAAGATAGACACACCCTCTGGAATAGTTGTAACAAGATTATCAACTGAAGGATCTAAGAATCCATTTGCATCAGCATCGTTATACAATTCAATATTAATTGGATCTCCAGAAAGTTGTGGTACAGATCCTTCATTAGTTATGTCTACCGTGTAGGTCAGTTGTCCCGGAGGTGCAGTTTCAAAAGCTAAGCTGACTACATCAATTTTAAGATCTGGCTTCTGTATACTTACTGGCGAAGACTTGTTACCACTAATTACTTTTATATCACAAGTCATAGCACCACACATCTCTGACCTTACTGAAAGTGTCTGGACTAATATTTCATAGACCTCGCAAAGTTGACCTATGTCCACTGCCATGATATCAAATTCAAAGTTGACGATATCACCATTTCCTAAACCACCTTGTAAAGGCATTTTTAATATTGACTGGCCATTGACATCCTCAACGATTGGTGTCGATCCATTTGCATTACTTATTGGAATATAAGAACCTACCGTATACTCTATACCCGGAGGTAAAGTAATAAAGATAGAATCAGAGTTTTGTGTAAATACTCCAGCGTCTGCTAGTATCTCCATGTCGATATCAATAGTTGCCGCATCATCCTGACACGGGTTCAATGTAAGGTCTCCTATATCTACATTGATTTCATATTCTGGTAGAGCATTATTAATGATCACCCTTGCACCTGGTGCTGACACTGTGACTGTAGGATTAGTACAGGCATCTACAGCCCTGGTCTTAAATGTAGGTAGTGAACCTGAAGCATATCCGCAATCAGTTACTGTCTTGAATCTAGCTAAAATGATATTACTATTATCAATTGCCCCAGGACTACCTATGAGTCCAAATGAATCCAATTGAGGAAAATGATCTGTAACCGTATCAATTAATGTTGTCCCAAAAACATTAAATGGATCCTCGAAATGTACAAATGTTGTATCACCTCCTGCAAATGGCACGGGATAAGCTAACTCATAACTTCCAGGTACATAATTAAGATCATTAGGTAATGTAAACTCAAACTCGACATCTTTTATATTACCAAGCTGAGTACTTGCCATTCTAAATACGAAGTCAACAGTGTCACATAACATCACAGAAATATCTCCAGATGGCACTACTAACTCACCATCTAAATCCCCAGATAATGTAATAAATGAGAGATCAGATGGATCAGAACATGTTGCTTCAAATATTGTAGTAGGATACTCTACGCAATCCCATCCTGCAGAGAACTGCATCTCTTGCGGATCACAATCTGTAACATTGACACAAAGTTCAAATTGTCTATTAGAAGACCCTGTCGTCCCTAATGGATATATTCCAAAATCTGTTGGTGTAATTAAATCTGATGCGCCTCCTGTAATTTCTGTAAGAGAAGTAACGACCAAACCACCCGTAGGAACATCAAGATTAATGAATGAAAATGGTGCATCAAGGTTTGTAAAATTTTGCAAATTTAGTGTCACGCAAGCCATCGGTTCTGTAAGTTCAAGAACAGATAATGGAGTCGTGATTTCTAATATTGGTCCACCGGTATAATTAAAGTTTTCAGTAGTGGGTTCTACTTCAAAAGTTGGAGAACAAAACACTTG
>CAZBXL010000069.1:0-9479 GCA_964495785.1 uncultured Saprospiraceae bacterium | reverse complement strand
TCATTTCTAAATTTAAAATCAGTTGGTTTTGTAAAATAGATTTCATCAGGAGTACCAAGACTTCTGACTTCATTAGGAAACTCATCAAAACTTATAGCACCAAAATATAAGTCTGACCTAAACCAGAAACTTGATAAATCACAACCTCCAAAATTTCTGCCCGAAATAACATCGTTATGATTATTTCTAATTCCAATTTGTTGAGTATTCTCAAATAGAAAATTACATCTAAATGTATCACCTTCAGCATATGCATCATCAGATAGATAAAACCAACTATTATGTGTCAGAGCTTCTGAATCGACATTCAACAATTCATCCTTACTTGAATAAAATACACAAAGACTTATAGAATCTCCATCCTGATATTCAAACCCATCAAAGTCACTACAACCAAGTGTATTCAAAACATCTGAACTTAAATCTGTAACCATCTTAGTGCCATCAGGAAATTGTGATAAAACATCACAGGTTAATAAGGCATTACCTGCACTTGCATCAAAGACTCGTAACTCACCACCTAATATTGAGAAATTATCAGTTGTGACATCTATAGTTGCAAATGCAATATCCCAAATTTCACTCATGTCATCATCATTTACTAATCCCTCGAATAACACTTTCATAGTGTCTCCTGTGATGAAACGATTTGTTTTTATAGTACTTGGGTCAGACACGATTCCGCCATCTGGCTCATTATTATTATCTGAATCTTCCAGCCCATATGTAATTCTATCAATCTGTAAATTGGTATGTATAATACCATCACATGGATCACACCCTGGGCAATTATAACTTATAGGAAATGGAGTCGGACAATCGACATTGACTCTACAAGAAACACAAGAAGGATCTGTAACGAAGAATGGCGAGATGGTAAACCTCGATACCTGCGAGCAACCCCCTGCTGGCTTTTCTGTACAATCTGGCATATAACAAAACTCCAACCCTGTATCTCCCCCTATAGAAAAACCTGGAGGATATACATTGCCAGGTGTATCACCAAATCTCACGATAATCTGATCATCGCCTGCTGTACCATTATCGATATCCGTTATAATACTTGGCGTGAATATAGTGCCATCTGCATCAACCCATTGTATAGTAGAAGCATCTATATCCATACCACATTCAGAAGTCAATTCTACTTCTAAGTAAGCATTAGGGAACTCAGCCCTATTAGTATTAGAAAGCCAAGAATTCTGTGGATCAGTAACTGCATACCTTGCACATCCGCCGCTAGCGTCACTATCGCTTTCCCCTTCTACAAAGCCAAAAAATCTTGCGTTAAATCTTGGTCTAGTAATATCATCTTGATCAGAGAAATTAAGATCACATGGATCTGTCCATTCTATAGCTCTTAAGTTAGAACCATAGACATAAAGAATATCACAACCCCTACAATCGCAACCATGATCTATCTCATATCTAAAATATAAAGTCTCACCTGCTGGTAAGAAGACATCTAACATCTCTGCTTCTGCACTATCATAATTATCTGGATCTCCATTAACACATGCTTGATTTGTATTAGCATTACTTGTGCCTATCGTCGCTGATGTAAACGGACCATTTGGATCTCCTATAGAATATTCAAAACTTGATCCTACGATCGCTCCATCATAGAATTCTTGGTGTATTAATAGTATAATATCTTTAGCCGGTGACATTCCATTATTAACTATTTCAAAACCATAGACTGTATTTTCTGTATCGTAACAGGCTGGTCGATAAGTATAAGGCTCATATGCAGAAATCGCAAGATCTGGAGACGCAAAGTTAAAGCTGATTCCTGAGCTAGAGATGTTACTCTCACCGCAAATTTCTCCATAACAACCAAATGTTGCTCCTCTCATTATAGGATCTAATTGTCCAAACTGGCACTCTGTACCTAACCATACTTCGCAGACTGTCAGTATCTCATTTTGCTCTAACAAACCATCACCATCGCCCATTACACCTGCAAGAGTTGTATTCATAATAACGGACATATCTATTGTATAAAAAACTGTATCTCCACTAATCCGTGCCACAGGTAGTGACATTCCAGCGATAAGTACATCCTGAATCTCAAGAGATGGTGGATTAATCACAAAATATTCTAACTCAGTAACTGCTCCATTACCAGCATTTGTCAATGGCACCTTAAGTGTATCTGCCATTCCAAGTATCGCATCAAATACATTCATTGTAGGTTGCAGATTACCTTCTATGGCACTCGATATGATGGAGAGGCTAGCACTTTGCATTACAAATGTATTTGTAGTTTCAGTGGCTTCTGAGACTTCACCTTCACATAAGTCATCATAGGATACGACAACATCAAAAGATTGATTTGCTCCAGCATCTACACATCCAGATTGTATCTCTACTTCAAAAACAAGGATAGACCCCTCTGCCATATCAGTCACGTCCATGGTAGTGTTGTCTGCAGATGTGGGAGTTACTGTTCCTCCAGATACTGAATTTACATTAGTGATATTAAGATTAGATGGGAGGACTAAGTCAACAGTGACTCCTGTCAAGTCTACATCTTGAATGTTATTATATTCTACCGTAATTGTCGCCGTTTCTGGTTCGCTACAAATAGCTAAGTTGGTTACAAAATCAACATCAATACTAACTACGGGATCAGGTACATTGTATGTTAATGTTGTTGCTGGGAATTGCGCTTGAGCTAAATCTTGGCAGTCATTATCATCATTACATCCATAACTTGCTCTTCTTTCGATATTGTCATTAGCTGGATCACATGATGTTATTGTCCAAGTCTCTATCACATCAACTGTACCCCCAACTAATAAATCTCCTGGTATAAGATAACAAGTCTGGCCTGCGGGACTACTCGCAGCGGCAGTCAGAGAGGTACCTCCTACAGTAATGTCCGTCAATGTCCCATTGCCAAAATCAAGAACACAGTAGGTCAAATCACCGTCACGTACATCGCTATCACCGCTGTTCATCACAGTGTTAGTAATCATCTGTGTGAATCCAATCTGTCCATTAAAAAATGGAGGAGAAGAATTGCTTATAGTAACATTAGGACTTGCAACTGTAATATTGTTAGACTCCGCTGTACTCATTACCTGAGCACCAGGGCAGACTGGATCGTAGGTAAACTCAAGACTATAAGTCATAGGATCAGGAGCATCACAAGACGCTTCGATTTCTATATCAAATGTGATGATATCTCCTGGTGACATATCTTCTATTTCGATCTGATCAGGAGCTGTAAATGTTCCTACTCCTCCATTGATATTAGAGATAGCTAATGCAGTTATTCCATTGGGTATGACTAATGTACCAGCTATACTTGTGAGATCTTGATCTGGGTACGAATCAGCATATTCTAACATAACAGAAATAGTAGCATCATCTCCACATGTCTCTATTATTGCAGGATCAGTCAGCGTTACTTCCAATACTGGGTCGGTAGATGCTGCATTATCATTTGTAAGACAAACCTCAACATTATCTATTCTGAGATTGCCGTCATTGGTGTCATCACTTCTATCCTCGAATCTAATCTCGACACTGGCTTGCTGAGCTGTAAATGCAAGAGAAGGCGTCGAGGGTGTAAAAATACCTTGAGATACTCCATCAATATAAATCTCAACTTGCTGATTTATTCCAAACTCAGAAATTTCAACAGTCATCTCATAACTGTTACATTCGACAAGTGTGAGTGTTTGAGCTAAGACACCATCAGTCAAAAGAGTGCCAAAGCTAAAGACAGCTCTTTCGTTGTTCTGAACTACACTTGAGTTAGCTGTCCAGCCATTCAGATCGGTATCAAACGTACCATTGGTGACAAAGGTGCACTGGGCATTCAATTGCGTACTTAGGCCCATCGCTACAAAAATAAACGACCAGCTTGCTAAGATGATACTTAGCTTAAAGCAAAAGACATTTGAATTCAGAAAGTTACCCAATAAGGAATCACTGGATAATGAAATACGAGAATTTGATAATTTTTTACAAATTACCTCCTTCAATGTAACACCAAAGTTATCTATCATAATACCGACTCAATAAAAAATTGAAAAAATCAATTATTCAGTCCTATTATTCAGTCTCGTACAGGTTGGGTTGTATATAAAAATTTATATACGTAAAATCGGTATAATGAGCGGTTTAGCTTGTTTGAAAATTTAATTTTTCTAATTGTAAAAACTTAAATATTCTATAATACAGCTATTTACATATTACAAAAAACAAATATATGAATATTTAGATAACTATTGAGCAAAGCTTAGTTATTATTTAGTGTAGAAATGTCTGCCTTTATTCTTTCTAACTCACTTAGGATAGTACCATTATAAATTCCACGTATATGCCCATGATGATCTACAAGAATAAAGTTTTCCGTATGTAAGAAATCATCAGTACCTAATTGCAAGCCGATTTCTTTCTCAACGAAGTAAGAATTACGTGCAAGATCATAGATCTCCTTCTTAGAGCCAGTTACCAGATGCCATTTCTTAGGGTTAATATCATACTCATCAGCATAGCGTCGTAATTGCTCTACAGTGTCTATCCATGGTGTCACAGTATGGGATATAAACTTAATTCTATCGTCATCAGCATAGTAGCTTTGGAGTAATGCCATATTAGCTGTCATCTGAGGACATATGCCTGGACAGGTGGTAAAGAAAAAGTTGGCTATATAAATTTTCCCTTCAAAATCCTTATTCGTAATCAAATTGTTATTCTGGTCCCTAAATGCAAACTCATCTATTGTATGCATCTTAGAAGAAACAATCTGTTCTTTAGTCATCCATTGCGGGGTGAATTCTGCAGTATTAAAATATGGCAGAGTCTTAATATCACTCTTACAACTTGATAAGAGAATCAAAAAAAATAGGACGATAAAAAAATAACTAAATTTATTTTTCATAGGCCTTGATATAATTTTCGTCCTCTAATACACTTATGCAAGAAGCAGAGCCCAGCAAGCCATAATATCTTCCATCCTTAATCTCATAGTTGACAATGATGTCTCCTTCGATGTCTTTGACCTTTCGTTTTATTTCCTTGCCATTTTCATAATAACTTTCCACCTGTAACTTTCCATCTGGATAATACTCTTGGTAAAGGCCATTTCTTATACCGGCTTTGGCTTTATAGTTATAAGAAATCTTACCCGACGAATGCCAACCTTTTTGTAGACCTTCTTCATAACCATATTGAAATTGCTTCTCCGTACGTGGCTGTCCATCAGGATATATTTCAGTAAACAAACCATGCAATAATCCATCTTGTAGTTGCACAGAAGCTTTAATTCTACTTGCTTTTGATTTATTATTTAGGTCGCCGGTATACTTTTCTCCATCCATATGGTAGAGTTCATCTACCTGAGATAAATCTTTATCCCAAGAAAGTACGTTGACATGAATATTATTAAGAGGAACATCAATATTATCATGCCCATTATGATTATCCTTACATGAGAATAATATAACAAGCATAAAACATTGTATTAGACATCTAAGATTCTGCATCAGTAAAATATTTATTGATAGCCTGATAAATTTTCTCGCCTACTTGTTCTACGATTTCTTCCTTTGATTTTGTTTTGAGTTGTTTGACACTTCCAAAATGAGATAATAATTTCTGTGCTGTCTTCGCTCCTACTCCTGGTATATTAGTTAGTTCTGTACCGAGTGCATTTTTTGATCTCTGATCTCTGTGAAAGGTAATGGCAAATCTATGAGCCTCATTACGTAAGTGTTGTATGAGCTTAAGAGATTCTGATTTTTTATTGATATACAAAGGTACCGGATCACCTGGAAAATATATCTCCTCTAATCGTTTAGCAATACCTATCATAACGACTTTCTTTTCTATACCCAAAGATTTAAAAATCTCATAAGCTGCACTCAGCTGTCCTTTACCCCCATCTATGACAACCAATTGCGGTAAGTCCTGCTTTTCTTCAATCAAGCGCTTATAACGCCGAGTAACGACTTCTTTCATTGACGCAAAATCATCAGGTCCTACGACTGTCTTGATATTAAACTTTCTATAGTCTTTTTTTGAAGGTTTGGCATTTTTAAAAACAACACATGAAGCGACAGGATCACTCCCTTGTATATTAGAATTATCAAAACATTCTATATGAAACGGTATCACATCCATCTCAAGATCTTCTTGTAATGTTTTCAGAATTCGTTCTGCGGGTGTTTGTTTTCTAATTTTATTGAGATCTTCTTTTCTCTTTTGAATCATGTAATACTTCAGATTCTTCTCTGCCAAATCTAACAGATGTTTCTTATCTCCACGCTGAGGAACAGTGATCGTAACATCTTCAAAGTACCTAATCTTTCTCTGTACAATTATCTCTTTTGATATACTATTAAATTTCTCTCTTATATACTTAATCGCAAAAACCAATAACTCATCTTCTTTATCATTAAGATTCATTTTTAATTCGAGATTGTCTGAATTAATTAGAGCCCCATTGACAATTTTCAGAAAGGATACGTAGGCCATTTCTTCATCTGTTCGAATGAAAAATACATCACTATCTGCAACGCTTGTATTGACTACAGTAGACTTAGATTGATAGTTATCTAAAGCTTCTAACTTTTCTTTGAATACCTGAGCTTGTTCAAAATTAAGTTCTTCTACACATTCAGCTATTCTTTCTTTGAGGTAGTCTTTGACTGGTTTGATCTGTCCACTAAGAATATTTTTTATCTGAGCGATCTTCTGATTATATACTTCTTCTGATTCAAAATTGACACATGGAGCCTCACAATTTTTGATATGATATTCTAAGCAAACTTTAAACTTTCCAGCCTCTATGTTTCCCTGAGTTAGACTGAGGTTACACGTTCTTAACTTAAAGAGTTTTTTAATTATATCTAATATGATCTTTGCCCTATACTTAGAGGTGTATGGACCATAAAATTGTGAACCGTCCTTCCACACTCGACGAGTAAAAAACACTCTTGGAAATCTTTCTTTCTTGACTACAATATAGGTATACGTTTTGCCGTCTTTTAGCATCACGTTATATCTCGGTTGTAATTTTTTAATTAGCGTATTTTCAAGAAGAAGTGCATCTTGCTCTGTCTCCACAACTGTGTATTCAAACTTGACAGCATTCTTAACCAATGTTTTAGTTTTAAATTGCTGATGCTTCTTCTCACCAAAATAAGAACTCAATCTCTTCTTAAGATTCTTAGCCTTGCCCACATATATAACTGTAGACTTAGCGTCTATGAATCTGTAGACACCTGGCTCATGAGGTATCTGATCAGCTACTTGTTTATAGTCTGCAGTTGTCAATACTTAGTCCACCATTTATGAGTTATCTTCTTGTAGAAGATTAAATTCTTTTTCAATGCCACGTAGCAAATAGTAAGCAGCTTTAGGATTGGTCGCTAATGGTACATTATGCACATCACATTGTCGCATAAGCATCTGTACATCTGGCTCATGTGGATGCATCCCTAAGGCATCTCTAAAGAATATGACCAGATCTAACTCTCCCGTTGCTACCATAGCAGCTATCTGAGCATCGCCACCAAGTGGACCAGACAGTAAGCGCTTGATTTGTAATCCTTCTTCTTCGATCTTAGAGCCAGTCGTACCCGTAGCGAATAGTGTAAATCTTCTTAAAAAATTTAGATTATTTAATACAAACGATACCATGTTTGACTTCTTACCATCGTGTGCTATGAGTGCAATATTGAGTTTGAGCAAAGGAGCTAATTTTATATTATTAGTGAATAAACGCAGTACGACAAAGGTACAATAAGTAGAACAATTGGAATGT
This sequence comes from uncultured Saprospiraceae bacterium, assembly GCA_964495785.1. Taxonomy (GTDB): domain Bacteria; phylum Bacteroidota; class Bacteroidia; order Chitinophagales; family Saprospiraceae; genus RFSX01. The sequence continues at coordinate 1,696 of CAZBXL010000069.1, read as the reverse complement.
AGATAGGTTTAGCGGATTACAGAGGGAAAGCATCCCAAAATTACAGCTTGTAAAGATAGTCTTGGGCAGAAGTATTTTTACGATTTAAGGAAGTCAATATTTCTTTTAAGACCAGTAAACTTTGTTCTTTTGACTGGCGATCCAAAAAACAGTCTATCGAATTCATCTTGTGTTATATTTTCCCATTCATCCTTAGATTTATTTAGTAATTCTTCTGAAGGAGAAAATTCTGATTCCTCATGTTCTTTAGAGAATCTATTCCATGGACAAACATCTTGACATATATCACAGCCATACATCCAATTCTCCATCTTTCCTTTATACTCTTCTGGCAGGTGCTCATCTTTCAATTCGATCGTTAGATAGCTTATACATTTACTGCCATTCATCACATAGCCATCTTCTGCTATAGCATCGGTGGGGCAAGCGTCTATACACTTGGTACAAGTACCACAATAATCAGAAATAGGAGATCCATAATTCAATTCAAAATCGACGATCATCTCTGCCAAAAAAAAGAATGAACCTAACTTTGGATTGATTAACAAAGTATTCTTTCCGATCCACCCGATGCCACTGCGCTTGGCCCAATCTCTCTCAAGAACTGGAGCTGAGTCCACAAAGCATCTTCCATTATAAGGACCATATCTATCTATGATTGCAGCTTCTAACTGCTTTAGTTTTTTCTTTACGACTTTATGATAATCTCTTCCATATGCATACTGTGATATTTTAGGAGCATGAGGATCTTCTTGCTTCTTGTCTGTATAGTAATTGTAGGCTAACGATATGACTGTACGTGCATCTTCTACGAGCTGAGTAGGATCGGTACGCTTCTCAAAGTGGTTCTCCATGTAAGACATCTTACCATGATACTCTAAACCTAACCACTCCTTGAGGCGAGCAGATTCTTCTTCCATGAATTCTGCCTTAGCATAACCTACAGCTATAAAACCAAGCTCATAAGCTTTTTGCTTAATCCATTCTGATTTTTCCTTTAGGCTATCCACTTCTCCTAATATCGTCTATTGATTCTTGATATTATTCCAGGTAGTATATAGCGATTCCTGTGCAGGTCGATCATCTGGAATAGATCTCAATGGCTCAACTTCCTTTAAAGATTCATGCAGATCGGCTGGTAAACTTTGATATAGTTTTGTTCCTTTTGTTTTCCAATCCAGCATTTTTTCAGAGACCTCTTTTATTCTCTTAGCAGGATTGCCGACTATAAGACTACGTTCAGGAAATTCTTCATTGGCCCTAACGAATGCTAATGCGCCGACGATACTTCCAGCACCTATGATGGCATTATCCATTATTACAGCATTCATTCCTATCATCGCATTCTCTCCTATTCTTGCGCCATGTATTATGGCACCATGCCCGATATGTGCTGACGGTTCTAATACGACTGTCACTCCTGGAAACATATGTATCGTACAATTCTCCTGTACATTACATCCATCATGAATTTCTATGCCACCCCAATCACCACGTATAGCTGCACCTGGCCCTATATATACATCTTTGCCTATTATAACATTACCAGTCACTGTTGCTTGCTGATGTACGTAAGCACTCTCGTGCACAACGGGAATAAAACCTTTAAAGGAGAAAATCATTAGACATCTATTTTATTCTTGTAAATGTATCAGTTATTTACAGAATTAATAAATTCTATAATTCTATCAGAGAA
>CAZBXL010000068.1:4575-20060 GCA_964495785.1 uncultured Saprospiraceae bacterium | reverse complement strand
TCAATAAATTAAGTGATCGAGTTGATACAATAGCACCACCATCTATGGCAGAATTCAGTCAGTATGTAATACATGAAAAAGTAAGATCAGGCGAAAATGTAAAAAATATTGATAAAGAGAAAGCGTATAATCTTTATGTGCTTAGAGAGTTTGAGCTAGCGATACCGATGTTGCAGTCTCTTTGGGAAAATGAGAAAGATAGTACGGCATTGTATTATTTAGGAGTCAGTTATCATTACACGGGACAGCCTGCAAGAGCCAAAGAAATTTTTGAGAATAATACATTTACTGATTATAAAATACCTAAATAAAAACTAAGCGATGGACAATCATTCATTTCAAATTACACCTTTCAATATTAGAAAAGGTAATGATGTTAATTTTAATGGGATAAGCTACTCTATTATTCATAAGAAGGGGAGTAATCAAGAAATGTACTGTATTACTGGGGGGCAACTTCATAGAATACTCACTGATCAATTTCAATCCATCGATGTGTTACAATGGCAACATTTCGTAAATTATAATGGCGAATACAAGAAAATCACCAGACTAATGCTTGGCTCTGATCGTTTAACTTGTTCGAAAGATTCTTACAGAGGCTTAAGGGGTTGTGGACCGAAATTAGGATATGGTATTTTAAATGAGAGCATTGTTTTACCAATTTTGGAAGTTGAAGATGTCAAGTTTTTATCAATTGCAATGAATCTGCATGACGACACTGATGATTTATATGATGTTTATTTTCCTTTGAGTATAGAAGATGCAAGTAGCATAATAGACATTCTTAATTTCGATTTAGAATCTGGTTTCGATAATGAATTGACCTTATTAAAGATATCTGACAACGCTACTATAAAAGTTATTTCAGATTTATCGATATTTAATGGAGATGAAAGAGTTTTTAGAAGTGTATTAGAGAACAGTTAATTTTTTAGTTACTAAGCCCAGCCCAATAAAACGGCAAAGACTTATCAGGATAATCTACTAAGAACTGAAGTTTCGCTTGTCTAAGATCAAGGGTTTCTTGAGAATAGAAATATTTCATAATCTTATAAGAAGACTGATCATCCAGATCCCATAATGAGACGATCACTTTTTCTGCGCCTTGAGATATAAGATATCTTTTGAGATCGTATACACCTTCATTTTGGAATTGGGTACCTGTTCCTGATTGACAAGAAGTTAAGATGATCAGTTTTGTTGCTATATTGATATCTAATAATTCATAACCGTATAAGCTGTCGATAGATAAATCTGAATTTCTAAAATATAACTTGACGTCATATCTGGAATTAGATGAACTCACACCATGTGTCGCTATATGGATCAGGTCGTTATCACTTTTTAGACTTTTTTTAAATCTTGAAACTGTAGCGTCACTACCGGAATACAATTTTGCTTGTTTGTGCTTTTCAGTAATAAATCGAGTTTCTTCTAATGCCCAAGGTAGTTCGGTGAGAGAAGTATTTTGCGTATTTAATATGGATGACTTATTAGAATAACAAAACACATCAATATCAGAGTCTTTATCCAATCTTAGTATATCATCTGAAGATGAAATCAATTGTTCTGAAGGTAAAGTTGAGATCTTATATTTGTAAATAAGAAATGAAGGCTGATCAACATTTCTTTCGCGATGGCTTGGTTCTATAAGTGCTTCAAAGCTTATGTAATTAAGACTTCCGTCAGGAATAATTATTAACTCATCATGAATGAGGGGAATCATTTCATTAGGAAATAGGTATTGATAACAATCTTCAGCAAGTAATGTATACTGATCTAAATCTGTTTTTAAGCCTGATTGCCATTCTGCAAGTTGATTTAGCTTGTCCAGAATGTTTTGATTCAATTGTTTTTTATATATGTGAGTATCATCGTCATTGATGAGCGCAATGATTAACATATCTTCTATAATGTTATAACTTATGATACTCTGATTATTGAGGTAGGTTTGTACTTTATCTATGGGCATTCTATTGCTGAGTTTATAATAATCATCATTACTTTCCTGATAATTAAGAGTGATGTTATTAATAGAATCGAGACTCCACATTAATGATTCAAGATTAGGGTGATTGTACTGATGTTTTTGTTTTATTTCTATGACTCGTTTCTCTATTTCTTTTCTTTGCTGTCGCAATACTGCAGGAGTATTACTTTCGTATTGTTGTGACAATATTTCCGTTATCAGTAATAGATTTTTTCTTTTTGATAAGCTCTCTATCATTAAATTCTTATACTCGTGATCGGTTTTTAAGTCATAGAGATCGGAGTAGGCTTTGGCTAAGAGTTCATAAGTTTTACTTTGATAATATTTATAGCTAAGTAGCGTTGATTCATCTGTCGATTTCATGAGGGTATTAGCTGACGATTCTGCTTTTAGTAAAAGTGATATTGCAGAATTTAAATCTTCAGGATTGTTCTTATCGATCCACAGGTTGTAATATATTGATGCAAACCTTTCTAAAACGACCCATTCGTTTTTATATGGTTCCGTCTCTAAAAGCAGCTTAACTGTTCTTTCTTGCTTAGTTCGTGAATAGTAGGCATTTAATGCACTTTCATAATCATTGAGTTTCTCATAGAGTAGGCTTTGTATGTAATATATGGATTCTAGAGTTCCAGAATCACAGAACGGCGTTGATAGTTCAAAAAATTCGGCTTTATCAAAATATGAAAGACTAAGTTTTATATCATCATCTGCTGTATGATCACCCAGCCATCGATCCATGTTGGATATTCTATCACTGCACTTATAGGCCTTTTTCAGTTTAGGAATTAGGGTGTCAGTACGAATGGCATTATTATATAAGCTAATGTAAAATTGACTTATATAAGCTCTGTGTAGGTGATCATGGCAAGGTTGACTTTGATATATTCTTTCTATATCATCGAACTCTTTTATTGATAATTCTATTTCATTAAGATCTATATATAAGTTACCTCTATTGATTTTTAATAAGTGAATTATATCCTTGTCAGCATCATTTTTTTCAAGTTCAGTTATTAGATTATTGATGATTGACAAACCAAATAAACTCTCTCTGTGATATCTTGAAACATTCTGTAGTTGATGGATAATCTGTATCCCGATATTGTTATTGAACCCATAGGGCTCCATCATAACATATGCTTTTTTTATCAGACGATACATTTCATCATGGCTACTAGTGATATCCAAATCTGAGTAGAGACTTTTTTGAATAAGAGCCTTTATTTGTTTTTGAGTAGAGCCGCTATGTATAATACTATCTAAATATGCTGAGGATATGAGATCAGTTTTATTTCTTAATTTGAAATAGAACCCAAGTTGAGTTGTGTCTAATGGAACATTGTTGTTCCATCTTATTTTTTGGTATAAATGGGGAAACTGAAACCTAAGATCTTGTATAGCCCTAATAGCTGCTTTTTTGATAAGAGGAGCTTCATTAGATTCTAATATATCGAAGTACTTAGTAATTCCGTCATCATAATTCAAGTAAAAGATCAATGAGTCAGCCTCTCTTAGTGTTATATTATTTCGATTAATATCTGATAAGAAAAATTCTGACGCATCTGGTAACACTTCTTTTTTAGAATAACATGCAAGTACTAAAATGAGAATACTAATTAGAAATAGAAACCACTTCATATTCCCTAAAATAAAGAATTTTATCGAAGGAGTTTAATTAGTCAAGTCGAGTTAAGTATCCATCTATCTTATCAGCTATTTCATCATTAGGATTATGCACTTGACCGTGCCATCCAAAAGACTCAGCAGCAGCAATATTTTCTGCTAAGTCATCTATGAATAAAATATCTGACTTGTTAATGTTTAGTGTAGTGGTGACGTGTTGATATATTTCTATATCAGGCTTACGCATTCCTATGAGGTGAGAATAGAATACATAATCAAAATACCTGTCTTCGAAATCTGTAATCTGATATACTTTCTTAAGGTAGAGATGTATTTTTCTTAAGTGTAGATTATTGATATTACTGAGAATGACTAGATTGTAATCAGGTCTTAATCGTTCTAACATCTCAAATCTTTTCTTCTTAATCCCTCCTAACAGACTGTTCCATGCTGCAATAAAAGCACGAGGGTCAGAACTCTCACTGTATTGTTGGAATACCCATAGGAAAGCCTCATCAGAGATAAAGCCTCTATCATATTTCTGAACAGCAGAAGTGATTTCTATAGGCATATTTTCCATGCTCCATCTTGTGCCTATTAATTGCTCATAAGCGTCAAAACACTTTTTAAAATCTAAATTGATTAATACATTTCCAAAATCAAAAATGATGGTTTTCTTCTCAGAATTAATAGTAGATGTAGCCATCATTATTGTGATTATAAAATGTGATTAAGATTACATTTGTCAGAGACTGTGTGTGCTACATCTTCGATTTTAATACGTGTCTGCTCTAGCGTATCTCTATCTCGGATTGTCACAGTATTATTCTCTAATGTGTCAAAATCTATCGTAATGGCATATGGTGTGCCGATAGCATCTTGACGTCTGTATCGTCTGCCTATCGCATCTTTCTCGTCGTATTGACAATTTACATGTGCTTTTAATTTGTCGAATACATCTGAGGCCGCTTTAGTAAGTTCCTCTTTATTTTTAACAAGAGGAAGTACAGCAGCTTTAATGGGAGCCAATGCTGGATGTAACTTCATCACTGTACGTGTCGAGTCTTTTCCGTCAGCATCAGGAACAGTTTCTTCTTGCAGCGACTGACCTATTTGTGAGAGGAACATTCTATCACAACCGATAGATGTCTCTACCACATAAGGGACATAATTTTCATTCATTGCAGGATCGAAGTACTGAAGTTTTTTGCCAGATAATTCTTGATGACTCTTAAGATCAAAATCCGTACGTGAATGTATTCCTTCTAATTCTCTAAATCCAAATGGGAATTTAAATTCTATATCAACAGCAGCATTCGCATAATGTGCTAAGTTGTCATGATCATGAAATCTTAGATTTTCAGCAGGTGTGCCTAGCGCCTTATGCCAGTCGAGTCTTGTCTGTTTCCAGTAGTCATACCACTTGATTTCTTCTCCAGGCTTGACGAAGAATTGCATTTCCATTTGCTCAAACTCTCTCATACGGAATATGAATTGTCTTGCTACAATCTCATTACGGAACGCTTTGCCTATCTGCGCTATACCGAAAGGAAGTTTCTGACGTGTAGATTTCTGTACGTTTAGGAAGTTGACGAATATTCCTTGCGCTGTTTCAGGTCGTAAATAAATTTTCCCTTCTTCTCCAGCGATAGCACCGAGTTGTGTATGGAACATTAGATTAAACTGTCTTACCTCAGTCCAGTTGCGAGAACCCCCTTCAGGATCAACGATCTCAAGCTCTTCTATGAGACTTTTAAGACCTTCCATATTACCATCTTTGAGATGTTGGTTCATCGTGTTGATAGCGTGATCTATTTTTTTCTGACGGTCTATGATACGTCCATTAGTCTCTCGGAATTGTTTCTCATCAAAACTGTCACCAAATTTCTTAGCCGCTTTGACTATATCCTTTAGGATTTTAGCTTCTATCTTTTCAGCATAACCTTCGATGAGTTGGTCTGCTCTATATCTCTTTTTGGAATCTTTATTATCGATCATCGGATCATTGAATGCATCAACGTGTCCAGATGCCTTCCATGTCTTAGGATGCATAAATATAGCCGCGTCTAAGCCTACAATATTTTGATGCATCTGTACCATGCTTTTCCACCAGTAGGACTTAATGTTGTTCTTAAGTTCTATTCCTAAGGGTCCATAATCATAAGCGGCCGAGAGTCCATCATAAATCTCAGATGATGGAAATATAAATCCGTATTCTTTGCAATGTGATATTAGGCTTTTGAAATCCATGTTTCTACTACTTTTCGATGATATATTAAAACAAGATGCAAAAGTAATAATTTATGGGTGGGATGGAGATGTATTTTGATAGGTGGTTGATACGAAAAGTAAGCAAATTGATAGTATATGGAAATTACTATCTATTCATTATGTTTCTTTCCTTGTAGGCTACCAATTAGATAATTTTACATTGATTGAAATATGTTTAATACGAAGAACCGCTATGGATTAGGTGTTTGATTATGACATTTTACTATTTACACGCTAACATGTTTTCGTATTTCCTTAATGATTTTCAGCTTATGTTATTGGATGTTCGTCCCTAAATGTTGAAAGAATTTTTGCTGCATAATTTTTTTTTATTATTATTGGTTACCAAAAAATTACCAACATGACAACCTCACTAAAGAATATTGTCCTATGCAATATTCTATTATTAACATTTTCACCTATGTGGTCAACTTCAGATTTCTTTTCTGAAGCAAAAGAATTGGCTACATCTTCTCACAAAAATATCTTTGTCAATTATACTGCTGACTGGTGTCTGCCATGTCAGATATTCAAAGAACAAGTATTAGCAGACCAGAAGGTCAACAAGCTTCTTGATTCAGATTTTATAGTACTGACAGCAGATTACGATGATATTGAAAGTCAAGAAATGTATTCTCAGTATACGATAGCTTGTCTGCCTACTCTACATTTATTAGATGAAAAAGGAAATATTCTTTCCGAGATGTCTGGGACTATGAAGGCGTCTCAGTTTTATTTGGAACTTAGTCAATATGCTATGAATGGTTCAGATCTTATAGAAGAGAGTCAGCCTGATACTAGACCTATTCCCATAGCATCTTCTATGTCAACAAAGATATCTAATGATATATCAGAGTACTACACATTGCAAAGTGGAGCATTTTCAGAATGGGATAATGCATTATCTATGAAGAATAAAATCGAAAAATCAGATATTCTATCGCCAGTAAGAATAGTAGAAGATTCTCACAGAAAACTTTACATAATCAACGTAGGTAAATATAGAACTAAAGAAGAGTTATTATCTATATCAGAGCAGCTAAAAGCCGCAGGTATTGATCATTTTATCAAGCGTAAGAAAGAGTATACTACTAATGTTAATTGATCAATAAAAGTTAAAGAATTGAAATTTCATGTAGCAGTCTAATTTATTAGGCTGCTATTTTTTTTAGTAGTGTCTATTGTTGCTGATGACCTTCAGATAACAAATTCCAAGTATCATATTTTGAGCTGATAACCAAAAAAAGCTATTGCCAAATGAATGACAATAGCTGTAAGAATTTTTATAAAATCAAAAACGTGCTATCTAATAATAGTTCCTGTAGGGAAGTTTAGGTTTTGTCCCATTTCTAATGCCACATGCACATCTGCAGTTGCAGGTATCTCACTCACTAACGGTTTAAGTGTGAATGGTGCCGTACTATTATCTGGTACTGGCTCTATACTTATCACTGCTGTTCCTCCTTGGAGTTCTACTGGAAAAGATAAGCCATTAGGCGCATTGACTAAAAAGTCTTCACCTGGAAATGGAGGACCAGGATTACTACCACTGTAAGTGGCTCCGTTATCTGCTACATTAACCTCGCTGAATGTTCCTGTAGATACGACGTTACCATCTATAACTGCCCATCCTTCATATATCCAACCTGCAGGAAGCGTAGGTAATTCTAATCCTGCTTCTGGAGCTCCAGTAGAATTATCTAAGAACCAGATACCACTCGCCTCGTTAGAGTCAAGATCGTCTGTTGGAGTAGCAAGAATATATGTTCCTGCAGCATCTGCAAAATCTTGACCTAAAGCTGCTGCATGATCAATTGATAATGCTGCTTCATTACCATCAAAGTCACCGGCTAATATATGTACGTCGCTAGGTGATGGATCAGGATCTGGTGATGGCTCTATAGTCAATACAAAAGTGCTTGCACTTTCAAGATCTGAGCTTAGAACATCAAAACTTGTTCTAGATGCATTACCGTTTTCATCTACTGTAAATGTTCCCGTTGTAACAGGAGCTCCGTCTACGATTAACCATCCTTCATATACAGCGTTAGGGCCTAGATCTTCTAATCCAGTAGAATTAAAGTCAAATGATTCTGTAGCTACTGTGTCATCATCACCACATGAGCTTATTAGTATTGAGGCTAATAATATGCTACTGAATAAATAAATTACACTCTTCATTATCTTTTTTGTTTAGTTTTTAAATAGATACAAATGCAGTATGAGATGATATTTGAATAGGTTGCCTGAGAAGAGTAAAAACTTTTGAAATTTAAGATTTCAATATTATCCTATCATGTACCAATCAAGATATTAGGGGACTTTGATATGTAGCAAAATAAAAATCGTATTACATCATTAAATCGAAAATGTCATCATGCGACATGTCTGGATAATGAGAATATTGAATATGAGAGTTCTGAAATAGCTAATTTTGCAATTCAAATTATTTACATGAGATATATTATATTCATTCTATTAGTTGGTTTAAGTTTCTATGCTGATGCACAAAAGAGGGTTGTCATAGAAAAATTCACTAATTCATCTTGTGGGGTTTGTCCTAATGCTTCACTGATTCTTGAGGATATAATATCACGCTATGATAATGTTATCTGGGTGAGCCATTATAAGAACAATGGATGGTTTGATAATCCTCTTACTAATGATCAAACAGCCCAGTTGTGGTCAGATCTTGATGTTCCGGGCAATCCTCTTGGGATGATAGATCGGATTCCAGACGATAGCTTCCCATTCTTTGTATCTAATGCCTGGGAGAATCGTATCTTAGAATTGCTCGGCGAAGAGGAAATTTCTACTGTGACGATAAAGAATGTAAATTATAATTTAGCTAGTCGCTTAATAAGTTTTGATACAGAAGTTTTATTCTTAGAAAACATGTCTGCCGGTGATTATAGGGTGTCGGCTATGATAGTAGAAGATGAAGTTACAGGTCAGGAGCAGAGCAGTTATTATAATGAAGTTGCAGGTCACCCCTTAGAAGGAAGAGGAAGTTTGATATGGGATTACGAACATCCTAATGTCGTCAGAACCATATTAGACGATACGTGGGGGACTGAAGGTGTTGTTCCTACAATACCTCAAGCTAACGAGGTTTATTCTCATTCGTATAGTTATAGCGTACCTGAAGATTATGATCCTAGAAAAATGAAAATCGTAGTGATGCTCACTGATCATGATGAGACCAATGTGCTGAATCGTAAAGTATACAATGCAGATCAAGTATTATTAAAAGACTTAGGGTTGGAGCTGACAAGTGCAGCATCATTATTAACTGACTTGGGTGTATCAATATACCCCAATCCTGTGTCAGATAGATTATATGTAGATTCAATAGATGGGTCTGCTCAGTTTTCAATTGTGGACATCAACGGAAAGCTTGTATTAGAAGGTCAAGTGTCTTCTGGAAATGGGATTAATATATCTCATTTAGATACAGGTACATACTTTTTATCTCTGCAATTAGATTCAGCCTCTGGAGTTGAAAGATTTAATATAATTAGATAATGTTAGTCTTCATCTTAAACGATGTTCTCTAGTAAAAGCATCATTTAAAATATCCTATAACTTACTCCTATATAAAATTCTGTATTGAATTCTGTGTGATTATATATCTCTGGGATTTCAGTTAGATTGGCGTTTATTAAGTCATTTCTGATATTGTCGGGTACCACCCTTCTCTTACCATCAGCCAGTCCAAAGTCTATAATGAATTGATGATTGTTACCTAATGATATACTTGCTCCAAATAGTAAAACTGGGGCCTCTATATAACTATTGACATCTAATCCGATACCAGCATGTGCTCCTACCCCCAGCCATTTAGTGGCTTGGTACATATAGTGAGATTGTATTGCGAATCCGGTTTTATTTTCTTCTACAAATACGGGCGTTACCCTATCACCTATCTTATTAAACTCTACAGAGTTATCCATTAACCACGCTTTGAATACTCCAGCACTCCACACAACACCATGTTTTTTCTTGATGGTAGTATCATCTTGAGCATTACAAATAGTTGAATTGATAAACAGAATAAAGAGGGTAAAAATCAGTGTTCGCATCTTCTTATTGTTTGATGTCTACTAAACAGAAAATATTATCTACTGGTTTTATTTTTTTAATTTTTTTTATAATACATAGTAGTCACACGTTTTAATATAACTATTCGGTAATTGGTTTATTAGGGAGCGTAAAGTTAAAAGTAGTTCCTTCTGGACTTGAGGACAAACTAATATTGCCACCTATTTTTGTAATTATTTTTTTGCAAATGTATAAGCCTATTCCAGTTCCTTCTATCTCGTCTTTTGAGTGTAGTCTTTTGAAGGGTTCAAAGATGACTTTATAATATTTTTCGTCTACTCCTATACCATTATCAGAGATGATGAAATCTGTCCAATTTTCCTTTTTATCAATGGTTATTTCAATGATCGGAGGAGTGTTGACTTTACTATACTTTAGAGAATTACTCAGTAGATTTTGGAATACTTGTTTTATTTTTTTAATGTCACCAGTTATATGTTCTTCGTTGTAGTTGATTTTTATTTTAGCATTTTTTTCATTTATCTGACTTTTGAGGTGGCTTTTTATTTCGTCCATCAGAGTTGATATTTTTATTTCTTCATATTGATAAGAATCTTTTTCTAATTTGGTAAAAACAAGTAAGTCTTCTATAAGGTCACTCATCCACTTAGAGCTCTTTTCTATATGCGAAAAATACTCTCTTGTATTTTTATCTAAGTTATCAATGTTCTTCTTTTTTATGAGTCCGGTGAATGAAGTGATAGACCTTAACGGCGTCATTAAGTCATGAGCTGCCACATAAGTAAATGCTTCTAACTCTTTGTTACTTGCGGTTAGTTGTTCATTGGCGATTTTTAGAGATTGAGTTTTCTGATCTACCTCTGTGTATAATAGATCATTATATTTCTTACGTTGAAGATTTTGATTATAAAAGAATAACGCAAGTAGTACCATTATTCCCAGTCCAGCTAATAGGTATTCGAGAAGTAGATTTCTGTTTCTTAGTTGGTTTTCTATTTTTACAGATTTGAGTTTGAGACTTTGGTTTTCTTTCTCTTGCTTTTCTAAGTTATACATTTTTTCAAGTTCAGCGATTTTGGTAGTCGCTTCTAAGTTGTTCAGTGAGTCATTCAGGGTTTTGAATTTTTTGGCATATACTAATGCTGACTCATAGTCTCCATTTTTTTCATAGACCTCACAGAGTTTTTCTACTGCATCGATATAGGTGCTTTTGGTTTTATTTATTTTGTTCAAATATTTTATTGCATTTGAGTAATCTTTTATATCGATATATAAAAGTGCTTTTTGATGATTTACTGCATCTGCTTCTTGAACAAAACCATATTTCTCTACTACGATATTGCTGGCTTCTATCAGTTGGAGTGCTGCTTCGTATTTTTTTTGAGATTGTAGAATTTCACTTTTATCCAGATAATTAAATATTAGTCTGTAATTTTTTTTCTCCTCTATATTTTTATTGATTAGTTCATCTAAGAGTTTGCTGGCTTGGATTGTATCACCTTGTATTAGTAACAAATCTATTCTGAACCCTAAATTAATTTCCTTATATCTACTTTTCTTTAAGTTATTGGTAGTATTGATAACTTCTTTTATGGCTTGGATCTGATTATCGACTAGATCCATTTGTTCGAATAATGTTGATAGATTGGCATGTGTATTTATATAACCAATGGTATCATTAGAATTATATTCTAATGTTTTTTTATAATAATCATAGGCTTTCTCATATGTTACGCTCTCTTTAGCATAGTTGATGGCCATGCAGTTGTAGATACGTGATATCAGTATACTATCATTTAATTCTAACGCAATTTTAATAGCTTCTTCATTATAGGCATTTGATATTCTAACAGCACCTTTGATTGATTCGCATACTGCTTTCAGGCTTTTGGCTTTTGCTATGCCCATTTTGTTGTTTGTTGCTTCTGATAGTGCTTCTGCCTTATCAGCTAATAAATTACTTGTTGTAACTTCTGAAGTATGATACCCCCAGCCTTCTTCTATATATCTATCTATTTTTAGACTATCAGTACTTAGTTGGGCTATATCTTTGAGTAGTATTTCGATTTTTTCGTTAGACGATAATTTTTCTTGTGCACGTACCTTTATAGCCGCTGTATTAAAATATAGTAATACAAGGACGATACAACTCATTGATTTTGTAAATAATTTACACGTTATATTATTTCCTTTTACCATATGTCTATATAACATTCAAAGTTAATGCCTCTATTCTTTTATAATTGGTAAATGCTAATTATAGGTCATTTATACCGTCATAGATCATGGTATATGGTAGGTTGTAGTGGTATTGTAGTACTACTGTATACTGTAAATGTAGTGTATGACTTCTTTAGTATCTCTCATCTTTGACATAAGGTAGCTTTTCCATCTTAATAACATCAAGACTGGGAAATCCAAAATCTTCTACGACTTTGCCTGTAATCAAGTAACAGCCTTTGCCTTTAAATGGGTAGCGTGCCAGTGCATTAGGAAAATGTGTCGTGTCAAAGAAACGTCCTTCTACGTCCGTCCATGTCCCAAAGTTCATTAACTTCCTATTAGATGTTGTGACATTTTTTCTGGCTACAAAGTAACCCACCATTCTTACTGTCATACCTATATAGTCTTTCATATGTCTCGTAAGAATGTCACCTCTGTCCTTTGTCTCAAGTAGTTCAAATGGAGAACAAAGCGGAAACCCTAATAACTCTATCTCATCGAATGCTTGCTCATGTATGCTTTCTTCTAAGATAGGAATGTCATACTCCTCTGACTCTATACCAAAGAGATGACCAGAGCCATTATGTTTGACCTCAGGATTGTGTACGGCATTCTTTTCCCACATGAGCTCGTATTTGTTCTTGCCAGAAAATCTAAATGCGCCTATACGTATGAGTAGTTCTAATTGGTCTTTGCTGATGTGTACACGACTGACAAAATCATCAAGACCAGAGTATAGCCCATTGTCATCACGTTCATTGATAATTTTGGTGATGACCTTCTTTTCCATTTGTGATATATGGATAAATCCTATGTAGATATCATCGCCATATATGCCAGTGAGGTAAGTGCTATAGTTGACACAGGGTGCTTCTATCTTAGCTCCACACATACGAGCCTCATGTACATACAGTTCTGTACTGTAGAATCCCCCAAAATTATTAATCACGGCTACCATGAATTCTTTAGGGAAATAGGTCTTCAGATACAAACTCTGAAATGACTCCACAGCAAAACTTGCAGAGTGGGCCTTACAGAACGAATATCCACTAAAGCTCTCTATCTGTCGCCATACCTCGTGACTAAGCTCGTCGGGGTAGCCTCTTTCTTTACAGTTATTAAAGTACTTTTCTTGTAGCTTACGGAAGGTGTCAGAACTTTTTTTCTTACCTGTCATAATACGCCTGAGTACATCTGACTCATCTAATGCTAATCCAGCAAAATGATGCACAATTTTCATCACATCTTCTTGGTAGACCATCACTCCATAAGTCTCTCCTAAGTGCTCTTCGAATACGGGATGGATATAGGTGTAGGATTCTGGATGATGAAAACGTTTAATATATTCTCGCATCATACCTGACTTAGAGACGCCAGGTCGTATGATAGAGCTGGCAGCGACTAAGTGTATATAATTATCGCAGTGGAGCTTAGTCAGTAGTCCTCGCATAGCAGGCGACTCTATGTAAAAGCAACCGATACACTGACCGGATTTTAGCTGCTTTCTGACTTTTATATCCTGTTTGATTTTTTCTACATCTCTTACATCTACAGCCTTGCCTTGATTCTGAGCTATGAGTGTAACCGCATCCTTAATATGTCCAAGACCTCGCTGACTTAGGATATCATATTTGTGAAACTGTAGATCCTCGGCACCGTACATATCAAAATGTGTAATTGCAAATCCCTTAGGCATCATCTGCAATGCCGTATGATAATTAAGTGGTTCTTCACTGATGAGGATACCACCTGCATGTATAGATAGATGATTAGGAAATCCTTCTATGAGTTTGCCATACTTAAAAATATGCTTGGCAAAGGGATGATGTTTTTCTGTGGCCATCGGCTCATTGACAATGGTGTCTATGTCTGCCTTGGGCAGACCCACGACCTTACCTAATTCTCTTATAATCGACTTCCCCTTGAATGTATTATAAGTAGCGAGTAGGGCAGTATGATCCTTACCATATCGCTTAAATATATAATCTGTCACATCATCCCGCTCATCCCATGAGAAGTCGATATCAAAATCTGGTGGCGAGCTTCGATGCGGATTGATAAATCGCTCAAAGTATAGATCTAAATCTATCGGATCTACGTCTGTAATGTATACGTTATAGGCGACAATAGAATTAGCGCCACTGCCTCTACCTACGTGATAATACCCAACTGAATGGGCATATCGTATGATATCCCACGTAATAAGAAAATAGGCTGCAAAACCTAAGTTGTCAATCACTCGCAGTTCCTTAAGCGTACGATCCATGGCTTTCTTATTACGATCGCCATAGCGACGGATACAACCACTTATTGCCAGCTTAGTGAGGAGTTTCATATCGCCTGCCGAGCTTCCTGTGAATGTCTGCCGATTATTAAGTGGTGTGTCATGCATAGATATCTCACAAGAGGCTATCAGTTTTTCTGTATTCTCTATGATATGTGGATATTGCGAGAAGATGGACTTCAGTGCATCCGTAGTATATATCTGTTCTGATGCCTTGGCACAATGAGCATCTTCTAACTTTCCGATGACGATATTAAGATCGATGCATCTTAAGAGCTTATGGGTTTTGTAGCCATCTGTATTTAGAAAAGTAATCGGGGCAAAGACAACCAACTTCTCCTGATGATGCTTGAGATATGATGAGAAGAGGTGATTGACTTCTCCAGGACGTACGCCGATGTATTCATTGTCACGGAGTTCTGCGATGGGCTTAGGGAGCTTGCGATAGATGACATAGGCATGCTCAAACTCAGGAGCGACTTCTGGTACGGGCTTGTTCGCCATAGAACATTTAGTGAGGTGATTACATAGCTCTTGCCAGCCTTCTTTGTTGCGGGCTATACCGATGTATGCCAGTTTAGAATCTTTGATACTGAATACACTCACGTCATTATCTTCTGTAGTTGCTCGTTGTGCTGTACGGAA
Source organism: uncultured Saprospiraceae bacterium (assembly GCA_964495785.1). Classification (GTDB taxonomy): domain Bacteria; phylum Bacteroidota; class Bacteroidia; order Chitinophagales; family Saprospiraceae; genus RFSX01. The sequence goes on along the minus strand of CAZBXL010000068.1, from coordinate 4,956 downwards.
TTCTATACCAAGGATAGGTTTGATATCATGTTTCTTACAGGCTTGTATAAACTGATAACTGCATGATGTATTATTGATATCTGTGAGGACAAGTGATGTTAAGCCTTGGTCAGCAGCAGCAGCGACGAGTTGCTCAGCGGATAGTGTCCCATACTTTAGGGAGTAGTATGTATGGCAATTAAGGTGGATACTTAATCTGTTTTATAAAAATGAAAAAATAGAGAATACAGTAATAGCCAGATTAGGCTATGTTGATATTATCGACATATTAATGGCGATATATCAGACAAATATGAAATGAATAAATGAGAATTCCAATAGCTGTGGATAAAAAGGGGGTGTTAGATTAAGTTATTTGATTTAAGTCAATACCTTCAAAAA
>CAZBXL010000068.1:0-4475 GCA_964495785.1 uncultured Saprospiraceae bacterium | reverse complement strand
GGCTACTTAACAAGGAATAAGAAGAATGTATTAGAAGGAATAGAGCTTAATGTTAGTAGTGCTTTCAACAGGAGCACGGTAAGAAGTGTACCCATATTTATAGATACAACAATGTCAACAATATTAGTAGGAGGCATCGTAGATTATTTTGAAATAGATATTAACTACATCAAGGCCAGCGAGTATATTGGTTCTGATAAGATAAGTTTTGGGTTAATGAGTGGTGCAGGAGTTGGTTTTAAAAGATTGCAAACTGATCCAAGAATTCAAGGAGGAAGGAGTGTGGATAAAACTTTTGATATTCATGTTTATACAGGTCCTTATCTAAGTGTAAGCCTTGCAGATAGCTTGTCAATATTGATAGATTGGAATGTATTACAAATATCAGCAGGGTTGACGACGACAGATGATGGGGGCAATGGGGCTGGTGTAAACTTTGACCAAGGACCGTATTATGATTTAGATTTTGATGGTTTAGTTAATCATTTTCATATAGGGGTTATGTACACCTTGTGATATAAATAGTAAGACGTAATAATTAAGGTATGGAACATACCAACAATGATAATCATCAAGTGATTACAATCAAAAATAGTTTAAGCTACAGACGTAGTCACTCGTCTACTATTTGCTTAGAATAGAGTACTGCTGTTACTGCACAAATGGATTACTCCATCGCTCATCTGTCTCTACTGCATCATCACTAAGTGTAAGTAGAAATGCTTTAAGTTCATTTTTTTCTGTAGAGCTTAGGTTTAATCTTAGAGCACGACCGTTTTCTCTTAATCTGAAATCTAAGGTAGGGTCATTGTCGTTTATATTCCTATCATAATGATCTATGACGTCATCAAGTGACTCAAATCTGCCATCATGCATATAAGGAGCTGTAGAGCCGATATTTCTAAGAGATGGAATTCTTACCATACGATTTCTAATATCAACATTATCAAGTCCTATACTCACTAAACTTGAATTACCTGTACCCATATAAGGATTGTCGTTTGTATTGTTGTTAGTCGTCTGACCATCAGTGTCAAACTCGGCATCACCTAATGCTGTATGGCAAGTATTACAATGTTGTTCAAATAATTTAAGTCCATTTGTCTCTACTTGACTTAATGCATTAGCATCGTCTGATTTAAGAAAAGCATCTAATTCAGAATCTATAGATATGATACTACCTACAAATTCTGCAAGTGCATTTGCAATTCTAGCTTTGCTGGCTTTCTTATCTCCGTAAGCATTAGCAAATAGGTCATCATAATATTCTGTATTATCGATTCTGGAAACCAGCTCCTCTTCAGTCATTCCCATCTCAAGATGGTCAAATATAGGCATGATCACAGCTTCGTTGAGATCAAAAGATCTGGCATCCCAAAAGAAAGTTTCGCCAAACTCGAGATTGATCAATCCTGGAGTATTTTTGAGCGTCTTACCCTTAAGGAATCCATCACTAAGGACTAAGTCATCAGCAAATGAAAACTCCTGCTTGTGGCAAGATGCACAGGATACATTTCCGTTCTTAGATAATATATTATCATAAAACATAACCCGACCAAGAGCGACAACATCAGTATCAAAAGAAGTAGATAACTCACTATTGTTATAGTCAAAGTCCAGATTTTTGAATTCTACGTCGCCATTAGTAGTCACACTGTAGTCATTACAAGCGACTATACTAAATAATACAAGAATCGACGAAATAATAATGGATAGAGTTAAAGTGTTCGTTTTCATTTTGAATGATTTGTATTAAAGAAACGGCTTTTATTTTAAATAATTTTATTTTAATAGAACTTTAATATAGTTTTTGACACTATTTCGCTATTAAAATTGCAGACCTATGAGCGTAATTTGGGGTAGTGTTTGTATGTTTTTCTCCGTAATTTCTGTAAAGAACTGGTCGTTTAAAGTGAACGTTTCCACGCTACGAACGAGATTAACTCCTAATTCAAAATATATTTTGATACGTTTTCTATTAGGAATTTGTACGCCTATAGCTGCTCCTGCGATAAGTGGTAGCCTGTTAACCTCACCACCATGGAAGAATCTTCTATCTTCAGTTCTGTAACCAATTCCTGCATGTGCCTCAACATAAAATTTTGCTTTGTTTTGTACATCACTGAGGTACTGCTGTATGTAGGACTCGACTCCTATTATAGGTGTATTATCATCGCCGAGAAAAGAGACTCTTCCACCTGCATTCAGAGAAGGCGAAAGGCGCTTACCTACCTCTACAGCTATAGGATAACTCCACAGATCTACATTAACAAAAATCCCTTCAGTTCTATGGTACTTTTCTAATTCTTCAGCATGATCTGGATTGAATCTTCTGTATTCTCTATAAGTCAGTAACTCTTCTATGTATTTATAACCCATAAATAAAGTGTCACCACTTAGGATAGAAAAATGAACGTATTGATCTGTTTCGTTTATAATATTCCCTTTGAGGTATGAGCCATCTTTGAGTTTGAGGACGGCATCTTGGCTGTATGAAGTAGAATATAGTTGTGTCAATAAGATGACTACAAAGATGCCCTTTATACTATGAGTAAGTTTTTTCATTTTGCTAATGTCTTGTCTCTAATGATCTCCAAGTTATGATAAAATAACATAAAAACTGCCGATGTTATTATTGTTAACCTTGAATGGGTACACTTTATTTTCTCTTATATCATCACAGGTATACATAGTATATAGGGTATGATCTTTGTAGAAATAACTATAAAGTCTATTGATATGATGCGATCATTATTTTTTCTATTGTTAGTTATGTTCTTGTCTATTGATAGTGTCAGAGCACAAACAAGTTTTAGTATCGATGGCCAGGATACGTTCGGTATCTCAAGTGGGATTTTTATAGAGCAAATGCAACCTCCTGGACATATTTCATTCCTAAGGATAAAAAATGAAACTCAAAGCGATATAGAATTGAAGGTGAGAATATTGGAATCAAGAGTTACAGATAGTGATTTGGCAGGTGGATTTTTAGTTTCACATTCTCATGGATTGCACGTAGAAGTTGGCTACGAACTGAATAATACCATGACGATACAGCCTGGCTTGGATGCTTTCTTAGACTATGAATCTTTCTTATTTCAAGATCCAGATTTAACCCCGCAAGAACACTATATGAAAGTGGAGATATTCAATGTGGCAGATACGACTGATAGAAAAGAGTTGGTCTTCATTTCTGCCTTAGGTGATCTTACGCCTGGCACAGGATATAATACTGACGATAGTCAGGTGAGTCAGACATTTACACCCAATATTTTTGACTGGAATAACAATATAGAAATCAATAATAATGGAAATGGCACACAGACTTTTACTTTAACTAATCCTAATTCTGATGACGTCAAGATCGGATGGGAACTTGAATCTGTGACTTATCCAGACGAATGGGAAATTTTTAACATTACAACATTAGATGGTGTCTCAGGACATCTAAATTTTAACGCTGAAGATGGTCTCAAAGGACAATTTTGGGCTTGGGCCAATGGTTCTTATACCTTCAATAATTTTTCCGCAAGAATAAAACATAATCGTGTTCCTGGCTCTGCAGTTATGCGATTTAAAATTTATGATCTTAATGATAGTCTTAGTTACAATGATCATTTTGAATTAAGTTATCATCTATGTCATCCAGAAGCTGCGACAGAGGAAGTGATCACAGATAGAAGTCAGGCTGTACTATGTCCAGGTGAGCCACTGACACTTACTGCTAACGCATCTTACTCGGATGTCAATTGGTCAACTGGAGAAGTAAGTAATAGTATCACAACTATGGTAGAAGGAGATATTTCTCTGATTGCAAAAAATGAAATAGGGTGTACTGTAGTCGATACCTTAGAGTTAGAAGTTATAAGACCATATGAAGAGGAAATATGCCTTATTGATGTTAATCCAGCGTCTTATAATAATATCATATCATGGTATGCGACAGAGGATGCGTACACAAGTAGGTATCAGTTATATAAGCAGACAACCCAAGCCGGAGATTTTGAGCAAGTCTACGGTGAAGATTTTGATGGTGTACATATGTATACAGATGTAGATTCAGATGCCAGAGTAGGCAGCGAAAGATATCAATTAAGGACAACAGATATATGTGACAATGAGTCAGATGGTAGTACATCACATAAAACATTACACCTGACTTCTAATAGAGGAATCAATGGAGAAATAAATCTTATTTGGGAAAAATACGAAGGCTTAGAGTACACGACTTTTAGAATACTCAAAGGCTCTTCTCTGGACAATATGTTGCTCATTGCAGAGAGGCCATCTAATACTTTTACATTCACAGATCTTAATCCTAATCTTGCCGAAAATTTTTATCGAGTTGAGATAGATGTAGAGTTATTTTGTGATGTCAATGTTCCAATACCAAGTACTCCAGGATCTAATATTATATACTACCAGTTATCAACTAGTACTTCAGAGATTGCATCAGATAATGTTGTGTTATCACC
>CAZBXL010000067.1:2754-20659 GCA_964495785.1 uncultured Saprospiraceae bacterium | reverse complement strand
TTTTGCTCGTGATGATTAGGTTTGTTTTATGGAATTTATTGACTCAAATAACTATAGCCCACAGCACCCAGCTGAACACCGGTTTTTACACCTAACTTAAGATACAGATTTCGGCGATGTGACTTAATCGTCTCTGATGATAGAAAAAGAAATGCTGCTACCTCATTACATGTAAAGCCTTTACATAGGAGCTCAAGGACTTCGATTTCTCTCTCAGTAATATTGACTTTTGTCTTATCTGAGTATGGTGCTTTGTTCATATTACTAACTTGGGATATTGTCATAATGAAAAACAAATTACCTTAATAAGAGTAATGCTTTATGCTAAGTCCTCTACCCTGCAGTATTTAGACATTAGATGACATCATTTTTCTATTAATCAGATATAAATGTCATCAGAATCCGATTGCAACATGATTAGCTGATGGCGCATTTAAGTTCATTTGCAATTATAACTTTCTTCATAACACTTGTTTAAAATGAACTTTCGTATCTCTAAATACCCTATCCAGAATATACTATGTTACTATCCTCAGTTTGCTTTGATTATTAACTGATCTAGCAATGCTCTGACTTGCTTCTTGTAACTGCGGCTTACAGGAATATACTTCTTGTTGCTTAGAACTATTTCCTCATCAGAATATTGGATGATAGCATCGATCATCACAGCATAAGACATATGACACCTTAACATATTAATATGCTTCAGCGCTGTCACAAGTCCGTGCAGAGGTATATAGACATAGCCTATACCTTTGTTATGATGGATGATAGTCCCACCTTTATCTGCTTCTAAGTATAAGAGATCGCTATTGTTGATTCTTGTAAGAAATCTCTTTTGTGTTTTGACAAAGAAGAAACTGTGATTAGATAAGTTAAGTGTCTGACTGGTGTTATCTAAGACCATATATCTGACGAATAATTTATTAATCGCCACATAGAGCTGTCGCTCAGGAACTGGCTTGACAATGTACTCGCAGTCTGGTAGATTTTCAGTTCTATTGATCGTCTGGTCATCAGATAGGCTACTTGTAAATAATATCGGTATATCTACTTTCTTTTGTATGGCTATACCTAATGTCACGCCATCCTTAGAACTTGCCTCCAGTATGATATCGAGGATGACAAGATCTATTTCTTGTTCACTGAGGATTATTTCTGCTTCATCACTTGTACGGCATTGATATAATTCAGTATAGCCAAGTCCGTGGAGTAAGGTTTTCATGGTCCGCTGGTCCAGTATATTATCCTCTACATGTAATATCTTAATGTTGCTAGACATAGGTAAGTTTTTTAGGGAATGATATAGTACTAAGATATCCATCCGTTGTATCTATACTGAGTTGTCCTCTTATCTGTAATATAAGGTCACTGACGATCTGTGTACCGAGTCCTGTTCCTTTGATCGTACCATCTAATCCACTACCATTATCCATGTAGTTATACTCTATATGTGTATCCATATCATGCAGAGTGATACTGATGGCCGGCTCATCTGTATGATCAAATGCATACTTCAGCGAATTCATAATTAACTCATTAGTGATCAGTGCAAGTGTCATCATCTGATTATCATCTACATCTATTGTGGGTATCTGTATGTCTAAGTTCACAGGTTGAGCTGCTGTAAAGACAAGATCTTCGGAGATAGATGTGATCAATGTACTGATATCTTGATGTCTATTTTCTATAGCGGTATTTACAGCGGTCAGGGCTCGCATACGTTGCTCAGACTTGAGAAGAGCAGATGCGACAGGCGCTTGATCTGCATGTTCTCTCTGATCCATAAGTAGGTTGACTGCCATATTGAGATAGCCTTTTTGCCGATGTTTCATTTCTCTATTGAGTATACCTAATCTTTTCTGCTCGGTCTCTAATGCACTATTTGCTCTTTTTACTTTCTTATAGAAACTATAAAGGAGATATAAGAGAATAGACAATATTGATAACCCGACAAGGCCATACTTAATGATTTTATTTTTATTGGAAATTAAGATATTTTTCTTTTCATCTATAAGTTTCAATGTTGAGATCTCATTTTCTTTTTCGCTTGTATTATACTTTACTTCCCACTTATTGATGGATCGTTGTAATTTACTTTCGTACAAGCTATCCGTCATTTGGCTAAAGCTCAAAAATCGTTGTCCTAATCGGGGATCATAAGTGCTGACCTCAGCTTCTATCCAGCCTCTTAGTGCACGCTTAGTGTTATTGACCTTATTCTTCTTTAGATTATATCGATAGGATTTTTTATAGAGCTTACTTGCCTCAGCATATGCGCCTATATGATTTAGGTAATTGGCCTTTACCCTATCATATAATTCTGATAGACGTATATCATTTTTGAGAGTGATATAGTTCTTATACTCATTAAGTCTTATACTGGCAATTTCTGGTTGGTCTTGCTCTATATAAGCATTACACAAGTTCTTATACAATAAGGCCTTAGTAAACGAATTTTCAAAATCAGCATCTATTATCGGTGTGACTTTAGCTATCACAGAATCATATTCTTCTAATGAACTATGGATATTGACCACGTTAGATATGGCAATATATTTTTCATTATTCTCTATACCCTCAGTTTCAGAAGCTTGAGTATAATATTTTTTAGCTTTATCAAGTTGGTTTTGATTTTTTGATAGAGTACCTAAATGATTGTATATCTCATATTGTAATCTTGGGTCTGGGTATTCCTTAAGCATCTCTAAGCCTTCATCCAATACATCTAATGAAACATCAAAATTATATAGCTCAGATTCAAGCTTAGATATATTAATAAGAGATATAATATACTTACGGACATTAGTTTTCCCCTTAGGCAAAAGGTCTTTTCCTTTTTTAAAATGAACAAGCGCTGCAGGATATTGATCTTGGATATAATGGAAGTTACCTTTATTGGATTCTATCTCTGACAGTATCAGACTATCTACGATATCTATTTCATCTAAAACATCGAATATCCGACTCACGCTATCGAATTCTCCCTTATAGAGATATGGAATAATTCGTTTTAGAATAACAGGCGTAACTTGCAATATAGAATCACATTCTGCAGACTCAAGATAGCGAGCGAGCTTATCAGAATTATAAACCTTGATAGAGTCTGTAGGAATACATGTGCTTTTAACACAAGTATTAAAGCCAATAATAAATAGAACTAATGACCCTAATTTTATTAGTATTGATTTGCATTTATTCAATTAGTAGGAATAATCTTTTGATATAAATATAGAATTTAAATCGTAAAAATATGACGATTCCGAATGAGTTATACCTAAACAAGGACTACAAATAGAAGTTGTGCAATGACGATTTTTAATATCAATGCTATGGGAAAAACCATTGTATATCCAAATTCTGGAATTCGATTGCCAGCTCTTGATGTTGCAAAATCTAAAATGGCTGGTTGATTAGATACGATACCCATCAATAAACTAAAGGGCATTTTTACAAATTTGTATCCGATTAATAATGTCATCATAGCAGTCACCATACTTATAACAATACTTGCAAGAAATATCCATGCTGCATTAGAACTAAGACTGGCTATGAATGCATGACCTGACGATACGCCTATACCCGCAAGTAAGAGTATAAGTCCCAATTGCTGCATCGCGGTATTAGCACTATAAGGCATTGTCCATATTACAGGACCGGTCCGCCGTATGGCACCAAGCACAAGACTTACAATTAGTGGTCCTCCGGCATACCCTAATGTAAAACTAATATTGGGACCAAAATTGAATTCTATAGATCCTAATACTAGTCCTATTGCAATACCTATACCGAAGGTAAATAGATTAATATGACTGGATGCTTTATAACTATCTCCAAAGAATTCTGATAAAGATCTCAAGTCCTCACGCCTAGCTACAAACCGGAGCCTATCTCCAAGTTCTAATACCGTTTTATTAGAAGCTAACATATCTACATCCCCTCTTCTAATCCTTGTAATAATCGCATTGTATTTTTTATCAAGGTTAAGGGAGGAGAGGCTTTTACCTACGACGTAAGGATTAGAAACAAATATTCTTCTTACATCATATTTCCTTCTATCATAATCTAAACTACCATCGACTTTCTTTCCTAAGTCATCAACGACTTTCTTAATATCATCACCATTACCCACCATCATGACCTTATCCCCTAGATTAAATGTCGTATCATAATTAACAAGAGAGAACTGACCATCTTTATAAATCCTTCCAAAAACCACATCCCACTTATAATGATTATTAAGATCTCTTAGCGTATGACCATTAGCGACTGATTTAGTAATCTCTACTGTAGCACTACTGAGATGAGTTTCTACGGGATATTCTTTTCTGAGTTCCGCTTTCTCTTTGGAGTAATCTATCTTAAGTAGCTTTTCCATAATCAATATCATGATGATACCGCCGAGTACACCCATAGGGTAAGAAAAAGAATATCCGAGTACAGCATCAGCAATGATCGATTGGCCCCCATTACCGTAACAATTATTGATGTAATCTATGACACCTGCAAGCGCAGGGGTATTGGTCGTACTCCCTGCATAGGCTCCAGTGATCATCCCAGGAGTAAACTTAAATGCAAAAAATAGACCTGCCGCAACTATACCTGAGAACATCAGCATTGTCACGATGAATAAAAAATCTCTGACCCCATTTTTCTTATACGATGCAAAAAATGCCGGCCCCGAACTAAGACCAATAGAATAAACAAATAATACTAAGCCCAGATTAGTTACTACTTTGGGTATATTCAGATTTTCGTCTAATGCACCAAAAGCCAATCCAGTAAATAAAACTGCGGCCACACCAAGAGAGATACCTTTGATTTTGAGGTTGCCTAAAAAATACCCTATTGCCGCAACGACAAATAAGAGTAATAATGGGTTCTCACTTAGCATCTGAATCATATTACAAAATTAGGTAATATATGCAGACCGAACTTGAATTAACTATAATTTTATTGTTTTACATCGTTAGTTGTGGAAAGCACGCGGGACCTCTACTTATGTTAATTAATTTACTTAGTAATTCCATGTTCTATCTTAAGAATTATTCCACCCCCTAACCCCCTCAAGAGGGGGAAATTGTCTTGTCCTGAAATAGGCTTACACTAAATGTAAAGTTATGTCAGGATTAAGAACCAGTACAAAATTCAGTTTATCACTTAACCCAAAGACAATTATATATCAGCTTTTCCCCCGCTGGCGGGGGCCAGGGGGTGGAACCTGTGCATGAGTATTGATCCAATCACATAATATAACATCTACATCAACCATATTATTCAAAACCTCCCAACTGCTAAATCGCAAAACTGTAAAGCCAACCTCACTCAATCGACTATCCCGATAGGCATCTTTTATCTCAGCTTCCTTTGATTCGTGTGTAGCGCCATCTACTTCAACTATTAGCAGAAGTTCTAAGCATACAAAATCAACAATATAATTTAGGATAGGTCTTTCTCTACGAAATTGATAGCCTAACATTTGTCTTCCACTCAGTAAGTACTTCCACATACATGCTGCAGACTTAGTCATTGATTGCCTATTCTTTTTTGCAAATTCTTTTAGTGATTTATTATAGTGGTAGTTATTTAACTTGCTTGCCAGTTCCATATTCTAACTTAAGAATTATTCCACCCCCTAACCCCCTCAAGAGGGGGAAATTGTCTTGTCCTGAAATAGGCTTACACTAAATGTAAAGTTATGTCAGGATTAAGAACCAGTACAAAATTCAGTTTATCACTTAACCCAAAGACAATTATATATCAGCTTTTCCCCCGCTGGCGGGGGCCAGGGGGTGGAACCTGTGCATGAGTATTGATCCAATCACATAATATAACATCTACATCAACCATATTATTCAAAACCTCCCAACTGCTAAATCGCAAAACTGTAAAGCCAACCTCACTCAATCGACTATCCCGATAGGCATCTTTTATCTCAGCTTCCTTTGATTCGTGTGTAGCGCCATCTACTTCAACTATTAGCAGAAGTTCTAAGCATACAAAATCAACAATATAATTTAGGATAGGTCTTTCTCTACGAAATTGATAGCCTAACATTTGTCTTCCACTCAGTAAGTACTTCCACATACATGCTGCAGACTTAGTCATTGATTGCCTATTCTTTTTTGCAAATTCTATTAGTGACTTGTTGTAGTGAAAGTTATTGGCACGGCTTGCTATTTCCATATCTCAATTTAAGAATTTTTCCACCCCCTAACCCCTTCAAGAGGGGGAAATCCACATAGTAGTTTGATTAATCTTATTTAAACCAAAAACAACTATATATCACCATAGATAACTAAGCTTAGCTTTTCCCACGCTGGCGGGGGCCGGGGGGTGGAACTTAAAGCAGCAGTCATTGCAAATTATTCCTCCTCATAAATCAATTTCTATCTGGTTTCATTTATAGCAATCCATGTACTATATTGTCTTGACATTAATAATAACTTAATTTGATTAGCTAAAACTATATGCTACAGTCCATTATAGATTTTTTTACTAATATCTCATCTGCACATCGGACACTTATTCTCGTGGGTGGTCTTACTATTTTTTCACTTATAGAATCAGCATTGCCACTCTTTTCATTATCATACAAGAGATGGAAGCATGCAGGTATAAATATATTTTTTACCGTAACAACAATACTGGTCAACTTCTTTATGGCATTTCTTCTTGTCAAAACTGCAGACTGGGTCGTTGCAGAAAACTTTGGTATCCTTCAGTGGATAGATCCTCCATTGTGGCTGTTTCTCGTAGCTGGACTTTTACTTATGGACTTGCTGGGGGCCTATACACCACACTGGGTAGAACATCACGTCACTTGGATGTGGAAGTTTCATGTGATACATCATACAGATCAGAATGTAGATGTCACATCTGCTAATAGGCATCATCCCGGAGAGAGTGTCATCAGATTTGCTTTTACAATTTTAGCTACCCTTATCGTAGGCGCTCCTATGTGGCTTGTCTTCTTGTACCAGAGTATGTCAGTCGTCCTCAGCCAATTTAATCATGCAAATATTATTCTACCTACAAGCTTAGACAAAGTCTTAAATAAAATCATCTGTACACCCAATATGCATCATGTACATCATCATTACAGACAACCGTATTCTGATACAAACTATGGCAATATATTTTCTTTTTGGGATAGAATATTTTCTACATATATCGAGGTCGATAATCAGAAATTAAAATATGGATTAGATACACATATGGATCAGGCAGATGCTAACAATATCTCATCTATGCTCGCAAGTCCATTCAGACCTTATCGTCAGATGATAGATTATCAAAGCGAGGAGCGACTATAGAATCCGCGTGTAAATAATTAAAAGAAGCTAACCTGACGAATCTATACGCCAGTCGATAGAGTAAAAATATCTGGGATATAACAATTATTAATATCGTCGGACTGACTATACTCTTAAGCAGAAGATAAAGTAAAAAGCCCAATAATAAAAAAAGAAGATTCAATAGAGAAAGCGACAATGAGTGTAAACTAAAAGTACTTCTTAGAGCTTTAAGAATCGGATGTGTGACAAGTGGTAGATGGCAGTTTTCTTTAATTAAAACTTTCGCGATATCTCTCGTTGTAGCTGCAAAAAATAAAACCACTACAAGAAATCCAACAAGAATCTTAAATCTAAAAATCAGAAAATCTTCAGACTCTAACTCTAATGGATTCAATCCGTCTTTTTCAAAAAATAGAAATAATATTAATACAACAAATGATATGAACAGCAGCAAATAAATGCTTAGTCTGAGATATCTAAAAAAGAACTCTCCTCCACCTTTCCAAAACACCTGTACACTTGTCCTTGCATTTTTATGTTTTGACACTGATATAATTCCTCCCGTATAAAAAGCACTCCACAAAAAGTATATTATAAAGAAAGTAAGTATAGCTGACACAGACAATACAGTTGCCGAACCATTCTTATGAATCATATCCATAATGGCAGTATAATCAAAGCGGCTCGTCATATCCGCAAGCATTAAACTATCTCCAAATGTGTGCTCTATCAGATTAGATAGTGGACCAAGTGCTATGAATGAGAGCCCCAAGGTAAAAGCATACAATAATAACAATAAGCGCCAATTCAATATCAAACACTTCCATGCACTCCTATATTTACTCCATACTTCCCTCATATCAACATTGTCATCAATTCTAAGCCATGCATCAATGCATCTGTCCATCTAGCCATATACAAGCGTAATCCTGTTGGACTCTGGTCTACCGTTAGAGAATTATTTATAAAATCATGATCTATATAAATTTTTCTATCGGGATCTATTTCTGCCGAGATGACTTTGCTCTCAGATATCACCTTGATAGAATGAACTCTCTCCTCCCCATCCCAATAAAACATCTTAGACTCTCCATTTTCAAAATTGACCACAACTTCTACTGGGAGCTTGAGCCCCTCGTTTCTCTTGACGACTACATTGGTATGTATAGAATCAATTGATGACTCACTGCTGATCTCGCAGTCATCAAGGTCAGAATAAAAACCTCGTACTTCCGAATCTGAAATTTCTTTAATCTCAGACAATTGATAATCACATATATCTGTTCCGTACATAACTTGATCAAAATACCAATTCATGCCATCAGGATATTTGTAACTCATATGTTCAATAACGATCTCATTAACAACATCAACAAAGTCATATCTACAAGGGTGTTTAAATTTCCACCTTTGAAAATAAGATTGCATAATCTCATCCATCAGCTCTGTCCCTACAATGCCCTCTAATGTCTGCAACCACAATGCCGTCTTATTGTAAGCTATCTCCTTATAACCCCCGTTCTTATATTCCCAACTTCTGAGTGTATTATCAGCGACGGATACTTTATCACTACTAAAAAGCTCTGCTCTATTATATTCTTTACTTCCTATACTAACTCCTGCAAAATCAATAAATGATGCTCGCTCTCCCATAAAAGCATTGAGGATTCTGTTTTCATAATAAGTCGTAATTCCCTCATCCATCCATGGCTCCTCCGTCTCATTGGTTGCGACCATCTGCATAAAGTATTGATGAATATACTCATGCATAACCAATGTCTCTGCTGTCTTAAATCCCGCCGGAAATGAATTAAACGTCAAAGACGTAATCAATGTAGGATACTCCATACCTCCCGTAAACATACCATGTATCGGAGGATCTACTATCGTCAATGTACTGTAGGGATAAGGTCCTAAGTGATCATCTAAGTATTCCATACAAAACAAAATGGCATCAAAGTACCTCTTACCAAAATGTGTTTTCTCAGGATAACTGTAGAGCATGATACGCGTATCTTTATATGCTGTCTCTTGTACTATATAATTAGGAGAAGTTGTCCATGTAAAATCAATGACATCATCTGCACGATATGTCCATGTACGCATAGAATCATTCTTGCTCTGTCCCATTAGTTCTCCGCTTGCAGCGACCTCATAATCTAAGGGCACGGATAGATTAACTTCATAAACTCCAAAATCTGAGTAATACTCTCCAGAAGAATGATACTGATGACAATTCCACTGAGTAGTCTTAGCATATCTCATACCCGCAGGTTCTAATACCCCCAGTTTTGGAAACCATTGCGCAAAGAAATAGTAGTCCATATTATAACCAGTACGTGGCATCGTCTGAGGTATCTTAGCTTCCCAATCAAATACAAAAGTAGATCTCTCACCCGCCTCCACAGGATTTAATAACTTCACCTTAAGCACAGATTTGTCGCTGCTGTTGTCATCATCGGGAGTGACGTAAGTCATAGATCCACTCAGATCATTTTGTTCATGATCCTCTATATATTTTATCTCACTCCATCCCCACCCACAGTTCTCATCAATATTCTGAGTTAAAAATCCAGGGACACCTCTCTCGCTAAAGAAAGTGGATTCAGAATTACGAAAAGCATTATAGTATAAATGAAAATAAAGTTCATCTATAGCGACTTCGCTTGTATTATGCCACTCTAGGATTGTCTTACCTGTAAGCTTCTTTTTTTCTATGTCGAGTCTGACATCCATCTTATAGTTGGCTATTCTTGGAGACAGAGTATCTTGGCTCATAAGGATCGTAAAACCAAATGAAGCAAGAAACAGAATCGTCTTTAGCAATACATGAATAAAACTCTCCAATATTCAAATTTTCATCAACAGATATATCTAATTTATGATCTTATAACTATAATCACATGCTATAGTCTTCATTATTTATATTTTTGAATGTTTTTGTATCATTCATATTGAGAATTGAAATATTTATCCTGTTATATACTCTTAATGTGCTTTCATATCAGTGTGAAAGCCCAGATTATTAATAGAGTAACTGAAACCCAAGAAGGACCAAAAGTCCAGCTCAAAAAAAATTATTCTAAGATCACTCTCGATGGCATCCTGGACGAAAATGCATGGGTTCAAGCGCAGAAGAGTAGCCACTTTAGCCAATATTTTCCTACAGACTCTCTTGCTGCTTGTGGAGAGACAGAGATGTACTTTACCTATGATGATGAGTACTTTTATATTGCAGCTAAGTGTTACACTCCTTCAGATGCATTCTCTGTAGAATCTCTCAAGAGAGATTATGGTTTTGGCTCTAATGATAACATATCATTCCTCATAGACACTTACAATGACAAGACCAACTGCTATCTGTTTGGTATGAATCCGTATGGCGTGAGGCGAGAAGCTCTGATATGGAACGGCGGACGTACAGGAGATAGTTTTGATGCATCATGGGATAATAAATGGGACGGCAATTCTAAGCGCTATGATAACTACTGGACATGTGAGCTGGCCATTCCATTAAAGACAATTAGATATAAAGAAGGAGCTGATCATTGGAGATTTAATAGTTACAGAAATGATGTCCAGTGTAATGAGATTACAACATGGATCAATATCCCCAGACAGAACATACTGACTGATCTCATTTATATGGGAGAGCTCAATTTTGAAAAACCTCTGGGAAAACCTGGCACTAACGTTTCTGTCATACCTTACGTCACCTCCGGACTCACTAGAGACTTTGAAAACTTAAATCAGACAAATGCTCAGTCGACATATAATTTTGGTGGAGATGCTAAGATCGGTATATCATCAAGTATGAATCTTGACCTTACGGTCAATCCAGATTTCTCTCAAGTAGAAGTAGATCAGCAGGTCACTAATCTCGACAGATTTGAAATTTTCTTTCCAGAGAGACGACAATTTTTTCTTGAGAATGCTGACCTCTTTGCTAGTTTTGGTACTGGCAATATGAATCCTTTTTTTTCAAGGCGTATAGGTGTCTCCCGAGATACAACTACTGGCAACAATGTACAAAACACGATCTATGGTGGAGCAAGATTAAGCGGAAAGGTGACTAATAAACTGAGAGTGGGATTAATGAATATGGTGACAGCTCCCCAACAAGAAAATGACGTTCCTACCTTCAATTATAATGTAGCTGCTGCAGAGTACCAAGTCGGCGAAAGAAATAATATAGGTGTCATATTTGTCAATAAGGACGCTATTAACACAGAGGGATTCTCAGAGTCAATTCAAACTTATGACCGAATTGCAGGATTAGAATATCGGATAGGCACTAAGAACAATTATTGGCGTGGAAAAACTTCGTTTATGGCGGCTATTACACCCAATGATGAAACTGGAAAATATGCACACTACACTCAGGTCACTTACACGAGGAGACGACTCACCTTACAATGGGCACATCAGGTAATAGGGGCAGGATTTAATGCAGAAGTAGGATTCGTTCCACGGAGAGATATACTTTCAGTAAGTCCACTAATCAGTTACAGTATATACCCACAGACTGGTAAGGTATCAGAATATAACACCTCATTATCATGGAACTCTATCTATAAACTTGGACAAGATGATAATCAGATCATCAGAGACTTTCAAAGAGAAGAAACTGAGATCAGAAGTACCTGGAGTATTAGATATAATAATAACCATAGATTAGACGGAAGCTTTAGATACAATGATTTTATACTATTAAATAATTTTGATCCCACGAGAATTCAAGATGATAATGTGTTTCTATCTGCTGGACAACAATTCACTAATCTCTTAGCTACAATAAGCTATCGGACTGATAGTCGGCGGACTTTCTATATGGATATAGAGCAAAGGGTAGGTCGCTTTTTTGATGGTAGTCGCTATAGCACAGAAGCAACTGTGACATACAGATATATCCCTTATGGATCTATTTCTATCAATGCTGTCTATAATCACATTGATCTTCCGGCTCCCTTTACCACAGCTAATTTATGGCTTATCGGACCCCGATTAGATATTACATTCAGCAAGAAACATTTTCTGACGACTTTTGTGCAATACAATACACAGGTACAGAATCTGGGTATAAATACTCGATTTCAATGGCGATTTGCTCCAGCATCTGACTTTTTTATTGTCTATTCTGACAACTATAACACATTAGATTCCTATTTTGGCAGTCGTAATAGAGGCGTCATTGCCAAACTCACTTATTGGTTGAATTTATAGCTTAGAAATTATCACATGTTATTATCTGAAATCGTCGTAGGAGCTCTCATTATTTTTTTCGTTGTGTTTATCGCATGGGATCTTGTAGGTGGCGATTTGGACAAGAAGAAGTTTGGTAAGAAAAAGTAACTGAACAGGTCATTCAATTTGAATTATTAATCAGAGCAATACTAAGAATTCGTGATGAAATAAAACCATTATTAATCACCCAACATGACATTATGCTTTGAATTTTCAATTTATCATAGGATGTATTATCGCTATTCTAAAATTGTCAAATAACTGTTTCTACCATTTACTGCTCTTGGGTTTTTCCTCGCCGGAAAGGCGTTCATTTCTTTCTATTGAAAAAGAAACGAACCAAAGAATTCAAGGCTTTACCCATTTCTTAACGCCAAATCAATTATTTGTAGCTAAACAAGCGCCAACTCCTCCTTACAGTCGTCAAACACGGCCATTGTTTTTAACGCTACAAATACTGGATTTACCTAAAATGGCTAAGGCCATTCCAACATCATCGAATATCTAAAAATTAGTGTTATCTATATGGCCCGAAAAGTAGTGTTATTTGTCGAAAGGTAGATTACTCAGATCTACATTAGCACATTAACTATTCTCCTTTACAAATTGCAGGATATCATTTTTAAATTCTTCCTGCTTAGAATTTGTATATCCAACTCTGACATCTATCAAATTCCCTTCCTTATCAAAGTACAAGAAGCTTGGGTCTGCATTTATAGTTAGATCAAGTTTGTCATTAGCATCTTGCCAAATGAGAATTTTAGATATGTCTTTTATCTTGTCAAAAGAAAACACTTTCTTGCTATCAAAATTACCCTTCGGATTATACACGTAGTAATGATCTAAGCTATCACTTATCTCAGCAAAAAAATCTTGCGTATCGTTAATAGCACTCAGGCAAGGCGGACACTTCTCATGCCATGTCTCTAAAACAACAGGTTTACGATTATTGACCACTGCACTTATAACATCATTTGCTGATCTAAATTTTAATTGAGATATATTAATTTGAGAATCTATCGGTGTAATCGACGTAGCGCTATCATTCGTTTCTGTAGAAAAATCATATTTTTCAATATTACCATTATTAGATTCCTTATGATATAAGACAAGTGATAAGCTATATACCAATATATAGCTGATAGTAAAAAACTGCAGTGCTTGTTGCTTTTTTAAGCTATTGAGTCTTAACCCTAAAACCAAAACAATCAAGCCACTAAGTAGAGGATTAAATAAAGTATAAATACTCCAATTATTGAGACTGACCAGATAAATCAATAAATAGAGTAATGGAAACAATATCAACAATAACACATCCCACCTTCTCCAAGGATTCTTACCTATACTCTGCTTAAGGAAATAGCTCGAATAAAAGCTAAACAACAATGCCAATACATACCCTATGACTCCTATCTTATATGCGTCTATAAAAAATAAGCCCCAGATCACTGAGGTGTTGAGGCTTAATGATATTAATTTTATGTATTTCATAGCAGAGGTTTAACGACAATCGACATCAATTATTCTATCTTTTGATAGTAATTCGATAGCCAAAAGA
Organism: uncultured Saprospiraceae bacterium; assembly: GCA_964495785.1. Lineage (GTDB taxonomy): Bacteria > Bacteroidota > Bacteroidia > Chitinophagales > Saprospiraceae > RFSX01. The sequence goes on along the minus strand of CAZBXL010000067.1, from coordinate 6,559 downwards.
AGCCACACCTAATTCCAGATTAGGAAAAGTATTTTCAGATAAATTTTATCGGGTACAAGAAGTAATAATAATCACTTCTAAATTCGAACAATTTTTCTCCTAACTAACTGTCCTTCTATACTAACAACAACAGTATAGACTCCACACTCAAGATAACCCAAATCGACATCTACCTTATCTGAAAAGAATTCTTGACTATAGACTTCCACACCTTGCACATTATATATGCGAACCCGAGTATCTGACCATTTCTCAAATTCTAAATGCAAAATACCAGATGTAGGATTAGGGTATAGGGCAAGGCCTAAATCCTTCCCAGTGATATCTGCTGTACTAACAGTCTCCCCCATGATCATCTCCTCTGAGAGCTTCATCATAAAGCGAGCAGTTCCTTTACTGCTAAAGCCTTCAACCTTGTAATAATTACCAGCTACTAAATAACTTCCGTCATCTAACTCTTGAATATGAGCAATTTCAATCTTGTAGTTAGGAATACCAACCGTCATAGAAGAAATGCTTCTTAAGACACCATCACTATTCTGAAAAAATGAAAATTCATAGTTATCACCGACTTTACTGGATTGATCCGCAATGATAAATTTTTGATCTTCATCAAGTTTAACAAAGAACCTTTCGTTTAATGGATTGTAAACATCTTGGATAATTTCACCACCTTTATTTAAAAACAAATGCCGGCTTCCTTGATTATTAAAGTACTGTACTTGTATATAAAAATATTCATCAGTTACATTTCGTAGATGCCATCTTTGAATATTACTTTTATCAATAAAACCCAATGATATACTATCAACCAAAGCTCCTTTCTTATAGATATTAATATTGGCTTGTGCAGTATCCAATGTGAAATCTCCTGGCACATAATAATCCAACCAATAGGTGTAGCCATCAGAATCTCTCCGTATTCCAAAATCTGAACTCCAATAAGAATCACCCCAATCATCAATGACTAGCTCACTCCATATAGTATCTGGATCGTTCAAGGCTTTGCCTATAGTACTTAATGTATCTATGACGAAAAATGAACCTATCGTATCCCAGTATCTTTTATAAAACAATAACGAATCTTCATTTATAATATGAAGCTGTGATATATCCCACTTATAATCACGAATCTTTTTTGACGCAGGATCATCCACATCAGGGCTTGTCTCACTTAACAATTCTCCAGTATCTATATCATATTCCCTAACCTTAAGTATACCTTCTGCCCATCCAAAAAAAACAATGGGCACAGGAAATTCTTCAGGATCAGCTTGTGTTATAAGATAGGTATACAACACTAATTTATTATCTCGTATTATAGTCCGTTCTACGTGCTCTCTATAATCTAAAGTCCTACCATCAAAAACTGTCTTCCATATAAGATCACCAGTATTGATATCTACTTTCTCGATGATAGCGCCTGATAGATCATTATCATAGATAGCTCCACTAATAACATAGAGATAACCTTCATGAACTATATAATCATCCTCAGTATAATGACTATTATGCACATGACTATGTCCATCATAAGTAGCAGTACTTTCATCTGTCTCAGCACCTATCATCGTACTATCGGAAGTCACATGTATCCATAGAGGTTCCTTATCTTTAAACTCGAGTGGAACGTAATTAAAGTAAGCAATTTGCGCATGAATAGAAGCTGCTTTGATAAGCATGATTAACGTAGTAAGAAAAATTAATTTTGATTTTTTCATGGCTATAATGACTACTCTAATATAACCTTCACTTTCCAAATAAAAAACAACAAAATTATTTTTTATGTAACATGCATTTAGTCGAAGAGACACTATTACAATTAGGCACTAAAAAAATGGATTTACAAATTACTTGAATTTAGAAAAGGAATAGCTATTCCTCCACAGCTCTCGGTGACCCCTTCCGACTTGACATCAAAAAGGCAAGTTATTCAGATCTACATTACCCCCAGACAGAATTACGCCTACCTTAAGATTCTTAAACGATTCCTTCTCTTTTATGATAGCGGCAAGTGGAACTGCACATGATGGTTCTATAATGATTTTCATCCGTTCCCATATCAATCTCATAGCACTCACAATCTCATCTTCTTCTACGCAAATAATTTTGTCGACATACTTTTGAATTATCGGAAAGTTAATATCTCCAAGGTGTGTACGCAGTCCATCAGCTACTGTATCTGATGTTTCGTTTTCTAATATGAATCCGGCTTCCAGTGATCTGTAGGCATCATTGACATTGAGGGGTTCTCCAGCTATTGTTTTACACCCATTACCAAAGTGAAAGCCATTCAATGCTGTACCTGCCAGCAATCCTCCTCCACCTACAGGAGTACAGATATAATCTAAGTCATCATGCACTGACAGTAACTCATAGGCTGCAGTACCTTGTCCTAAGATCACATCCATATCATTAGATGGATGTATGAAGTGGGCTCCCTTTTCAGCAGCTATAATGTCTGCGGCAGCCTCTCTTGCTTTGACATTAGATGCGACTTCTGTTATAATCCCACCATAACCTGCCACGGCATCTTTCTTCACCTGAGGTGCATTCTCTGGCATGACAATGTATGCTGGTATCCCAAGTGACTTTGCCGCTAATGATACTGCCTGAGCCATATTACCTGAAGAGTGTGTGACGATGCCTTTACTTCTTTGTTCTGGTGATAATTGTAATGCGGCATATGTCGCTCCTCGCATTTTAAATGCTCCCATTTTTTGGAAGTTTTCACACTTAAAATAAATCTGACAATCAGCAATGGCATTAATAGCTTTAGAAGTCATAACTGGAGTGATATGTATGTAAGGCTTGATCGCCTTATGGACTTGAAATAGGATTTCTTGATTCAGGACTGTAAGTTTTGAGCTATGACAATAAAATATTTGTTGACTAATGTCACACTATAATAAATATTTAAGTCTTCTTATTACAATCTTTTGCTATAATTAATGAATCACATTATGACTGGACACTGCTCCAATTATTGGTTTGTGTCTTTTTGTGATACTTCAGATATTGTGAGATTCTAATTATCTCATCTCTAATGATTTGTAACTTAAGGTGGACCTTACTCGTAAAAACAAAGCATAAATCAAATACAATATGATTCCCCTTCTGAGCATACATTTCTATTGTATCCAAAATAGATACCATTTCTGTATGTCCTACTATCTCAAAGTTTGATTTTAATTTGTTAGCTATAGTTGCTAATGCAAGATAGTCTTCTTGTTCGCCTGCGTCATGCATATTAGCTACAGCAGCGGGAACTGTATGCAAGCAAACCTCAAACATATTGAGACAAAAATTTAGATCGTTTTTGTAGTGTGATTTAATTTTATTGCTATCCAATTCTTTATGAAAAGAGAACGGCAAAACATTTACATCAGACTCACTCAGGTTTTGAGGGTTTCTTAATGTTGAAACACCCATTGTTTATAGTTTTCATTATCTCATGTGGAAACCCCACATAAATAAGACAATATCGAAGCCTCCTACCCTCTATCCTATAATGTCGCCTACTTAGCAAAGTGATATTTGCCAAGGATTAAAAAACTTTTTTATGGTCATGCAACCTTTTGGATACTAAATGCACATAAAGGTTGAAAGTCATTAATAACATAAAAAAATATAGTATGAAAACATTTCTATACTCATTCTTTCTTTTTATTTCGACTCTGTCATATGCACAAAATACTGTCGTAGATGTCATAGTCAATAGCCCAGACCACAATACATTAGAGGCAGCAGTCATCGCCGCTGAACTTGATGGTACTCTTAGCGGAGACGGTCCATTTACGGTATT
>CAZBXL010000067.1:0-2654 GCA_964495785.1 uncultured Saprospiraceae bacterium | reverse complement strand
GTATTCGCTCCTACTGATGCAGCTTTCGATGCACTACCTGATGGTACATTAGAAACATTACTACAAGACCCGTCTGGAACTCTTACGGATATATTGTTATATCATGTTATATCTGCTGAAGTCCCAAGTACTGCATTGTCCACTGGTCAAACTATCGCAACGATCAATGGAAAAGCTATATCCGTACTCATAGAAAATGGGGATGTATTTATAAATAATGCCCGAGTTACTATGGCAAACATCGCTACTGATAATGGAATAGTACACGTTATAGATGCAGTATTATTGCCTCCAAGAATTACTGTCGTAGATGTCATCGTAGACAGCCCAGATCATAATACACTTGAGACGGCTGTTATCACTGCTGAGCTTGCTGAAACATTGAGTGGTGATGGACCATTTACAGTATTTGCTCCGACCGATGCTGCTTTTGATGCTCTACCTATGGGCACCGTCGAGGCATTATTACAAGACCCTACGGGAGATCTTGCACAGATATTATTATACCATGTCTTAGGTGCTGAAGTATTAAGTTCAGATCTAGCGAATGGACAAATAGCCTCAACACTTAATGGCTCAGATATTATAGTAAGGATAGAGAATGGTAGTGTATTCATCAATGATGCACAAGTGACCATGGCAGATATCCAGACAGATAATGGCGTTGTACATGTAATCGATGCAGTGCTACTACCGCGTGCCGTTACAGTTGTAGATATCATTGTCAATAGTCCAGTACACAATACCTTAGAAGCTGCAGTGATTGCAGCTGGTCTCGCAGGTACACTTAGCGGCGACGGACCATTTACAGTATTTGCGCCAACCGATGATGCCTTTGATGCATTACCTGATGGGACAGTCGAGGCATTATTACAGGATCCTACCGGTGACCTTGCACAGATATTATTATACCATGTCATAGGTGCTGAGGTGCTAAGCACTGACTTAGTAGATGGACAAATGGCAATGACACTCAATGGCGCTGATGTGATGGTAACCATAGACAACGGCAATGTATTTATTAATGATGCTCAGGTTGTTGCTGTAGATATCCAAACAGATAACGGAGTAGTACACGTCATAGATGCAGTACTTTTACCTCCTACTAACACAGTAGTGGATATTATTGTGGATAGTCCGGATCATAACACTTTAGAAGCTGCGGTTATCGCTGCAGAACTCGCAGAGACATTAAGTGGGGACGGACCTTTTACCGTATTTGCACCAACCGATGATGCCTTTGATGCATTACCTGATGGGACAGTTGAGACTCTTCTACAAGACCCAACAGGAGATCTTGCACAGATATTATTATACCATGTCTTAGGTGCTGAAGTCCTAAGTACTGACTTAGTGGATGGACAAATGGCAACAACACTTAATGGCGCAGACATCGTAGTAACTTTAGATAATGGTAATGTATTTATTAATGATGCTCAAGTAACTGTAGCTGATATCAGAGCAGTGAATGGAGTTGTACATGTGATAGATGCAGTACTTCTGCCTACCACAACTTCTGTATCTAACGAGAATGATTTCAATTCATTTGAGGTGTTCCCTAATCCTTCTAATGGTGTTATCAACATTTCTATGGAAGGTTCAGATTATAACAATTCTATCGTAAGAGTTTTGAATACAACAGGAGAGAGAGTAGCAGAATTTAGAAGTAGTAACACAAAAGATATTATCAATGTAAGCAACCTGGATACAGGAATATATATTGTAGAATTTGTCGTTGATGACAACAGATATTATAAAAGGGTTGTAGTCAGTAATTAAATATTTACTGATAGGGATAGCTTTAATTAGTTATCCCTATCCAACCTTTTGTTATAAAATGATGTTGTAAACAAATGTATGCTTAACAAAACTTAAGTTCTGGACAATTCTATCGATATAAAGTTAATTCAAGATACTCTTGGCGGAAGCAAAACTGCTTTTGAAAAACTATATCGTAGATATTCAAAATTTCATCTTCTTACTTGTCTCAGATATCTTAAGCATAGATTTGATGCAGAAGACGTCCTACAAGAATCTTATATTAAAATTTATAAAGACCTTAAGAATTTTGATGTTAATAAGGGTTCGTTCAACTCATGGTCTACAAGAGTCATCATCAATACTTGCCTACAACAACTAAGAAAAAATAAATCTGGAGTTGATATTATTGATATACAGGATATCTCATCAGACATTGTGATAGATTCAGATGTACTGCATCAAATGAATCTAAAAGACCTTACCAAGACAATAAGTAACTTACCGAGCGGATACAGGACAGTATTTAATATGTTTGTAATAGACGGGTATTCGCATAAAGAGATCGCAGAAAAATTACATATTTCAGTAGGAACATCAAAATCACAATTGCTTAGAGCTAAGAAACATCTACAAAAAAATTTAATTAACACAAGACATGATGCCATAGGCATATATGCGTGACGACGATAACATACGCGACATTTTTAATAATTCTTCATTAGACGATCAAGATTGGCTTGAGCCATCGGGTAGTGTCTTTCAAGGAATTGAAGAAGTTATCTATCAAGATGAAGATGACAAGAAACCTGTATGGCTCTGGGTAATTTTAGGCTTGTTTCTACTATTATCTTTTAGTTGCGTTATTTACGCTGTAGGATTCAGAGACATATCAG
>CAZBXL010000066.1:15766-20850 GCA_964495785.1 uncultured Saprospiraceae bacterium | reverse complement strand
TCACAAAAAAAGCCCCTGAAATTAATCAGAGGCTAAGTATTTTTATTTAAAATGCTTTCTTTAGAAATTGTAAGTTGCTCCGAAAGTATATTCGAAGAGGTCGCCATTAAAAAAGCTGTCTCTATCTGAATCTCTAACTATAAGTAGTAATTCTAAGCCAAACTTCCATGGGCCAAATCCACTCATGTAACCACCGCCCAAAAATGGAACCCAAGGTTTTGCATTATCTCCATTGCCACCGTCAATATTGTAGTAAACATATTCACCTTTGACATAGATAGATTCTGATATTTTGAATCTTGCATATGGATAAATACCATAACTGAATGAAGATAGATTATTAGGACCTACTAAATTTTGATAGAAGTAGTAGAATTTAAGACCTGCACCAGCTGTTAATCGTTCAATAGGTTTGTATCCAGCTCCAAATTTTCCTGATAAAGAAAATCCACTACCTAAGCCCACATTTCCTAATAAGATATCGTAAGCCATTCTATCTTTTATACCTATACGTTCTGTATCCTCTTGATTAGATCTACTTGATGTTCTTTCAGTTCTGGATGATCTGTCTGAACTCCTTCTGCTAGATCTTCTTTGAGCGTCCATGTCTGTACTAATGAGGAATAAGACGCTAAAGAGCAAAAATCCGATTATGGTCTTTTTCATATACGTTATTTTACACCAAAACTACTGAAAGATAAATTAAAATATAAACTGTAAACCTCTTTACATTTATTTAACAACGATTAACTATCTGCAGCGGATAGACGTTATAGAGGTATCTTTATGGCGATACCCATAAAATGTAAATAAAATTACATTTTGGTATGGAATTTGACTTCCATAACTTGCTAAAGAGTCCTTTTTAGCGCCCTTCACATACTATCCTTTAATTATTTATAATAAAAATCAGCGTTCACCTTATGTGTACGACTGGTACTGAGAATGTAATAAAACAATATCATGAGATACTGTATCTATTCATGTGTCTGCATATTTTCTTTTATACTATTGTCGATATCTAACCTACACGGTCAGGTCGATAAGTATAATTGCAATACGTATGTCCCTTCCCCAAATGACGATTGTGATGATGCTCTCTTATTCTCTGGTACGACAGAAGGAATTACCTGTTGTGGATCTATAGGACAGATTGATCTCTGCGGAGATATGGAAACAAGTATCTGGTTCATTTATGATCAATCTTTAGAAGGAACAATCTTAGATTTTTCTAACATTGATATATCAGGTCCCGTAGGGATAGAGATATACTCTGGAGATTGTGATAATCTAACCTTATTAGACAGGTCAGATTGTTCTGGTTTGACAGAGTCAACTTTTACAGTTCCTAATTGTAGTGGCAGGCTATATATCCAAGTATCAAGTAAGGATGATGGTTGCGGTGCATTTAGAATGACAGCGACTGATATCTCAGGCTGTAATGCTGCTGAAGACTGTGAAGACTTAGGACCTGCACATACTTTAAATCCAATCTCAGATCAGGGAGAGGTTTGTTTGTCATCATGTCTGGATTTGTCATGTAATAGTACGTGTACGAATAAGAGTGTTTGGTTTGAAGTGCACACTGATAATGTGGCTACTTCAATGAATATCTCTATAAATTCAGATTTTGCGGCTTATATCTCGGTTAGGAGAATAGGTAATACATGTAATGATGGTACCGATCTATTCGATTGTTACCCGTCAGCTTTGGGACCTGATCAAGTATTTGAGAGTGGTGATGTGCTAGAAGTTGATGTGGCTCAAGATGTAACTTACCACATAGAAGTCTCATTAGTTAATGGAGAAGATCCGTCAGCATTTGAATTATGTGTCAATACAATACAACAAAATATAGACTGCGCCAATGCTACCATGCAAGTCATCAGAAGAGAATATCCTGGAGCTAATCCAGATGGACCATTCTGTCCAGGTGAGACAGTGAGATTCTGTTATGATCTTGAGTTTTTTGTAGATGACAGAGGTACAGGTAATAACTGTCAATGGCTACAAGGAGTAGTCCCAGTACTCGGCGGCGGTTGGGACCTTGCGGCTATGGACCTTTCAGATAATGTACCTAATGATTGGATTTATCTACCAGAGGGGTCTGTAGATTTTAATGTAGATCACCCAACGATTGCTCCATCGGTAGATCCGCTCGGAAGAATATCTCTTGAGTATGGTCCTGGTGGGTTATCTGATGGAGACTTGCTTCCAGCAGGATGGTGGATTACAACTAGTGGAACTGATATAGGTTGTGTCAATACTGGTGACCCAGATGATATGTGGGGCGCTGAGGCGCCATGTGGCTCTTCTTATTTCTTCACACATTGCTTTGATCTGACGACAAGAGCTGTATCTGATATCCAAGATTGCGATGATGCATTTAGTAGAGACTTAAGTGTAGAAGTATATGCTTTTGCTGATGGACAAACTGGTTGTTATATGAACTCTACCTGTACAGGTGATGTGCCTGCCAGTTTTGAAGGAGAATTAGATTGCAGTACTTTATTGGATATTCTTGTCAGTGATACTGAAATATGTTCTGGCGAATTTGTTGATTTAGATATCAGTATTGATGGTGGTTATGTCGCAGCAGTATCAGTAGAGGTAGTGGATGAAAGTGGTACAAGTGGTGCTAGGGATAGAATATTCGAATCGGGAGTTGGTATTGTCCCAGATCAAATAATAAATAATACGGGTTCAGTACAGACGGTGACGTATTCTGCAACATTATACTCTCCAGATTCTGATTGTCCAGTACCGACAGTTTTCTTTGAAGTCGTGGTGCATCCTGAAGTGGTCTTGGATGCGAATGCTCCTCTATTATGCGAAGGAAGTCCTGGAACAATAGCTGCCATAGGAACTTTTGATTCTTACGCATGGTACGATTTAGATAATAATTTATTAGGTCAAGAACAGAATGTAGAAGTTAATTCTGCAGGAATATATATATTACAAGTTACAGACGGTAATTGCGAGAAGCAGTTAGAGGTTACAGTGACATCTACACCTGGATTACCTTATGCGTTACTGGCAGAAGAGGTAACGGTTTGTAATAATGATATCGGAACATTACCGACATCAGTAGATCTTAATCAGTTTATTGACTCTACTGTAGAAGGTGATTGGGTCAACGAATCTGGATTTTCAGTTTCTTCTAACGTGGATTTTGCTGGCCAAATGGCTAACAGTTTAGTATATCAATTTAATACAACGAATGCTGTGTTCCCTTGTGTAGATACAACGTATAATTTCACTATCAACATAGAGGAATGTGCCTGTCCTACGATAACAATATCAGCTATACCTGATCAATGTCCATCTGCTCAGATATTAGATCTGGACCAATATGTGGTTAGTTCTGATCCAGGTTCATGGGCTGTAACTGATGGTCCTGATATCTCTACAATAGTCTTATCGGGTTCAGAGATCAATATTACGAATACAATTACTCCTGGGCTATATACGCTTATCTACACATTAGATGGAAGTGATTTTGGCCCTTCATGTAATACAACTGCTGGCGCCTCATTTTCTGTAGGACAATTCGCAGAAGCTGTCATCATAGATAATTTTACTGGATGTAATGCTATAGATGGACCTGATCCTTCTTCATTAGATTTAGATGATCTATTTGTAAGTGGTGACATTGGCGTATGGACTAGTAATGACTTTAATATCAGTGGAGATAATATGGTCGATTTAGTAGGATCTAATCCTGGGACTTACATTTTTACTTATGAAACAAACAGTGCCGTAGCTCCATGTCAGAATGAATCATATGAGATGATGCTAAATGTCAATGACTGTGCATGCGAACCACTTTCTCTATTGCCATTGATAGATCAATGTCAAGAAGATGCCAGTATAGATCTATCAAGCTTAATTGATAATGCAGGTCCTGGTACATGGAGTATATCAAATACGACAGCTGTTATACCACCAGTCATAGAAAACAACTCACAATTACTTATCACTGAAGATACCGAGGCTGATAACTATGAGTTGAGATATACTTTAAATAATCAAGCGTTACCAGCTAACTGTCCTACAGATACTTTTATAGTTTTTAATGTGGTACAAAAACCTGAAACTACTTTGACGATGCAAGCTTCAGTTTGTAATCAAGATATCGGAAGTGATCCTGACTTTATTGATTTAGATGATTTATTTATTTCTGGATCAACAGGAGTGTGGTCTACTATGGAATCCTCACTGACAATAGGTTCTGATAATGTTATATCATTTGCTGGGCAAGATGTAAGAGATTACACTGTGCAGTATACTACCAATGATGCTCAGGCACCTTGCGATAATGTAACATATGATGTTACCGTTACTGTCAAAGATTGTGCTTGTCCAGCATTAGTTTTGTCTAATGATATTGTACTATGTCAAGAAGATATGCAGCTTGCATTAAGTGATTTGATTATAGATGCAGATCCTGGTACATGGATGGTAGTGGCAGGTATGGGTAACATACCACCAGAAATCATAGGTGACTCTCTATACGTTAGTAGCAATACGACGGCCGGAGTATATGAGGTAGTTTATACTTTGCAAGGAACTAATATACCAGCTTCTTGTACGATGACAGATGCTGTGATGATTTCCATAGATGTCCCTCCGAGTGCTGATGTGATGAATGCAGTTACAGTATGTAATATGGACTTAGGAACATTACCTGTCTCCATAGATATCGATACTTTAATCTTAAGTGGTTCTACAGGAGATTGGTCATTTGATACTTCTGTATTGACAATTGATTCTGAGAATGTTATTTCTTTTGATGGTGTTGCCGAAGGCGTTTATACATTAACGTATACAACGAATGATGCAGTAGCTCCGTGTGAGAATGTGTCATATGATGTATTTGTGACAGTGAATAATTGCTCATGTCCGATAATCAATATTGCTGATATAGGAGACCTCTGTTTAGAAGATCAAGTCCTTAATTTAGATGACTTTAGTATCAATGTAGATGCTGGAGTATGGTCTAACTTACAACATAATAATCTAACAGATCCACCAGTATTAGATAATAATCTGAATACTATTACGATCTCTGAGACAAGTTCTCC
>CAZBXL010000066.1:0-15666 GCA_964495785.1 uncultured Saprospiraceae bacterium | reverse complement strand
ATCTGATATGGATAATGTTATTGACTTTGCAGGAATTGCAGTCGGCACTTATGAGTTGACCTACACAACGACCGATGCTCAGATGCCTTGTCAGAATGAATCTTATGTAGTCAACATAGTAGTGACTGATTGCTCGTGTCCGCTTATTGGAGTGTCGACAATACCTGATCTATGTAATTCTGAAGATAACCTTGACTTAAATACACTTGTTCTACCTGGAGTAGGAGCTGGTACATGGTCATTTGTAGGTGGTCCAGAACCGTTGAATATATCAGGAGATATACTTTCATATAATGGTGCTTTGGACGGTGTATATACATTAGCGTTTACACTTGATGATGCAGTTCCAGCGGGTTGTGATGATTCTATAGAAATAGATATAGAAATATTTGCTGTACCAGACTTGGATGTATTACCTAAAGTTATCGTTTGTAATGAATTAAGTTCTCAGGCACCGACTTGTATAGATCTGACAAGTTTGACATCTACACAAGATGGCGTATGGGAAAAGCCTAATGACTATTTAGGAGATTTCTCTGATATCACGAATATATGCTTCAATGGAGTCGCTGAAGGCACTAATTTCATATTTACATTTACAACTAATACAGCGCAGCAGCCATGTAATGATGTACAAGGTACTGTAGAGGTAGAAGTGATTAATTGTGATTGTCCAGATTTAAGTTTGGAGAATCCAGAGCCACTTTGTACACAAGGAGGGACATTAGATCTATCTACTCTTGAGACAGCTACTACAGTTGCAGGGTCTTGGTCATTTGAGGATGGTCCTGAGACATTTGTTGTCGGCTCTGATAATCTCTTCAATGCTGAGAATGCATCAGTAGGTATTTATACTTTTAGATTTACACCAGATGTACAACCTGATGTATTGTGTGATCAGTTTTCTACCATTGAGGTACAGGTGTTCACGCCGTTATCAGCGGGTACAGGAAATGTGATCGACTATTGTGAAAACGAATTAGATACAATTAATCTATTCTCTCTTTTAGATGGAGCTGATGCTGGAGGTACATGGGAAGAAGTCTCTATATCCTTATCATCAGGAGGAGTTGATCCAGTCGTAGGAGAATTTGAAATTAATAATGAAGGAGCAGGTATATATGAGTTCCAGTACAGTCATCTTGCAAGTGCAACTTGTCCTACGGTAGCTTCAAAGGTAATCGTAGTTATACACGGTAATCCAGTAGCTGATGCAGGACCAGATTTCGAATTGACATGTGCAGAAAATACAGTCGTACTTGGTGGTCCCAACATGGACCTAGGTCAGAGAATAGAGTATGAATGGACTGAGTTAGGTGGTCAAGCTATCCCTAATGCTACAACAGCTAATCCTATTGTGACACAGCCTGGTACATATGCTGTGAGATTGTTAGACAATTTATTGGGATGCGAAAGCTTCGATACAGTTGTCATAACTGAGGATAGAAGTGTACCAACTTTTGATGCAGAAGTCCAACCTATAAGTTGTGATGGTACAAGCTTAGGGGGTATAATAATTTCTAATTCTACAGGAGGTAATGGCGACTATCGTTATAGTATAGACAATGGGGTGACTTGGTTTGATAGAACAATTTTCAGTGACCTTACTGCAGGGACTTATAGTATTCTTATAGAAGACGGTAATGGATGCCAATCATCTGTCGAAGGTCTCGAGGTAGCAGAACCCATATTTATTGGGCTTAATATCGGCGAAGATATAGAAGTACCATTCGGTGATCAGACGATCAGCTTATCACTATCTACAATCGCATCTTCTGAGGATATATCTGTAGTCGTATGGGAAGAGAATGGAGATGTCATATGCCAAGGCGTACACAATGATTGCGTAGAAATAGAAGTCGATCCTGATGGTGTATCTACTTACTGTGTTACCGTGACAGATAATAATGGATGTGAAGAGACAGCATGTATTGTAGTTACAGAAGTATTAGATCCTAATGTCTATATGGCTAACGTATTTACACCAGAAAAATCAACTTTCAATAATAGAATATTTGTTCAGACTGATGAGAATATAGAGTTGGTAAAAGAATTTGTAATCTTCAATAGATGGGGAGAAAAAGTATTCGTAGCGACGCCTGACCACTTACCTAATGATCCAAGTAACGGATGGGATGGATCATTTAATGGAGATATAGCGCCTTCTGGTGTGTATTCATACTTTGTCGAGGTAGTGGATGTCTTAGGAGATACAAGAAAATTATCAGGTAGTGTAACGCTGCTTAGATAGATAAGATATAATGAGAATGGATTTAAGCGTGGTTGATTTTTATCAATCACGCTTTTTTTATGCCCTATAAACAATGATTTTTAATGTATTTGTCGTTTAAGATAAAAGCTATCGTGTCTTTTAGTGAAATATCAGACACCTTTGTATAATAGTATTTATCTCGTTGATATATTGAATTGCAATCTGTCCCATTGACCCATAGTTCTCTTTTATATAAGCTCTTGATGTAGCTTATTATACAATGATTACTATTTTGTCCTATTGTTTGACTCATAGAACCTGATAAGATTAAATACCTAATAGCCATATTATTTGTGATGACAACTGCAGTCTGTGTAGGGCAAGACTGCTTCTATAGCAGCCCTACAGTCATACAGTCAGAAGATTCATTATCTATCAGTATCGAAGTATCAGGACTTGTCAATGATGACTTAGCTGCTGGTCAAGGCATCTGTGGTATCAGACTGTTTTTCAATCATGGCCAGTTAGATAATATCAGAATGATCCTCACTTCTCCATCAGGTCAGACAATCACATTAATAGGACCTGGTACAATTAACTCTGGAATAACTTCATTCATTAATTGGAATATCTCATTTCTTCCGAGTTCATCACCGGTTGTTCCTGATGCAGGATTCTCTGATAGATGGGACAATGACCAGCCTTGGGCCTCATTTACAATGTACACAGGAAGCTATTATCCATTCAATGGTGACTTAGAAGATTTTGATACGGGTAGCGCTAATGGTGTGTGGACTTTAGATATAGAAAACTTAGGTGGCGTTGATGGGAACATCGAATTTTTCGAACTTATTTTTTGTGATCCAGCTGGCATTGATTGCGAGTCATGTTTTTTGGATGCTGGTGATATGCAGCAAGAGTTTTTTACAACTTGTCAGCAAGATATTCGGCTCAGAGATTTAGATGCTTTTTTGAGTCCAGATTTTATAATTGATACAGATCAGACTTACAGTTACGTACTTTCTTCAGCAGATGACATCATAGCGATCGAACAAGAAATATTACAATCAGATACATTAACTCCAGGAGTGTATACGATCTGCGGTATAGCATACCAACAAATGGACTCCACAGATATACAACAACAAGCTCAGTTAAGTCAACTAACACAACTCATAGAATCTGATGCTATCTGTGCAGATATCACAAGTCCTTGTTTTACATTAATGATTAGCGCTGTAGATAACATCTTGAGCTTAGACACAACATTATGTCGTGGGGATACTTTGGATTTTTTTGGTATCAGAGTCTTTGATAATCTGGATACAAATATCCTAAGGACCAATCAAATTACATGTGACTCTCTGATTACTATACGATCTACATTGATAGAACCTATTGCGGATATAAGTCCGTCAGATCTCGTGGTAAGTTGTGATAGTCAAGTATTCTTAGATGCATCAGGAAGTAGTTCGAATGGTAGTGCTATTAATTATAATTGGTCTACGATAGATGGTAATTATACTTTAGATATCGGTCCTGTTGCGCAAGTAGATACAGCAGGGTATTATCTCTTAGAGGTCGAGAGTGATAACTGTACAGATACGATAGGGTTAGCTATAAGTTCAATAGATACATTTGGTTTAGATATTACTGTCGAGGCACCAGTATGTGTAGGAGATACTTTCGTTATTAACTTCGATACGGATGTTGATATGCTCACAATCAATGGATCAGCGACTTTAGATATTTTTGATGACGGATTTACCACAATAGAAGAGGGGACTTTCTTTTTAGAGACCCAGATAGGGCAGTGTATTCGCTTAGATACATTAGAGCTGATAGATACGACTTCCCTTATTGATATTCAGGTCTTCTCTACCATAATCGATTGTGACAGTACGATCTCAAGAACAACTATCAGCACCAATGCAATCGACCCCACATTTACTTATGACGGAGCAGAGACAATTACAGAGACTACTGCTAATGTTGATATAACTACTCCAGGCATCTACTCTGTGACTGTTACAGATGATAATGGATGTTCAGCAAGCCAATTCTTTATCGTAGAAGGGAGTGCTGATGTGCCAGTGTACATGACAGAAGATATATCCACAGCTTGTGATGATTCTAATCCTATGCTACCATTAGTGATTATGTCTCCAGTAGATTCCGTGTTATGGTCTGGTCCTAATGGATTCTTATCTGATGAAGAGAATCCTATTGCGATAGATACTGGAATATATACGATTACTGTATACGGTTCTGATGGATGCACTGTATCTTCTGATATTACTTATACCCAATTTGATGTACCTAATATTATAAATATCATCGGAGATACTATCACTTGTGTGCAGGATAGTGCCATGCTATGCGTGGATGATTTCTACACTTCTGTAGAATGGAATTTTAATGCCGCAGTCATATCCAATGATTCATGTATCATGGTCGCTGAGCCAGGCAGTTATTCGGTTAATATCATAGATATGAATGGCTGTACGGGCAGCGGGACTTATGATGTGACCACGATTGACTTGTCTGGTATTATTATAAATAATCTGCCTGATAGTGTGAGTATTACTTGCCAAGATACAATCGTCCAATTATCTCCATCCATACAAGGGGACACCACTGGACTTTTGTTTAACTGGTTTAACTCAGATACACTGGTCAATAATGAAGATCAACTCAATGTCAGCTCCGCAGGGCTTTATATATTCGAAATAACAGATATAAGCTCTGGTTGCAATGTCTCTGACTCGAGTTTTGTCTCCCTTATAGAGAGCACTTTAGACGCTGATGAGATATTTATACTATCGGATACTATACAATGTGATGCTGATAGTACGCTTGTTGTAATAAGTGGCATAGATTTAGAAGACATAGAACTGTATATAAATCAAGAACTTATTTCAGATCCATTAAATATCATGCTTGCAGAAGGTGAGTATGAGTTTACCTTTATTGATTCCTTAGGTTGCGAGATCACTAAGATAGAGACCATCGTTGCGGTAGATATATTCACTTTGGATTTAGGTCCTGATATCACTGTGACTACTGGTTTGCCTACAGATATACAGGTGTCATTGTCTATTCCCTTGTCAGAAGTGGCGAGTTTTGAGTGGTCAGATGCTGATATTGTCGATTGTATTATATGTTTAGATCTTGGAGTAGTAGCTACAGAAGATCAGATACTTAGTCTTACAGTCACTGATAATAATGGTTGTACGCAAACTGATAGCTTAGCCATCAGCGTATTAGATGATAATGGGAGTTCTGATATCTATGCTCCTAATATATTCTCTCCCGGTATCAATGGAGAAAATAATAATTGGCAACTTTATCTAGTAGACGGCAATACGGAGCTTTTGGAAATGAGGATTTATGATAGATGGGGAAATTTAGTAATTTTTCGTTCTAATTCTGGGCAACTTGATGAATTTATCTGGGATGGAACTTTTGGCGGCATTAATGCAGAACAAGGCGTTTATGTCTATATAGTTAAGTATTTAGATAATAATGATAATGAGAGACTGATACATGGACAGATAACTCTTGTCCGTTAAGATTTGATCTCTTCAAGTTTTAATAAAAATATTTTAATAGGTAAGACCCTTCACAATAATGAGTACCTATAATATTATTTAGTTTATGCGAAATATATTTCTGGCGGCTGTAGTCGTTTTTCTGTTCTCTTTTAGAATATACTCACAGACAGACTGTGCTGATATCGTACTGGATGTACCTCAGACAACCTTCTGTAGTAATTCTCTCGTCGGTGCTGTTAATATAAGCGTCCTTGTAGATGGGACTGTTCCAGCAACCGGAGCATCAGAATATACTGGTGATGGCATAACTCAGACTGGTGATGCTACAGCGGTATTTAATTCTTCTTCATTACCGAGTGGCACATATACAGCGACATATACTTACACAAGCCCAACAGATGGTTGTGTATCGACCGAGACAATAGATTTTATGGTAGTAGATGTTCCGCTTCCGAGCTTGATGCCAGATATGCTTCAAGTATGCGAAGGAGAGATCGTCACCATAGATCATACAGGCCCTACGGGCAACGAGATATGGGATATAGATGGAGCAGACCTTGATAACTTAACTGTCACTACCAGAGAGCTGGCATGGAATGCTGCGGGCTTATATAGAGTGTCCTTAACTTATGCAGTGCCAGGATGTGATCCTGAGGTTGCTGAGGTTATGATAGAAGTCACAAGTCCGCCATCAGTTCCTATGATTACTTGCGAGCAATCTGGTATAGACTTTATACTATTCGGATGGAATGATCAGACGAATTTTATGTACGAAGTATTTATCGATAATGTATCTGTGGGCATACAATCTCAGTCGTCTTATCTCGCAGAAAATCTTAATGATGGACAGCAGGTCGATATCAGAGTGGTTGTCTTAGATCCTATATGTGGAGATGTAGAGGCAACAGGGATGTGTACATCAAGTCCTTGTAATTTAGTTTGGAATATAGATATCCCTACAGAAACTGTTTTCTGTAGTCCAGAGGATTTTCCCTTAGAATTTAATGTCTCAGGATTTGATCCTTTCGATTCTGCTAATGTCATTGATGCAGAATGGCAGAATCCAGAATTTAGTGGCAACTTATTTACACCTACACCAGGTGTCCAAGATTATCGTTTGGTAGCAAGATATATTAATGGTCCATGTATGCGAGATACGGTATTTGATATCACAGTATATGAGACGCCCACATTTACATTACAAGCAGATCCTAATCCAGTATGTGTAGGATCATCCGCAGTGATCAGTTATGATTACGACATATCTAATGGAGAGATGCTGATCTGGGATTTTGGAAGTGGGGTAGAAGGTACAGCAGGTACGGGTACTCAAGAGGTCTTCTTTAATGATGTGGGACCTCAGACAGTAACATTACAGATCGATAATAATGGTTGTCTTTCTGATGTGGTACCCATAATTATAGACGTAGAACCTGAACTGATACCGCCTACGATAATGTGTGGAGCATCGACGATCACAACGGCCGAGTTCACTTGGGATAGTGTAGATTGTGCAGGGAGTTATGATATCTTTATTGATGGCGTATTCGAGACGACACAGACAGACTTAAGCTATACAGTAGAGAATCTCTTGTCTGAGACAATGGTAGAACTTACCGTAGTCGCTAATAGTATCTGCGCCTGTGATAATGTGATGACATCGTTCACATGTATGTCCGAACCTTGTCCTGCGGAGATATTTGATTTTAGTAGAGATCCTGCGGAGACAGTTTGTATAGTTGCTAATGCCACTACATTTACAATAACAGCTACTCCGACAACCTTAGCAGGTACGGGTACAGGCTCATGGAGTACAACGGCACCGCAGAACTTTATAAATGCTGACGGTACTATAGACCCCTCATTAGCTGTCGCGGGGACTTATGATTTGATATATGATTATCAAGAGGATGTATGTAATTTCAGTCCTATGACGACCATAACTTTTGTCGATCCTCCTCAAGTAAGTGTTGTCGATATTTCTGATCCTAAATGTCTAGATGATATCTTAGGTTCTATAGAAGCAGAAGCCATAGGAGGTCTCTCCCCATACACCTATACAGTAGATGGAGGAGCAGAACAGAATAATGGCATCTTCTCTGATCTGAATATAGGATCTCATGAGATTCAGATCACTGACAGCAATGGCTGCGTAAGTGCCGTAGAAGTATTGAATATAGCGCCTCCAGTTGTTCCTACAGCTTTGATTACAGGTAACACTGTCGTATTCTTAGATACAGATGGGACTTATGAGCTCAACTTTAATGAGACATTAGATGCCGCTGATATAGATAATATATTATGGTTCAATAACGGTGTGGTTGTCAATGAAGGCCCAGGTGCCCTTAATTATACCTACGGCTCAGCAGATCAAGACGCTGTACTTATAGCTGCAATAACATATAATGATGATTGTGTCGTGGAGACGGATTCATTTTTCGTTGATGTTAGGCAAATACAATCAACATATATACCTAATATTATAAATCCAAGATTTGCAAGCGATCCGATTAATGCTGAGTGGAGAGCTTCTGTCAAAGGTGATGAGGAATTTCCTCAAAACCTAAGGATATATAACAGATGGGGCAACTTAGTACACGAGGTGGAGTGGAATTTTAATGCATCTAATAGACCGCCAGTAGGAGATGGTGCCCTGCTTTTATGGGATGGATTCTATGGTGCTGACGGACCAGATATTGTGGGTGGCGTGTATGCATACGTTATGGAAATAGAGAGAGAAGGGGAACTGCGAACTGTCGCAGGAACTCTTACAATTATAAGATAATTAACACTTTTTTGTTTAATTGCTAGGAAATAGCTAATTTTTGGCTTGCTTAGGCATCATATGATGACATTACTGTATCTGTATGATGTGTATAAGCGTAAAAATAAGTTAAAACTCAATTAAACTGATTTCAACGATACCTTTAAGTATGATTAATATGAAACAATACCTTACCCTTTTTGCCTTCACTTTATTAGCTCATTTTGGATATAGTCAAGGAATGGTCGGGACCATGGCGGAGAATCTTAATGTAGAATGTGAAGGTCAAGATATTACCCAGCATTCTGAGCTCCAGACCTGGCTTGACGATAATACTGCTGATATCCTTGCCGGAGCGACTTCTGGTTGCGGTGGTATTCCTACGGTCGAAAATGATTACGAGGATGGCTCAGGGGGATTTGTCTTGGTAGAAACTGCACCTTGTCTATTCGAACTTACAGTAACGTGGACAGTAATGGATGACTGTGATCCAGGGACTGAAACAACATCTGCAACATTTACAGCAGAAGATCTTACTGCACCAGAATTTGTTGGTGTAGATGGGACAGTGATCACTGTAGAATGTGACGGATTAGGAAATGACGTAGCGACGATAGTATCTGATTTCTTAGGTACGCTCGATGGTTCTAATATTATGGAAAGCTGTGATGATCCTAATAATCTCGTAGCCAGCATCAATTTCACTCCAGATCCTGTACCTGATGGATCTGAATTTGATTGTGATGAATCTATTTTTGTGGATTTTGATTTGATGGATGCCTGTGGTAATCCAGCCCAAACGGCAACTATAGAAATCATTATAGAAGATACAACGCCTCCAATGATATCAGGAGGTATTCCAGATATAACTTTAGAATGTAGCGACCCTGCCAACGATATACAAGCTTATATAGATACTGAGGCTCTTAATTTAATTTCTTCAGGTGCTGTTACGGAGGCATGTAGTTTATCTGACGTGACAGTCACAGGTGATGATTGGAGTGGCACTGAGCCAGATTGTGATAACTCAGAGACGATAACTGTGACTTTCGCTGATCTATGTGGTAATGAAGGGACAACTTCATTTTCTGTAACTATAGAAGATAACCTACCGCCTACAATATCAATGGCGACAAGTTTAGGACCATTTGAATGTGATGCTGCGACGAACTCTTCAGTAGCTGCAGATGCGATCAATTTGGCATTTACGCAAGCAACTTTAGATGATCCTAATGGATGTACGCTATCAGAGGACTTAGCGGCTTCAGTCATATTTAACCCTAATCCGATACCTGCAGAACCTACAGCAGTTGGTGCTTGTGATTATGAATACTTAGTAGACATAACGGTAGAAGATGATTGTGGTAATGTATCTGCAGTCACAACGGTAACAGTATCATTCCAAGATATGACACCTCCGACGACGGAGTTCATGAGTACGACTTTAAATATTAATTGCTTATCAGAGTTAGGTGGTGCACCACCACCCTTAGATGTTGTAGATGATTGTGAGGGTACGATATCTATCGTGCCTACAGAAGACGCTTCTGGTGTCATATGTGAGTCTGATGGAGTAATAATATATACATATGATATTGAAGATGAATGTGGTAATGTATCACCGGATAGTCCTGTAACATTGACTATAAATATTGCACCTGATCCGGCGGATGTCCTACAATGGATAGATCCAGATGATAATCTACCAGGTGATATCTCGTTGACGTTAAATCAAGTGGAGTGTATGGAAGAGTTTTCTTTTCCAGGGTGTGTATGGTTAGAAGATCCAACGGATGAGAATTCTACATCATGGCCTTTCCCATTATCAGCAGGTGTGCATTACGAAGATCCATGTGGTACAGCTGTATTCACATCTACGCATACACCATGTCCTATCTTCCCAGGAGGAGGTGATATAGTTGTTATGTATACTCTCGATGATGGATGTGGTAATGTCTTGACGCATGAGTTTACAATCGATATCACATGTGCTAACTGTGACGGTGGTAATGGTATATTCTGTGGTATCTGTGATGATGCTCAGCCTGAGGGATGTTTTACATGTAATGTCAACGATCTACTACAAGGTTTCTCTTCTTGTAATCCTCCTTATGACGGAATGATACAAGGGCCACCGCAGCCAGGATCATTATGTAATGGTCAGGGTGTACCTAACAATATGTCATGGTTTGCCTTTGTTGCAGGATCAGAATCTATAAGTGTGAGTGTGTGTCCTTCAGAATGTATTCCTTCAGGAGGTACGACTGGTATCCAGGCAGGTATCTATGATGACTGTGATGGAGAATGTATCGCCGGTGATGGAGGATGTCCTAACACATTAAGATGTATAGATTTCTCTTTGAATGACTTAATAGTCGGTAAGACATACTACCTATTCGTAGATGGATGTAATGGTGCTGAGTGTCAGTATGATATTACGATATCAGGTCAGGATGGCTACATACTCGATGATATGGAAGAAGTGGTTGCAGAAGTAGACTGTGAGTCTCCAGTGCCAGACAAATACTGCCCAGGGCAGACAATAAGATTTAATGTTAATCATGATGGAGCTACTGGTAACTTTGGTCCAGGAGGAGGTCCTTATGATGAGGAAGCAGATTTATGTTTTGAGTGGAGTTTCTCACCAGAATTAGACGGAGTGTCTAATGAGATATACAATCAATTAGAAGAAGGTTTTGTAACACCAGATTTCACATTACCTACTGTTACATCAGAGACTGTGATCACGGTATGTATCGAAGATGTATTCGGTCCATGTGAGGATCAGTGTGATGATGCAGATTGTGTTAGTGGTGATTGTTGTATTGATATCGTCGTAGCGCCGCTTCCTGATGAGGTATGTGTCATGGACGTTTGTATCGAGCAACTTACCTCAGCGGATGGTTTTGATCCGAGTTCTGCTTTTGAGGCTCTATGTGGTGGTGGCGTAGCCGGTTGGTTAGGTGCTACTAATATTACCTTAGCAGATGTAGATAACAATGATACATTAGTATACCAAGTCGTAGATCCAGATTGTAACTGTGAGTTTGAGCAGAAACTAAAAATTAATGTTGTGGGGTCTCGAGAAAAAGAATTACACACATGGTACATGTATGAGTGTCAATTCAAAGAAGACATAGAGCTTAATGCGGACATAGAATCATTTGAATGGGTGACACCAAGAACTGGTCAGGAAGTAGAAATAGAAAGTGACTTCCGAGATGAGTGTATTACCTTATTCATGTATTCTCAATTAACTGATTGGAGTTCCAATAATTGTGACTCTATAATACAACTGACAGTAGAACCTTTGGAAGTTTTTGCTGAGCTTACTGCAGGTCCATGTACGAGCTCAGGTACACAATACTTCTGGGAATTATTAATAGATGATATAGATCAAGACTGGCCAGAAATAGATCCTAACTACATCGTAGAGTGGGTAAGATGTGACGACGTAGATGATGTAAGTCAGATGGGTACAACTCAGAATCCTAATGATCCATTTAATGTCACTGCGGCAACTGAAGGTGAGTATTGCGTGAGAGTTCAGTATCAGTTCTCTAACTTTGATTTCCCTGTAGGTTCACCACTTCTAACTGGATTTTGTGAGGAAGTATTCGGACCATATAATTTAGAATCAGATCAGGCAAGTCCGCCGATTATCGAAGGAGATACGGAATTCTGTGCCAATGATTTAGTCGGTAAAACATTTACAGTTGCTGGAGCAACAAGTTCAGATATAATTACTTGGAATACAGCAGGTACAGGTGCCACTATCATTAGTGAAAACCCTCCTCAGATTACATTAGATTTAACAAATTTTGATTTTAGTCAGACTATTTTAGTTCAGGCACAAACGGCATGTGGTAATGCTGAAGCAACACTTGCTTTATCTACTATTCCAGTTCCTGTTCCAGCAATAGATGTGACACAAGAGGTTTGTATAGGAGAAACAGTAACAGCTAATGAAATAAACTTTGGTGCCAATAATCCACTAATAACGGAATACATATGGACGCCAATGAATAACAACAGTGGTGGTCCGGTTAACTTTACTGCTCAGGCAGTAGGTACGCAAGATATATTCTTGACAGTCATAGATGCTAATGGTTGTATGTCAGATCCAGTGAGTGCATCTTATGAAGTGATCGAACCTCTTGAGGCACCGATGGTACAATGTGGTTCAGTTACTGTGAGTAGCGTAGAGTTCACATGGGGTTCTGTAGATAATGCTACAGGCTACAGCATATTTGTGATTACGCCAGACAATCCTGCTGGTACAACCCTTATGGTAGATAACACTGTGCTTTCTTATGAGGAGACAGGTCTATTGATTGATCAGACAGTATCTATAACAGTGACTGCATTAGGTCCTCCTCCGTGTGGTGACAGTGCCCCATCTAACGTAAGAGAATGTACGACACAAGATTGTCCTGATCAGCTTACTGTATTTATGGATGGAAGTGGCTCGATATGTGAAGGCGTTACAGGTCAGACATTTGACTTTGATCTTAATGCGACTATATTAGATCCTGATGGTGTATTTACAACTTCAGTAGATCCTGCAGGAAGTTATTATGATCAGACGACAGGTATTGTTAATCCTGATGGATTAACTCCAGGGACATATACGATCTCTTCTTCTTATAACTATAACGGAGGTCAGTGTCCGAGACAAGGTCCAATCTTTGTCTTGACAGTCAATCCAGCACCTGAGACTGACTTTACCTTAAGTGCATTAGAGTTATGTGTAGGAGATACGATCACGATAGATGATAGTAATGTGACACCAGTGGCTCAGTTTGATTTTGGTATGGATGGTAGTCGAGATAACAATAATAACTTGACATGGTCTTCTCCAGGAGTCAAGACTGTATCAGTCAATGTGACGACGATTGATGGATGTATTGGTTCTTCAGAGCAGATGGTAAACGTACAAGATTCTATTATCTTAGGTTCAATAACATGTCCTTCAGCAGGCTTAGATTTTGTTACTTTTGAATGGGATGATGTAGATAATGCAGCAGATTACTCTGTTACTTATACAATCAATAATGTATCTGTAGATACTACTGTGTCTGAGTCTATGATTAATCTTACAGGCTTGGCCAATGGCGTGATAGTACAAGTTGTCGTTACAGCTAATCCTGAAGCTGGATTCTGTGATACAGGTTCTCAAATGGGAATATGTGAGACAAGCAATTGTCCGACAATAGATTTTACATCTAATCCTGGTCCATTTTGTTTTGGTGCAGGTGATGGTCCTATTGACTTAGAGTTAGTTATTACCGATCCTGCAACAGGAGATGATATTACTGCATTAGGTACGCTTGAATGGTTAGATCCGAGAGTGGATAACACTACAGGTCTGTTCTCACCAGGCACATCAATATCAACGAACGAAACGTATACTTTAAGTTTCTTATACACGGACCAGAATGGTTGTCCTACGCAACGATCTGTAGATGTAGAAGTATTAGCGCAACCTGAACCTGTGATAGCACCGATAGATGCCTTCTGTGTGGATGGCAACGGTGTAGTAGAGTTAGTAGGTACCTTTGATAATGGAGAAGATATTGTATGGGAATGGGATGGTGGAAGTGCCACTGGACCAGGACCTCATGATATAACGTTCTCTCAAGGTAATGCTCAGTATGAAGTTACAGTAACAGTAACGAATGGTGCTGATGCTAATGGTATGGTATGTGAAGGCGTTGCGACGCAGATGGTCATTGTAGATCCATTATTAGAAGCACCAGTATTCACTAATTGCATGGCAAATAACACAGGTGTGACATTCGGATGGGGACCAGTTGCTAATTCTGCGGGATATGAAGTCTATATAGGTGGTGCTTTAGAAAGTACTCAAGATTCTACATCTTTCTTTGTGTCTGCAGTTCCAGGTGAGACTGTAGATATAGAAGTTGTTGCTCTAAGTGGTAATAATTGTCCTGATGTATCAGCTACTGATAGCTGTACAGCAACAGACTGCCCACCATCAATGATTGTAATGAGTGCTCCTGTTGAAATGTGCTTAGATGGTTCAGAAATGCCAGTACAATTTGATGCTGTATTCGATACAAATACTCCAGCACCTCCAGGTAATCCTTTAGCTCCTGGTGCATGGACTGGTGATGGCGTTACGTCTGATGGATTGTTTGATCCAGCTGGCTTAGCCGCAGGAACGTATACCTTAGAATACGTTGTAGAATACGATCAGGACTGTGATTACTTTACAACTGCATTCGTAACATTATTCGATGCACCACAGATCACTAACGTAATGCCTGTAAATCCAGATTGCTATCTGGACAATGAAGGGTCTATCGTAATGGTAGCAGAAGGTGGAACACCGCCATATTCTTATCAAGTGAATAACTTGCCAGAGCAGTCTGACGGAGAGTTCTCTCCATTAAATCCGGGTTTCTACAATGTGACAGTAACAGATGCTAATGGTTGTATGAGTGACGAACAATTCGAGATTGTTCCAGCTATAGAACCAGATCCAAGTATTGGAGGACCTGCAACGATAACTCCTGGATCAAGTGGGGTTTATACAATAGAGAATTTCCCAGGTGATTTCGAGATAGGAGATGTTATATGGACGGCAACACCATTAGATGGTGGAGATGCAATTATCATATGTGAAGGTCCAGATTGTGATCCAGTAGAGATAGATTTAGCTGAGTATCCTACATTAGCGGGAGGTTTTGATCTTGTAGTAACGATAATCTTTAGTAATGACTGTTTCATAGATGCAGACACAAGAGTAGATGTTATATCTAATCCGATATACTACATTCCTAATGTATTCTCTAATAATTCTACTGATGAGTTAAATCAGAGTTGGAGCATGTTCGTCTCGAGTGGAGAAATTGTTGTCAACAGTGTAGGAGTATATGACAGATGGGGAGAGTTAGTTCACTTTAAAGACTCTGATCTATTACCAGATGCTAATAATAGAATTGACTTAGGATGGGCAGGAGAATGGACAAATGATGATATAGCTGATAGACCTAACGTAGAGCAAGGTGTATATGTCTACATTATCAAGTTAACCGACGAAGATGGTAGAGATGTCACAGAAGCTGGAGATGTAACTGTTCTGAGATAGAACGATAAAGCCGATATGGCTT
>CAZBXL010000065.1:5294-20999 GCA_964495785.1 uncultured Saprospiraceae bacterium | reverse complement strand
TACATAATGTTATAAGAGAGTAAATGACCAACTAAGGTTGTTTACTCTTTTTTTTGTTTTTTAAGAATTAACCGATTTTGATATGTCAGCAAGAGATCAATTCTGTGTTCACAGTTTATCTAAAAATTGTTGAGCATTGTCATGATGGGCTTTTCGTTTTTCTTCTGGCATCTTATCGAATGTTCTTACAAGCATAGATAGTCTTGGATTCTTTAAGAAGAAATCTCGATGTATATCCATAAATCGCCAGAATAGTCCATCCCATGTTTTCTGCCATCCTCCCTTAGAGTAATTACTCATTTTAAGGACATAATTAGATCCGCTGATATAGGGCTTAGTCGCAAAGAAACCGCCATCGGCAAACTGACTCATACCATATACATTAGGGACCATCACCCAATCGTAAGCGTCTATATATAATTCCATAAACCATCTATAGACTTCCTTAGGATCTATCTCACATAACATCATAAAATTCCCCATAATCATTAATCGCTCAATGTGATGTGTATAACCTTCTTGGAGCACTTTCTTAATAGTATCATCCACAGGTATTATTCCTGTAGTCCCATCATAGAATGAAGAAGGAATTTTTCTTTTATGATTAAAGTAATTTGAAGTTCTGGACTCGGTACCTTTAGCGACATACATTCCTCTAATAAATTCTCGCCAGCCAATAATCTGCCTTATGAAACCCTCTAGAGAATTAATAGGTATATCGTTCTCGTTAGCATAATATAAAGCTCTATCAATCACATACTGAGGAGATAGAAGCCCTACATTAATAAGAGGTGACAACAGGCTGTGATTGAGTAAGATTTCTTCTCGGACAATAGCATCTTCGTAGGGACCGAAATCATGAAAGCGTTCAGTAAAAAACTGCTTTAACCACGCTTTAGATTCTTTGTAATCTATAGGATAAGGACGTTCTAATTTTAATTCGCCAGGGTTATCAGAGAAGTGTTTAGTTACATAGTCTATCGCTTCTGTCCATATCTTAGAAGATTTTAATTGTGGCCATTCTGGTGGCGTCTTATCCTTTGGATATTTCTTTCTGTTATTTACATCGTATGTCCACTTCCCTCCATAAGGCTCATTAGCATCATCTACAAGTATATTCAGACGTTTTCTCTCAGCTTTATAAAAACTTGTCTGAAAGAACTTTTTCTTAGTGGGTTTGAAGAATGATTTAAGATCTTCTCTTGTATTTAGAAATAGTGGATTTTCGTATTCCTGAAGTGAGATACTATGTTTCTCTGCTGAAGACTTTAGACGTTTCTCTAACCAGTTATCTGTCGGATTGATATAATGTATTTCCTTTACCCCATCTTTAAATAAGTCCTTAATAAGTACACGGATATCAGATTTCTTTTCATTAGAAGAAATATATTGAATATCAACATCTTTTGATTTCAAATAGGCTTCGTAGCTTTTCATTGTAGCCCTATGGAAAGCCAATTTTGTCTTATGGAAATTGAATTCTTTGAAAAACAAATACTCTTCTACGAGATATACCCTCCCCTTGAGACTAAGGATTTCATGCTTCTCAAAAAGCTGATGAGGAAATATAATACTTATTGATTCTTTCATTGATTTTTATTTCTGCGACATCTTTCACTACAATATTTTACTTCATCCCATACGGAGGCCCACTTTTTACGCCAAGTGAACGGTCGGTTGCATACGACACATATCTTAGTTGGTAAATCTGCTTTCTTTTTTGCTTTCATATCTAACTATCTGGCATTTCTGGCTGCCTCCTTGTATGCGTTTCTAATATACGAATTCTCTCTTTCTTTACACTTTGGTCTTTCCTATGTCCATATATTTTTAATCTTGCAATACGAGCAGTTTCTTTAATATCTACTATAGGTTTTGGATAGTCTTCTCCTAATTGCAACCCTACTAATTGCTGATCCATAGCTGTCATCAACCACGGCTCATGTATAAATTCTACTGGGCACGGGGATAACTCAGGAACCCATTTCTTGATAAAAATTCCATCAGGATCATGATCTTTAGATTGCTTAATCGGATTATATATTCTCACTGTATTAACTCCTGTAACACCCGCCTGCATCTGAAACTGCGGATAGTGAATACCCGGCTCGTAATCAAGAAATAATCTTGCCAGATGATAGACACCTCGTCGCCAGTCCTGGTCAAGGTTATGACATAGTACCGAGACCAACATAGCCCTCATTCTGAAATTAATCCATCCTGTGGTCATCAGGCATTGCATGCATGCATCTACCAATGGAAAACCCGTCTTACCTAATATCCAAGCTTCTAATTGGTCGTCATTATTACTGTACTCTAATAGTTCATAACCTCTATTAATACATAGAGTCTCATAACTGCATTCAACTTCGAATTTCTGGATGAAATGACAATGCCACTTTAGTCGAGTTAGAATTCCTCTGAAGGCTCTTTTATTATCAGCGTAACGAGGATGATTTTTGATATGTGTATAAGCTTGCTTGATACTGATATTACCCCATGCTAAATACGGAGATATCCTCCCTCCTGATAATCGACTCTGAGTGGGCTTCGATATATTTCTGTGATAGTCAGCGCCTCTCCCATTAGTAAATGAGTTGAGGTATTGCCAAGCGTTGTACTCACCTGCTGGCTGCATCTTGTCAGAGTACTTTTCTAATTTCTCAATCATCATAGCTGGCAATGCTAAGCGACGATCTATTTGATAATCAAGATTATTGTTTGAGAATTTATTCTCGATGACGGGTTGACTCATCTTGGTATACCAGTGTTTATCCCAATTGCTGCGATTCTTAATACCTCTAAGAACACCGTCTTTATCATATTCCGTCCAAAGAACTTTCTTATCCTTTAGAATTTGTGCTACAGCTTTATCGCGATCCCAACTTAATTGTGTTCCACTTTCTTTGTAGGAGTATACATGCTCGACATCATATCTCTGCATAATAGAAACAAAAACTTCAGTTGCATCACCATGGAACATATGAATTCTTCGATTGTAAGTTGACAAAGTAAGATTGACATTTTTTATCGAATGATATATGAATCTCAGATGCCTATCTGAAGTATCTGGATAATCCATCAAGGTAGGCTCAAAACAGTAAACTATCAGATATGGGATAGATGATGACTCAGCTTCTTGTAGAGGAAGATGATCTTGGGTTCTTATATCCCGCTTAAGCCAAACAATATTTATCTTTTGCTTCGTCATCATGGAGACCTCAGGCAAAAGTTGATTAAAGAATAGAATACCTGAATTAAATAATAGAACTAATTTTTACAAAAAAGGTTTTACTCAAATAATAGCCTATGTAGATGTGGAAGTTCATATAACCATTGTAGTATAAGCAACCGCAGAATCTAAAATTACAATTCCTTAGTCTGCCTTTGATTGATCATTGACTCTTGCGTACGCCTTTTTAGTTTTATGAATTACAGAGTAGTAATCATCTAAGCCAGAAACTACGGTAGACTTTAGTAGCGAATGATCAATATGCCCCTCCTTATCTATACTATCATCTGGTAGAATCAGATGCTC
This sequence comes from uncultured Saprospiraceae bacterium, assembly GCA_964495785.1. GTDB lineage: Bacteria > Bacteroidota > Bacteroidia > Chitinophagales > Saprospiraceae > RFSX01. Next base: position 17,461 of record CAZBXL010000065.1, on the reverse strand, counting down.
GATTTGACCCACGATCAGTCGGGTCTCATTAATTGTAATAAAATGCTCCTCAAGGAACATCATGCCGATTTTTATTGAGCACTGCTCTACATAAGGTGCAGGAAAAGCATCTATATAAGTTTCTGTAAAGCCACATTCTGCAAACTCAGATGTATCTTTATCATACTTGGCAGAAGTCTGATGTGCTTCGTCAATCATATCTTCCCGAACCAAATTAATAGTAAAATGGCGACTCGTGATAATATTATCATAAGTATCGCGACGAACTGTCAATGGACGCATCATGAATCCTAAGCAAGGAGGGTTAGCTCCTATATGGACAACCGAATTGAATATAGCTAAGTTGGATTGACCTTCTTCGTTGATAGAACCTATCAGAAATGGGGTTCTTAGGCCAGATATCTTAGTGATAAGGTTAGTCCGATAAAACTTATCTAACCTCTGAATATCCTGATAATTTAGTTTCATAAAGTATCTGTATTACACAAAAGTAATAACATGATAGATACCGTGCTCAGATATTATTTATTGAAGTTACTTTGTATTCATAATTACGATTTTCAGTTATCTATTAAATCGCAAACAACTTTAAGCAATCTTGTCTATAAGGTATATCAACTTATGAGCAAATTAGAAACTGATTTTTCACTTTTTGCGTGTAGATAGTTTATCAATCTTTGATCATAAATTCTTTACAAAATCAAATTCTTAATTAGTCATCCCCATTTTCACTTGACTCACTGATAAGAGTACGTATCGGAAACGGAATATTAATATTGTGCTTGTCATAAAGGCTTTTAATTTTCATTATAGCATCGCTTTTCGCATTCAATATAATTCTGTTTTCTGTAGCATCAACCCAAAATCTTAGTTTAAAATCTATAGAGCTACCACCGAATTCAGTGTAGAAAAATTCTATTTTTTCATTGGATTTGGGAGGAAATATTTCTTCTATGGCATTGATCGTTAAGTCCTTAACTTGTTCCAAGTCTGACTCATATCCTACTCCACAATTAATAGATACTCTGATTCTATTGGTTAAACCATAATTCTTAAATGGATTCTCCATGATCAACCTATTAGGTATGACTACAATATTATTATCAGACTCTTTGATCTTAGTATTTCTTAAGTCTATATCTACCACTTTACCGGCATACCCATTAGTCTGTACATAATCTCCCTTATTGATTTCATCCTTAATGGCTATGAAAAGTCCTGAAAATGTATTGGACAAGGTACCTTGCAGCGCTAAACTTACAGCTAATCCGGCCACTCCGGCACCAGCCAATAACGATTTCAATGTACCATCAAGGTTAAGAATAGACAAGGCAAGTATAAGACCTAAGACTATCGTTATGACTGATACAAGATTGGCAAGTAGGTTACGTATAGATGGTTGCTTAATGAGTTTTTTTAGATACTTATTTATCCATCCATTAAGATTTCTTGATAACCAATATGCAAGAATAAAAACGACAAGCGCTATCAGAAAATTAGGTAAATTCAGTATAAGAGCATCAAACCATCCAACTAATTTTTCTTGTAATTTCTCCCACGAGGATTGCAATTGTTCGTCCATTCTATTTTTATTCAGTTCTAAATATGTAAAGAATCTCTAAAGAAGTAAAGCAGACTGCCTGCTATGACTTTAATTTATTTATACAATTTATAATACTCAATTCTTGAGGTTAATGTTCGAACTTGTATTATCTGTGGACTTAGTTTCAATCTGCGTGAAGGCTCTTAGATAAAAGATAAAGAAAATTGAATCAAAAGCGAATACTCATTCCAGCTTTGATATTTCGTCCTAAATCATCGGAGAAATAACGAAGTCTATTGAGGTAGTCCCTATATTTTACATTAGCCACATTATCGATGCCTAAAGATAAGCGGAGTCGAGTTGACTTTAATTGTATATCTCCGCTCAGATCAAGAGAAATAAGATTATATGCATCAGGAGTAATTAAAAAATCTTGATCTTCATCTATTCCAGTTTTTCTAAAAACAAACCGGTTATCAATAGAAAATTTTAAATTCTCTATCGATTTTTGAAATACCATAACTGGTTTGACTAATGCATAACTGATCTGACTCGTAAGATTATTTGCCGGAATAAATACTAAGCCATTATTTTGAATCCTATCTGTACCATTGATGTAGCTATAAGTTACAGCAGTTTCTATATTGGGACTAATTTCATACTTAGCATATAAGTCTAAGCCGACTATTCTTGCATCCGTTTGTTCGTACTTAAACACTGGAAAAGCTCCTCGGATTGTGAGTTGAAATTCTGCTTGTGGCTGCAGGTAGATATAATCATTGATATTATGAAAATAAAAAATAGACTCTACATACAATTTACTTTTTGCATTATTACTTAATGATATAGAGGACTTCCATGAAGCCTCACTATTAAGATCTATAGTCCCTTCTTCTATACCACTAACCCCTTGGTGTAGTCCAAAACTAAATCGCTCATTAATCGCAGGGCTCCTTAGTGCATAGCCTGTATTGAGTGATAGATTGAGATCTTCACTAATCTGAAATATGGTCCCGACGGAGGTACTAATATTATGATATACATCATCGTACCTAATGATCTCGCGTAGCAGTGATGTTGATATTGCAGCAACATCCTGTGTCACTAAGTCATACCTTAATCCAGCCTCTACAGTCAATGATTCTGTTTTCTTCGTTATCGTCGTGTACAGTCCTCCGTTATAAGCTATATAATCTGGCACCAATGGTAATATACCCGTCTCTGGATTATTAGTGTTATTAATCACACTCCCTTGAAATCCAGATTTTAAAAATGTCGATTCGCTATATTCATGATTATACTGTAGGTCAATGATACCCATGGTCTGATCAAGGCTTAATGCTGGAGTCTCTGACAGACCACCCCGTCTGACATCAAATTCTTTTCTGACGTTATACTGTCCAGAAATATTAAACTTAAGCCACTTGTGGTCATCTATAAATAGCTGAGAACTATATTTAATAAGATGATGATTGACTTGTTGCTGAGGAGCACTGATGTCATATGAGAACTCCTCTTCTGTAAAGAATGGAACATCACGTCCTATGGCCTGCTCAAGATCTGTTAGATTTCCGATCTGAGATCCTCTCAGGACACCTAATTCTGAATTGAATGTGCTGATGTATAATTGTGCAGAGTGATTATCAGAGTAGTCTTTCTCTAACTGCAATGCAAGATTAACTTCTTGAGTACCGGTATTTCTTAAAAAATAATCTGGTGACCTATTATCACCACTTCTCTTTAATGTAGCATTTAATTTCCAAGAAATATTTGGACTATATTTTCGCAGTTGAGCATTGATACCATGACTTCTGCCATTTGATTCATAGAAATACTGTGCCTTGCCATGAAGGTGAGGGTCCTTATCAATCTTACCGGGCTCTACTAAGACGATGGCCCCCAGTTGGCCATTAAGGTAGGTGATGGCATTCACCCCTTTGATAACACTAATTTTATCTGCGATGAGAGGATCAATCTCTGGACTATGATCGCTACCCCACTGCTGACCTGCTTGTACTACGCCATTATTGAGAATCGTAAGTCTGTTACCGTATAGACCTTGTACGACGGGCTTAGCGATACTGCTTCCGTTCTTCAGACTGCTGACACCAGGCATGACTGATACCATATCAGAGAGATTGTCACCAGCATTATCACTGATATATTGCTTATTTATGGTTTCTGAAAACTGAGTATTTGTAAGAGATTTCTTATCACTAATACTTACTTGATGCAGGACGTGATCTGTATGATCCAGATAGAATATAATACTTGTGTCTGACTCAATATCGATGTGAAGCATCTTGGATTCACAACCAATATGACTGAATGAAATATGAAGATGTCCAGCACAGACGTTCTCTACCTCAAAATAGCCAAGATCATCTGATGATGACCCTGACAATTCTTCTTCGATGAATACATTGGCAAATTCTAAAGGTTCTTTTGTACCTGCATCGTAAATGTATCCCGATAATTTGATATCACATTCCTGAGCATTAATAGATGATGCTATTAATACCGCAAAAATGAGAATTATAATTTTACTCCACATCTATATTGAATGTCACCTCGACATCCGTCTCTCCTCCGGCGTTAGTAATATCTCCATCAGCTACATTATCTCCATCCTTATTAGGTTCGTGTCTCAGTGTAATAGTAAGTGTGCCACTTCCTGCTGATGATGTACTTATCATTGTACTTACGCCAAGTGGATTACCTTCAGAGTCGTTATCATCATATGAGACATTCAATCCTGAAACAGATGACCTGTAGAATACCTGATGATCTAAATCTTCTTCTATGACCTCCTCTGTAATATCTTCTGCAGGACTTTCTAATTCATTAAGAAATGCCACTGACCCACGATAAACAGTGTTAGCTGATAAAGCACTTGTCTGTATGATAGGTGCTGCTCCCCCATCTCCATCAAGGTCTGTAAATGTAAGTTCTACAGGATCCCCACTACCGTCTTCAGTAGTTAACGTGAGGATCACAGTTGTTATTAATTCTTCTTCATTTGGAATTTCTGGATCATCTTTATCGCAAGAAGTGATCATTAATCCGACGATGAGTAGTGTAAATAGTTTTATTTTCAACATGCTTATTTTTTTTCAAAGATATATAAGTTCTTGCAACAATGTTGCATTTATGATAAAATATTTTTTCATCCTATTTCTTTCATATCAATAAAGCAATGATTAGATATTCACCAAATGCTTATTTTGTAGATTTTAAGTGATTGATGAATTCTCTCAAGCTAATATTATCTGATCTTAAATACTTTGCACCATGCTGGGTATTTGCATCTATTAATATCCTCACTGGGACATGGGTATTGTATCTACCATTTATTAAATCAAAGCTGACGCTGAATGATGCTGAGATTGGCACAGCTCTTTTTTGTTTTGGTTTAGGCATCTTAGTTTCCATGCCTATGGTGCCACTGATGAGCAAGAAATTCGGGATCGGGAGCAGTACAAAATGGGGTATCATATTTTTTGCGATTGCATTCATATTTCCTTTATCTATGCCTTCTTATTGCACATTGCTTTTGAGTTTGATATTTGTAGGATTCTTTTCTGGATTTACTGATATCTCCATGAATGCCTTGGTCTCTACAATAGAACAAGAAGACAACATTCATTTCATGTCAGCGGCTCATGGATTTTTTAGCTTAGGTGGATTTATAGGAGCTTCGCTTGGTATTCTTATTATGAGATTTATAGAGACACCCTTACATCATATGTTGTTGATGATAGGCTTCATTATCATATCTAATGTATTTTTAGCGAGATACTATATTGAGATAAAAGAAAGGTACTTGGTCAAAGAAAAGAGTGCTTCTACTCTGTTTAACATTAAGTCTTTAGCAGGAATTGCTGTGGTCGCTTTTATCATCATGTCTAATGAAGGTGCAGTAGAACATTGGAGTACTTTATTCTTGCATGAAATCATCGGAGTAGCACAAAATAATGCAGGACTTGGGTTTCTATTATTTTCATTCTGTATGATGATAGGAAGATTTTTTGGAGATGGCATAAGCGAAAAATTTGGTTCAACTAAGATTACTCTCGTTGGATTATTAATAGCTCTCGCTGCTTACCTCTGCATCATAAGCACTCAATTAATTTTGTCAATTTTTGGGTTTGGACTATTAGGTATGGGGCTGTCTGTTATTATTCCTGAGCTATTTAGGATGGCAGGTAATTCTGATAAAGTGTCTGCTTCAGTCGGTATTTCTTTTGTATCGGGTGTTGGCTTTACAGGATTTTTGTTAGGTCCATTTCTTATAGGTTACATATCAGAAGTGAGAGGCCTTGTATATAGCTATATGATGCTCGGTGTATCTATTGGAGTGGCATTACTTTTATCATTCTTACTTAATGTGAAGCGACGATAGTAATATAAACTTATAGTAATAAATAAGAGCCATTTTCTAAGACTCATAAGGTAATTGTGTCAGATCTAAATATAAATCCAAAATAATGAGTATTTACCAACGGAATAAGTTCAAGGCCGCGTCTAAGTAAGTAAATAGCAAAATCATGAAATACTTTTTCTTAATATCAATTGTTCTGACTATCGCAGCTTGTAGCAAAAATGGAGACTGTTTTAATGCTCAATATGGTGACCCATTTGTAGCACAGGCAGAAGAAGATTATTGCTTCAGTGATGGCGCTGAGATGACGGTGGATAGTATCATTAATGCATTTTGCCCATGTGAGGCAGTATGTGTCTGGGAAGGACAAATGGAAGTCTACATGACATGGACAATAGATGGTATTTCTTATCCATATAAACATAACAGTGAGGCTGTAGATCAAGATACACTTCTATCTCTACCCATTGACATATCTATTACTTCAGATAATATAGTATTTGCTGAACCTTGTATATTAGAGAATCCATCTCCAGAAATTATTATGACAGATTTGATTGTAAATAGAAATTAAAAAAATCAATAATTACTGTCGCCCGTTATAAAACACAATGGTAAGCCCATAGGTAAAAAATGAGTCGTGATAATCAGCAGAAGGGGCAACATTAAGCGTCGTAGCTAAATCATTGAGCTCATAATTAGCTAGTGGAAATTGAATGTATGGTTGTATAGCGAGAGACACAGTGTTATTACTTCTTAAGTAGAACGACAAATTAACTCTGGCAGAAAATTGATTTTGTTCTAATCGACTAATTTTAAAATCAGAAGTAGAAATCTCTTGTTTTATTTTTAAAGTATTGTATCCTATCGCTGTTCCTAAGCCATAGTTGCCAATGACACTCTGATAGCCAAACATAAATTGCCTGACAGAATAAAATAATTCTTCTTGGAATAAAGAAAGATTAGCATTCTCCCCTACTGCTCTTCTCTTTCTTGTAAGACCTTCGTAAGAAAATTCGAATCCTCCAGTATCTTTAATTAAATATCTTAGTCCAAGGTGTACACCATGCATTACATTCAGATCAGAAAATGGAATCTCTAAGGTTACACCACTATTTCTTACGTCATTGTTATAGAGCTGAAGTATCTCATTATTACTATTTGCTGCGACAGCTCCCAGGCTATAACCTATCTTAATATTAATCTGACCTTGTAACTGTATACTTATGATCGTACAGCTTATCAAGAGATATAGTATTCTGAATCTCTGTAGATAAAGCGATACTTTATTATGTGTAGCGTTCAGAACTTTATATTTTGTTGTCATAAAATAATAAGGCAAAATTAATTTATTTTGACTTTATATCATTATTTGCCCTCATGACAAAAAAAAAGAAAGTAAGTTCTACTGACAAGACGATAACACCGATCTCAATAGATGCCTTTATATACACCCCATTAGAAAATAAAACCAAGAGTATCGGACTACTCATTTTTATTTTATTATCGATACTACTTTACTTTCAGTGCTTTCAGTATGGTTATGTCTTAGATGATAAGCTGGCGATATCAGAAAATAATTTTACAAAGTCAGGATTCTCAGGCATATGGAAATTACTCAGTACAGATACTTTTATGGGTTATCTGGGCGAAGAAAATAACTTACTGCCGGGAGGCAGGTATAGACCTCTGTCTCTTATAACATTTGCTATAGAACACCAATTCTTTGGACTCAATCCTAAGCTGAGTCACTTTATCAATGTGATCCTTTATGGATTTTGTGGGTTATTGACTTGGGTTACGATGAGGAGATTATTTCAGGAAAGAGCTGTATCCAAGGCTGCTTTTATATGCTTTTCATTTTTGGTAGCCATCTTATTTATAACTCATCCGATACATACTGAGGCCGTAAGTAACATCAAAGGCCGGGATGAGATCATGTCATATTTTTTCAGCATACTGACGCTATCTCTTGCATTAAAATATTTTGATAGTAAGAAAATATCCTTAATCCTATTGATGGTCATAAGTTACTTTTTAGGACTCATGTCCAAGGAGAACACGATTACTTTTCTGGCTATTATTCCAGCAGCCTTATTACTTTTTAGATCCGAAAACAAAAAGGCTATCTTATTAATAGGCTCTACATTATTAGTAACTAGCTTAGCTTACTTAGCATTGCGTTTTTCTATAATTGACTTTAGCACTCAGGAGTCCACTGATGTGATGAATAATCCGTTTGTCGGTATGACATCTATGCAGAGATATGCTACGATCAGTTACACCTTACTTAAGTATATCGGACTGATGTTTGTGCCTGCGCCGCTAACACATGATTATTATCCATACCATATTCCTATACTTAATTTTGGTGACTGGAGGGCCATCCTCTCTATCGTTTTGCATCTCAGTTTAATATTAATGATCCCCTATTTCTGGAAGAAACATCGCAAGATTTCGTTTTCTATCATTTTTTACTTAGCCAGTATTTCTATTGTCTCTAATATCATCGTGGGTGTAGGTACATTTATGAATGAAAGATTTGCATTCACAGCCTCATTATCAGCTTGTATTGTGTTGGTCTACCTAATAAAAAAAGGTTCTAAGAAATTTTCAAAAAATAAAAACACTTTCATTAGTATCGTCGGATTGGTAGCCGTTATGTACTCTATACTTACAATATCCAGAGTACCAGCATGGGAGTCAGAATTAGCCCTCAACAGTGCAGCCATAAAAGTCTCAAAAAACAGTGCTCGTGCTAATTCATTTATGGCAACGGCTTTATTTAACAGATACAAAGAAATAAATGATAACGCAGAAAAACAGTCTTTGATATACCGAGCTGAACCTTATGCACAGAAGGCGGCAGAGATTCTACCCTACTACAAAAATGCTAATCTGATGCTGTCTGGAATAGCCGCAGAAAAATACAGGTTTGATAAAGATCTTAATCAGCTACTTTCCTCATTTAAAACTGTAGCAAGCAGAAGACCAGACATTGAATATGTCACTACTTATATGAAATATCTCAATGGCAGAGCGGACCAGACGACCTTAGCCAATTTTTACGTCGATGTCGCTCAGATGTTACAACAGCAACAAAAATATGATTGGGCATTACACTATTTGCTCACAGGATATAATGATGGCATCACCGAACCTCGAATGAAAACTATGATTTATAATATATTAATATCCCAAGGCAAAACAGCTCAAGCCCAACAGTATCAATAATAGAGTAAGCAATAATGGAACGAGCAGATATCATCTATAAGTTAGCCCTGAAGAATATACCTAATATAGGTCCTATACAAGCTAAGAATCTCGTCAGTTATTGTGGTGGCGTTAAGGAAGTCTTCTCAGCTCAAGAACGCCTATTAAAAACCATACCTGGTATAGGTCCCAAGCGGACAGCTGACATTATCAATTTTAATGACTTCAGTCAAGCCGAAGCAGAATATGAACTCATCCAAAAAAACAATATCAAAATCACATTCTACTTAGATGATGATTATCCATCTCGACTTAAGCATTATCCTGACAGCCCTATAGTACTGTACAGTAGTGGCAACGTCAACTACGAAGCCTACAGAACCGTCGGAATCGTAGGTACACGTAAGCCGAGCCCTTATGGCATTACTCAATGCGAAAAAATTGTTGAAGAATTAAAAGCCTATAACGTCACAATAATAAGTGGTCTCGCCTATGGAATAGATACAACGGCCCATAGAAAATCAGTAGAGATAGATATGCCTACAATCGGCATATTAGGTAACGGCCTGTCTAAACTATATCCTGCGACAAACAGACAGTTAGCACAAAAGATGAAATCCAAAGGAGGACTTGTATCTGAATTCTCAATGAATACAATTCCTGATAGAGAAAATTTTCCTCAGCGAAATAGAATCATCTCTGCGCTATCAGATGTCACCATCGTAGTAGAATCTGCTATCAAAGGAGGCTCTATGATAACAGCAATATTTGCTAATGAGCAGAACAAAGATGTATTCGCTATACCGGGCAAGAATACGGATACGATGTCTGCGGGATGTAACCATCTTATAAAAACCAACCAAGCACACCTACTCTCATCCGTTAAAGACATAGCCTACATTATGAGGTGGGAAGAAAAAGAGCAACCAAAACAAATGGAACTGATGCTTGAGCTTTCTGATGACGAAAAACTAATTATAGAAAAACTAAGGAAGGAAGATTTAGGTCCTGATTCATTAGTCTATCATACGGGACTTAAGCTATCCGAGATCAGCTCTATATTATTAAATCTTGAATTTAAAGGAATCGTCAAGTCACTCCCTGGTAAAAAGTATATATTGGCGTAATAATTAACGATCCTTATGAAAATATCGGTACTGCTACTGACACTTTGCCTAATAGCTTGCAATACAAATAAAACAATTCAGACGCCTACCCCTCCGGAATTATCTTCAATTACAAATCATAAAGCAAAAAACATCATCCTCCTCATCGGTGATGGCATGGGCATTGGACAACTTACCGCAGGTACTTATTCTAATGGCAACACAAGTCACTTTGAGCGATTTCCAGTTATCGGATTACATAAGCCATATAGCGGTGATAATCTAATAACAGATTCTGCGGCAGCAGCGACTTCATTTGCTACAGGATTCAAAACTTTTAATGGAGCTATAGCTGTAGATTTAGACACGTTACCTGTTAAGACAATTTTAGAAGAGGCTGAGCAAAAGGGACTCAAAACTGGTCTTGTTGCTACATCTACAATTGTACACGCTACGCCTGCATCTTTTATAGCTCATAATGAATCGCGTAGAAACTATGAAGAGATTGCTGCTGACTTTCTTGATACAGAAGTAGATTATTTTGTTGGAGGTGGCAAGAAATTTTTTGACCGTAGAGAAGATGAACGTAACCTTGTAGACGAGCTTACCGCAAAAGGATACACGATGGGCAATTATCTTACTGAGTTAGATGAGTTTTTCGCGACCTCTTCTGACGCCTCAAAAATAGGCTATCTTACCGCTGATGCTGATCCACTACCTGCTGCTCAAGGCAGAGACTACTTAAAAGACGCTGCTATGTATGGCATCAATTTTTTAGAAAAGAGATCTGATAATGGATTCTTCATTATGATCGAAGGATCACAAATAGATTGGGGTGGTCATGCGAATAACTCTGATTATATCGTGACAGAATTTTTAGATTTTAATGAGGCTATCGGACGAGTCTTAGACTGGGCAGAAGAAGATGGAGAGACACTTGTGGTTGTCACCGCGGATCATGAGACTGGAGGGTATACAATACAGCCCGGCTCTACTCAAGACTCAATTGTTACATCGTTTACGACTAAAAAACATTCCGGAGATTTTATTAACGTATTCGCTTATGGGCCAGGCTCAGAAAAATTTGGTGGTATTTATAACAATACTGATATCTATGAGAAAATGAGAGAAGCTTACGGTTGGGAGAAGAGGGCTATGATATTGAAGTAATCATCCTAATTGAGTGGTCAGACTCACTCAAAATTCTTTATAGTTGTTGATCTACATTCTGTCGACCAATAATAGCCATAATCTGTACTTTATTTTCGACTATTCTGAAGTAAATGCTATCAGGACCAACTACACATCGACGATATCCTTTTCTGATATAGTCTACAGATTCATGTGTGTAGGGATTATGAGAAATTAAATCAAAATAATCAAAAAATGAATTGAAATATAAATCAGCTTTAGCAATGCCAAATTGCTCTACACCGTATTGATAAATTCTAATCAAATCTTCTTTTGCATCTTCACTTAATATGTAGTCATACATTAATTCTTGATTTTGCTTCACTTAGAATTTCTGATTTGCTAAGTGCTGTAAATCCGCTTTTTTCAGCTTTCTCAAGTTTTCTATTTATCCAATCAATTGATATTTGCTGATTGCGAGCCTGTCTTATTAAGTCATTGACAAGTTCACTTTTTGAGGAATACTCTTCACTATCGACCATTGACTTGAGCCAATCGTCATTGGGTTTTGTAAAAGTTATGCTTTGTCTTTTCATAAATAATGTATTAATATGATGTAAATATACACCATATTGACACCAATTGCCAAGTCCTTATAGCTAAGGAAGTTTTAAATTATGATGTATCGACTTTGAATATATATCCCTATGCATTAAGATCTCTTCCAACAAGAATCCACATGATCGTCAACCATTCCTACAGCCTGCATGAATGCGTAGATAATAGTAGGACC
>CAZBXL010000065.1:2557-5194 GCA_964495785.1 uncultured Saprospiraceae bacterium | reverse complement strand
GCTTGAGCTCCTTCAAGATTAAGAAATTCAAATAATTTGATATCATCATATTCTGGGACTCCCCAGACATTGTCATGATAATCCATATAGATCTCATCCTTCATACACCAATCACAACGAGACTTCGTTTTTGTCATTTTTTCTTAATTAAGTAGTAGACACCTGTTGTCAAAAAGTTACGCAAGAAAGGTACAGCTGAGATCAATCCGAATTGCTTACGAGGCTTTAATCCAAACTTAAAAGAGTAGACAGGATTAATGAGGTAATGCCTCTTTTTTACAACTTCAAAACCTGCTTGCTTGACGAACCTTTCAAACTTTTCTATTGAAAGACCTGTCTCTGTCAATTCCATCATCTCCTTAATCTTATGGTCTGATTCTCCAAAGATTGTGAGTATCCATTTATACAAAAATCTTGGAAGCAAATGGAAATAAGGAATCTTAGATAACAACTTACTTTTAAGAACCTGCTGATGACCACCAAAAGGCATTTGCCACGGTGGAAAACCAAAAAACACAATTCCATCAGAGGACATAAATTGGTCTAATCGAGCCATAAATTTTTCTTGATGGAAAATATGTTCTATCACATCCTTCAACAAAATAACATCAAACTTAAAAGGCAACTCAGATTCTGTATCAATATCATAGATATCCTTAGACACAAATTGGACTAAGCCTTGATCTACCTCCTCTGACATAAACTCATTAGCCAATGCTACTCGTCTCTCACTGAGCTCAATGCCCATACTTTGATGTCCTCTATCAGTAAATGCCTTAAGAACACCACCTTCTGCACAGCCTATTTCCAATACTTTATCAGCTGGTCGCAGATCTCGATATTCTTCTAAGAATGGAACAATATATTGGTCTGAGGTCTTAAATATAAAGTCAAAATAATATTTTCTATCTGTATGGAATCCGTACATTTCTTCTATCTGTAAGCGATACGCTAAGATTAGAAAAATATTATCGGCAATTCTTAATTGAGTAAAAAAAGAACTGAATAATTCCTACTTTTAGATTACAAATAATATACTTATGAAAGCTATCACTGCCTTGTTTGCTGCTTTTTTAATATTGACATCATTTGCTCAACAGACTCCTTCGACTTCTGAAGTAGGTATGATAAACTGGATGACATGGGATCAAGCTATGGAAGCTCAGAAAATAACACCAAGAAAAATATTCATTGATGTGTATACTGATTGGTGTGGATATTGTAAAAAAATGGATCAGACCACATTCAAAAATTCTGATGTCATCAGAGCATTAAGCGACGATTTTTATGCTGTAAAATTTGATGCTGAAACCAAAGAAACGATCACTTATAACGGAGAAGATTATGTATTCAAAAACGAAGGGAGAAGACCTTCTCATCAATTGGCACAAGCATTATTAGATGGACGTATGGCATATCCTTCATTTGTATACTTAGACGAACAACTGAGAAAAATCATGCCTTCACCGGGATATAAAAAACCTATACAACTTTTAACAGAATTAGAATTTATTAGTACTGAGTCGTACACTGAAATGTCATGGGAAGATTATGTTAAGAGAGCTGACTAAGAAATAATAAAGAAAACTACTTTAGCTTAAAGTCTATAATGACATTCCCACATTGTTCTTCGATGGTGCCTTTATCAAACTTATATTGACGAGCATTATCTTCTGCTAACTTAATGAGATATGCGTCGGTTGTAGTAGAACCTTTTTGTGTATATTTTGCTTTAGATACTTTACCTGATTTGTCTACGCAAATTCTGATAATGACCTTACCTGTCTTTTGAGAATTGTCTGTAATAGAAGGTTGATATAATAATTTTCTATCACCTAAGCCCTCCCCTGTTTGTCCAGATCCTGTACTTATACCTTCAAGAGCTTTTGCATTAGGTTTACCATTGAGATTACCCTTGGATGCTGGAGCGGCTTGTCCCCCATTATTTAGCATATTAGAGAATTTTGATTTAGCATCCGCTTTAGCTTTAGCTGCTGCTGCAGCTTTTTCGGCTTGTCGTCGAGCCTCTTCCTCTGCTCTACGAGCTTCCTCTTGAGCTTTTAATTCTGCTTCCTTTGCTTCTTTTTCGGCTTGTATTTCCTTTGCTGACTTAGTTGGTTTTTTAGGTTTTTCGTTTTGCTTTGTTGCTTTCTTAGAGGCTATGACGTCTGCATCTTCTTGTACAGTTTTAGATATAACTTTAGTTGCTTTAGAAGGTGTCTTTGCTACTTTAGGCTTTGATACTTTAGTTGGAGTTGTTCTGGCTTTTGTCTTAGCGGGTTGGCTTGCTTTGGCAGCTTCAGATTTTGCAGATGGTTTGTACTCTTGTATAGTGGCATTAGGATTTCCAATTGCGACTACAATCCCTGATAATGGCCTATCTTTCTCATGACTCGTAAAGCTAAAGAAAGGAGATAGAATCAATAACAATAACAACATATGCACCATCGTACTGATGATGATACCCTTCTTATTATTATCCTCGTCTCTATTATAGAACTGTCGTTCCATGTCTCTCAGGTTTTGGGTTTAAAAAAATAAAAAACACAATCGTCATTAACTATAAAACTAAAAATAGGTGCACCTAATTGTAAAGCCAATGAACTAAACTTCTTAGTTCTATGTGTACCAGCTTAA
>CAZBXL010000065.1:0-2457 GCA_964495785.1 uncultured Saprospiraceae bacterium | reverse complement strand
AGTTGAGAGTGATGATCAGTTATTAGTTTTTAGTTAAGAGTTAGGAGTGATGAGTGATGAGTGGTGAGATACTAGTAGCTTACAATGGTTGGAACTTAGATCTCTGCCCTACTCCCATTATACATCTGAATTTCATATATCTTAAAGTAGTAGAGAATTCTTTCTATTTACATAAAATATGAATTGTATTTCTGTGAGCTTAGACTTACTTAGGATCTGTCATAATAGCATTGACTCGATATCGCTGGGCTATATCTAAGATCGCCACAACTTTTTCATAAGGCACATTATCATCTGGTACAATAATCAAAGAAACCTTATCTCTATCTTTTTTTAATTTCTGCACGACTTTCTCTATCTGCCAGCTCGTCACAGACTGACCATCGATTGTATACTTCCCTCTTCTATCTATTTTGATTGTAGTTGGAGGATATTTGGGTTGGTTCTGAGCTTTTGTAGATTTACCTGGTAACCTTAAGTTGAGGGCATTAGGTGTCACCATTGATGACGTCAGCATAAAGAATATCAGTAATAAAAATATAATATCTGTCAGTGATGACATACTGAACTCTGCACTTACCTTACCTCTTTTTTTCATTGCCATAATCTAGTCTTTTACAGGTTGAGTAAGAATATTAGCTCTCATTTTAAGTTTTTCTGCCATAACAATCACTGCATTGATTCTCTTCCATGGCACACCTACCTCAGCGACAATAGATACTGACGCATTGTCTTTGTTATCCATCTTACTGTAGGCTGCTTTTATAGCATTGGTCAATTTACTATTGGTTGTTTTCTTACCATTGAACGTCACCTTACCATCAACGTACATCATAACAGTAAGATCTGTGGCGGCTACTGCTTTACTATCAGACTGTGCAATATCCATATTAATCTGAACCATAGAAGATGTCAACATAAAGAATATCAATAACAGAAATATAATGTCTGTCAATGATGACATACTAAATTCTGCACTGACCTTACTTCGTTTTTTCATCTATCTATTTATCTACTTATTGAAGCTTATAAATTATGCTGTAGGCTCTTGTAAGAGGTCCATAAACTCCATAGCCGTTGCTTCCATCTTATTGATTACTTTATCTACACTCGCAACTAAATAATTATAACCTACGAAAGAAATAATACCAATAAATAATCCAAAAGCCGTTGTGATCAAGGCTGTATAAATACCACCTGCAAGAACATCTGGTGTTACATTTCCTTCACTTGACATCTTATAGAATGCTAAGATCATACCCACAACCGTCCCGAAGAAACCGATCATCGGAGCTGCTCCAGAAATACTTGCCAGAGAAGATAAATTTTTCTCAAGCTTGAATACTTCAAGATTACCTACGTTCTCAATGGATGCATCTATATCTCTTAAAGGCTTACCTATTCTCGCGATACCTTTCTCAACCATTCTTGCATATGGAGAATCTACCCCTGCAAGCATAGACTTAGCGCCTTGTATATTACCTGATGTTACTGCTGCTCTGATATTCTGCATGAAGCTATCATCAATCTTACCTGCTTTCTTAATCGTGAGATATCTCTCAACAAATATGAATACAGCAAGAACCGATAGTACCAGTAATATGACATTGATAGCCATACCCATAGGCCCACCCTGGACAACAACATCTAATAGATTCTGAGTCACGCCGCCTTCGTCATCAGCTTTAGCTTGTAGAAAAATTCCTAAATTGAACATGTATAATAAGATTTGAAGATAAACGGTATTACAACCGAAGAAATTATTAATCCTTCAAAAATAGTCAATATTCAACATATTACAAATTTTTATAATTTGTAAAGACAAGCAAACATGGAACCAGGGCTCTTATGATACTTAGTAGAATCCGGGCATTCGATGGATTTTATCACAGATTTTAGTTAATAAGAGGCATCATAGTTGGTATATCGAAATAATTATTACTCCTAATACACTAAATGCATTCTAATAAAAGCTGCTTTTTAACCGATTTTATTCAACGAGATTTAGCTAATAACAATCAAAAAATAACGTCCTTTGCAGCTTAAATAAAATGATATGGCTAAGATATTAATCAACGACGGAATACACCCTACTGGCTTAAAGATGCTTCAGGACGCAGGATTTGAAGTAAATACCAATAATATACCTAATGAAGAACTACCTTCTAAGTTACAAGAGTATGCAGCCATCTGCGTTCGTAGTGCTACTAAAGTCAGAAAAGATCTTATCGACGTATGCCCCGACCTTAAGTTTATAGGCAGAGGTGGAGTTGGGATGGATAATATTGACGTTGATTATGCGAGGTCTAAAGGTATTGCTGTATGCAATACTCCGGCTGCATCATCCAGATCTGTTGCAGAATTAGCTTTTGGTCATCTACTAAGTATCAATAGATTTCTCTATAAGTCTAATCAAGCTATGCCATCTAAAGGAAATGCTGAATTTAAGACTCTTAA
>CAZBXL010000064.1:0-21153 GCA_964495785.1 uncultured Saprospiraceae bacterium | reverse complement strand
GATGATGGTCTAAGTCCTATTGAGAAGCCCATGCCTAAAGTATTTAAAACACAAACAAAAAAACTCTTTTCCAATAGATACGATTTTGACAGAGGAGTCAAGATTTTAGAGAAAAGACTATCTGAGTATCAAGAAAAAAATCAATCTCTAAAATAGGATTGTGGTTCTCTCATGTCATTAATCTTGGCGTTAATCGAAGATCAAGTATGTTGTCTCTAAAATTATAATTCCATTTAGAGCATATTGTGTAATTTGTGATAGATGAATGCATTAGATACTATTAAGGAAGCTTTAGCCTCAATTAGAGCTAATTTTCTCAGAGCTATTCTGACGTTATTGATTATAGCGGTAGGTATCACTTGTCTGGTGGGTATCCTAACGGCTATTGATACGATTCTATTTTCTATGAGTGATAGCTTCAATAGAATGGGGGCCAATACTTTTAATATATATCCGAGTGGTGATGGTATGAGAGGTAATAGAAATGGAAAGGATGCTAAGAAAGGTGATCCCATCGACTTCAGACAAGCTATGGAGTTTAAAGATGCATATCAATACTCTGGAGCCAAAGTATCTATAAGTACTTTTTGTAAATGGAACTCTACTGTTAAATATAAAGATGAAAAAACCAATCCAAACATCCGACTGATTGGTATTGATGAGAACTATCTCTCTGCATCTGCCTACGATATAGAGTATGGAAGAAATTTCTCCCAGACTGAAGTAGAGAGTGGTGATCACAAAATCATTTTAGGTAACGAGTTAGTGAATACGCTATTCGATAAGAAACCTGAAAAAGCGATTAACGAAACCATACGTGTAGGTAATACCCGCTATAAAGTTGTAGGGGTTCTTGCGAGCAAAGGATCTTCTATGAATGCGTCTAACGACAGACGAGTGTTCATACCCTTATTGAATGCCAAGCGGTATTATGGTTTTGCAGATAAGAATTATACCGTCATGACAGCTGTCAAAGATCCTACAACAATAGAAGATGCTATAGCCAGTGCTACAGGGAGTATGCGGAATGTCCGTAATCTCAAAGCAGTAGAAGATAATGATTTTGAAATAAGGAAGAGTGATGGCATATTAGAGACATTAAAAGACATTACAACAGAACTAAGACTCGGTACGATTGCCATTGCCCTAATGACGTTATTCGGTGCCGCCATAGGCCTGATGAATATCATGCTCGTCTCTGTCACAGAGCGTACTAAAGAAATAGGCATACGAAAGGCCCTCGGCGCCACACGTTTTAATATTATGTTTCAGTTTCTGATGGAAGCTGTAGTAATCACAATTATGGGAGGTATCTTGGGTATTATATTAGGCATAATCGTAGGCTTCATTGTAGCTGTTGCGATTAAAGGTCGCTTCGTCGTACCATTCCAATGGATGTTGTTAGGTATAATAGTGTGTTTTGTGGTCGGTGTATTGTCAGGCTTATATCCTGCTCTTAAAGCATCCAGATTAGACCCCATTGATGCCCTACGTTATGAGTAGTCTCATCCACAGCCTTCCATGTATTTAAGGTAGATAATAGAATTTTCATTGTGAGTTTGTATTTTTATACATAACAATTATAAAACGAAATCGACATAATGAAAATTCTTAAATATATTATAGCCTTCATTCTTATATGCATCCTGTTATTTATTGCCATCGGATTCATTAAGCCCACAGTTAATTATGGTCATGAAATAGAGGTAGATAAATCAGCAAAAGAAGCGTGGGCTGTCCACATAGATGACTCCAAGTATGGACAATGGTTGGATGGATTTAAGAGTATAGATCTCATAAGTGGAGAATTAGGTGAGATAGGTAGTAAATATAAAGTTGTTGTTAACCCAGGAGAGGGTCAGCCAGATTTTGAAATGATAGAGATTGTCAAAGACAAAAAAGATTATGAGTACGTGGATTTAAATTTTGATAGTGATATGATGACCTTTGATCAAAGAACAACATTTGTAGAAAATAACGGCAAGACAAAAATCAAAACGGAATCAAAAGTCGGAGGTAAAGGGATCATGATGAAATCTATGTTTGCATTAATGGAAATGTTAGGTGGTTCGTTTCAAGCACAAGAAGAAAAAAACTTAGAAGCACTCAAAACAGTAATCAATAGCAATACAACTGATTATTATCCAAAGCCTATGATGGACTCTGAGAAGGAATTAGAGACTTCTGATTCTATGCAATAAATAGAAATTAGGGGAACGCTAACAACTCACTCAACAATATAAATCCCACAGTCCTCTTCTTGGTCTCCTTGTTCAAACACGAGATTGGAGGATAATGATTTGAGAAGTGGTTTATCTTTCCCGGATGGAATCTTAACTGTTGTACTTTTTAGTAGTTCGAGATATTCAACTTTGCCTGATTGGCTGATACATATTTCTAAATCGATTCTCTTTCCATCAAAACTATCAAGACCGAGAATGCCAAGTACTTCTTCTTTGTTTTCTTTGACGATCCTCCTTTTGATTTTCTTTAATTTTTTAGGACTTCTTTTTGCGGTATTGACCTCTTTCTCTAAGTGATCAAGATAAAGGATACCATTAAGGTGATCTATCTCATGCTGAAATATAACAGCTGTAAAATCTTCAATCATTTCTGTATGATGCGTGCCATCCATTTTGTCATAATCTATCATGATGGCATACGATCTTGTACGAGTCGTATCACTTCGGTCTGGTATAGACAAGCATCCTTCTCTGCAGTCTTGCTTCAGTTTAGAATAGGATAGAATTCTAGGGTTGATGTATACTTCAAAAGGAAAATTGTCTTTATCAAATCGTTGGACCCAGATGATGTTCTTGAGAATGCCGACTTGAGGTGCTGCTATACCAACACCCATAGACATGCTGTCACGAACTGTGGCATAGAGCCTATCTACGAAAATATCTAAAGCTGGATCATCTACAGATATATCTACATACGTGCTTTGTGTACGTAAGAGAATAGAGTCACTGTAGTTATTGATTTTGAATACTCTCATAGGAGTCGTCGCATCATCAGACATGATCATCGAGATCTGATCAGCATCAAACACGGGATCAACTTTTAGTTTTTTTGTTGTACTACAAGACACCAATAACATCAGCGTTATAAGAAGAGTGCAAGTAGAGATATTATTAATCATGTCACTATAAGATTTATTGATTATCTAATAATAGGTCGTAAATCTCATCCAACTCTTCATAGCTTTTGAGCCCTACTTTTTCTTCTTCGCCGCCTTGTACGACTAATCCAAAATTTTTAAGTTTTAATACGTCTTCAGCTTGTAGTTCTGATATATCAAAGTACAGATGCAAATGCTGGTAATCAATATTATCAAGAAGTGCAATCTGCTCTTTATTGATAGGTGAAATATACTTGCCGTCAGGAAGACCTTTTACAATATCGTCAAAACTGATTCTAAAAAAAGTTTCTTTGACAATAGGCAGGGAACTATAAATATTACTAAGAATAAATCCATCAGCGATATCTTCAAATTCTAAAGCATTAGCCTCTATCAGACATTGCGGACCTTCTACCCAATCTTTGATCTCTTTTATATCTGCATCTGCGATATAAAATTCTGATCCTACTATAGTATTAAAACTGACGTAGTCTACCCCCCATGCTGCAAAGTATCTTGCATCACTGAGGTTGGTTATGTTTTGGGCTATTATTTTTTGTGTTAGCAAGAATTTCTTTTTTACAAAAGTATTGTTTTTCTAATTCACGCTGAGATATATTGATTTAATATAATTCCTAACAGTATCTTTACCATCTCTATGAATAACTCATATTTTCACAAAGTTTATAAAGTGACGGAAGCCATTCCTTTTGGTAGAGTAACTAATTACGGCGCTATCGCAGACTTCTTAGCTTTAGGATCTGCACGGATGGTCGGTTGGGCTCTCAATAAGTGTGAGCATATGAGTATTCCTGCCCATCGAGTTGTCAATCGTAAAGGAGAATTATCAGGGCGTAATCAGTTTCCTAATCCTATGATTATGCAACAGATGTTAGAGCAAGAAGGCATGGAGGTTATTGATAATAAAATAAAAAACTTTAAAGATGTATTGTGGATTCCTGCTGAGCATCTTGATCCTGAAGAATTTCAATAGATAAGTATTATGAAACGTATACATTTAATCTCAGGACCTCGCAATATCTCTACGGCGATGATGTACAGTTTTGGTAACAGAGAGGATGTCACTATTATAGATGAACCCATGTATGCAAACTACCTGAGTACACATCCGGAGGTTAATCATCCAGGCAAAGGAGAGATCCTACAATCTCAATCACAGAATTTGGACGAGCTGATGACTGAGGTGTTTTTCAGAGATTATGATACTGATTATTTATTTATAAAAAATATGGCTCATCATCTTGATGGCATAGAGTGGTCTTTTTTGTTAGAGATGACTAATGTTTTTTTAATCAGATCTCCACGTCAGTTGATTGCTTCGTTTGCGCAGGTCATTCCTGAGCCCAACCTACTAGACATCGGCATAGAATTAGAATATCAAATCTTCAAATTCTTACAAGAAAAAAATCAAAAATGTATCGTACTCGATAGTAATGAGGTTCTTAAGGATCCAAGAAAAGTATTGAAGCGACTGTGTGATTTGTTAGATATTGCTTTTGATGAAAATATGCTTAACTGGCCAGCAGGTCCCAGAAAAGAAGATGGTGTCTGGGCACCATACTGGTATAAGAATGTCCATCAATCCACGTCTTTCGTCAGACAAAAAAGTAGTGATAGAGCTTTTCCAGATCGATTAAATCCACTTCTTGAGAAAGCTCAAGAATATTATGATTTACTTTACACCCATTCTATAAAAATATAAAGAGAAATGTTACAGCAATTTGACCAAAGAAATAAGGATATTAAAATATATGTGAAGGATGGGATTTATTCTCGAGATGAAGCTAAAGTCTCTGTTTTTGATAGTGTTGTGCAAGGAGGTGATGCCGTATGGGAGGGCTTAAGAATCTACAATGGCGGTGTCTTTATGTTAGATAGGCATCTCGATAGGTTGATGGACTCCGCCAAGGCGATGCACTTCACAGATATCCCTGATAGAGAAATGATCAAGAGAGCGTTATTTGATACGCTTACAGCTAATCATATGACCGATGGTGTACATGTGAGATTAACATTGACAAGAGGAGAAAAAATAACATCTGGGATGGATCCTCGTCTTAATCAGATGGGTTCTTGTCTCATTATTGTACCCGAATACAAAGCGCCTGTCTATGATAATGATAGTGGGATCTCTATCGTTACATCTACTATAAGGAGAAATTCACCTAATCATGTAGATTCTAAGATACATCATAATAATCTGATCAATAATATCTTAGCTAAAATCCAAGCTAATGTCGCTGGTGCTGATGCAGCATTAATGTTAGATGTACATGGTTTTGCTTCAGAGCTAAATGGGACAAACATCTTTATGGTCAAAAAACAAAAACTCTACACACCACATGCAGATGCGTGTCTGCCTGGCATTACGAGAGGACTAATTATCGAATTAGCAGAGGCGAATAATATTCCTTGTGTAGAGAAGAATATATCACTTACAGAATTGTACGCGGCAGACGAAGTTTTCTGTACAGGTACTATGGGAGAGTTAACTCCGATTAGACAAGTAGACGGTAGAGAAATATCGAGTAATAGAAATTCAAATGTTATGAAAGACTTAATCTCAGCCTTTGAAGAAATTATTCCTCAATATATCGTTTCTATTACATGAGTCGTATCGTAATTACCCTGACCATGACATTAGTCATTGTCTTAAAATCCTACGGACAAAGTATCGAAGGGATATGGAAAAACATACAAAATGATGAGGTGCAATCTCACATAGAAGTTTTTGAGTCCGATGGCAAAATACACGCTAAAGTTGTAGAGCTTTTCCCCACTTCATTAATTACTCATTGTCATAAATGCAAAGGAGAAGATAAAGGAGCTCGATTAACAGATGTTCTATTGGTCAATAATATGAAATCAAATGATCATAAGTGGACAGATGGCAAAATATTAGATCCTAAAAGTGGTAAAAAATATGCATGTCAAATAGAATTAGTTGACGATAATACCTTGAAAATCAGAGGATATGTAGGTAATCCACTATTCGGAAAGACTTTTTATTGGCACAGAGTATTATAGCACAATAATTGTATCAATATCATAGTTAATATTTCTGAAAGCGAGGCATAGCTTACCTTAATGAAGATAATACCCTAAGAAATGATATTTCTTATCCATGCTTTGCAATATAATTCTTTATCAAACTTACTGCATGAAGCAAGATTACACCTTCAGATTTTTACTTAAATATTTATACGGCGAGACGACATTACTACAAAAGCTTGAAATAGAAAATGCTATTCAAGAAGATTGTACGACTTCTAGTACATATGTAGAATTAAAAAAAGGATATGATAAGTTTCCAAAAGTTTCATTTTATCCTTCTTCTGATACCGTAAGCGCCATACTAAGTTATAGCAAGCAAGGCCAGTTAAGTCCTGGTCTCTAACATCTTAGTGGCATTGACTTTTTCAATGCACTGAAGATACAACTGCTCGTATTGAGGTAGGATATTACTTAAGGTAAATCTTAGTGCCTTGGTACGAGCATTTTCTCTGAATTTCGTAAGTAGCTCATCATTCTGTAAGAGCTTCAATGATCTCTCCACCATCATACTGACATCTCCTACTGGACACAAGAAACCAGTGACACCATCTTCATTTATTTCTGGGAGTCCTCCAGCATTAGAAGAAATTACAGGTAGCTCACATGCCATAGCTTCCAGTGCCGAAAGACCAAAACTTTCTTTTTCTGAAGGTAACATGAATAGATCACCTAATGATAGGATCTCCTCTACGACTTCTTGTTTTCCTAAGAACTTAATATCACTCAGTGAGCAACTTGCCCGTGACAGTTGTTCCATTGTTCTTCGCTCAGGTCCATCACCTATGAGTAATAATTTGGCAGGTATTTTTTCTCTTATTTTACAAAAAGAGTGAATCACGTCTTGTACTCTTTTGACCTTTCTAAAATTAGATATATGAATTATAATTTTTTCACCATTAGGAGCTATTGCTGTCTTAAAAGCTTTACTTGTCTCTCGACTAAATCGATTAGGGTCTATGAAGTTATAAATGACATTAATCTCCTTTTTGATATCAAAAGATTGTAAAGTTTGTTTCTTTAATGATTGACTAACAGCAGTAACGCCGTCAGACTTATTGATGCTGAATTCTACTACAGAAGCCATAGACTGATCTAGACCTATAAGTGTAATGTCTGTACCGTGTAATGTTGTGACGATAGGTAAGAATATTCCCTTAGTGGCTAATATCTCTTTGGCTAAGAAGGCTACTGTAGCATGTGGAATAGCATAATGGACATGTAGCACATCTAATTTTTCATGCTTGACAACATCTACAATTTTACTGGCAAGAGAGCTGTCGTACGGAGGATACTCGAATAAAGGGTACTCTATAGAGTTGACTTCATGCAGAATGATGCCTTGATAATACTTAGTTAATCTCGCAGGCCTCTTATAAGTTATAAAGTGTATTTCATGACCTTTCTTAGCAAGACCGATACCTAATTCTGTTGCGAGTACGCCACTACCTCCGAATGTAGGATAACAGACAATTCCAATTTTCATATTGCACTTATTTATTCTTACGCTAATCTACATTAATCTTAGGGCTACTTAAAAATAGATCGGACTTCAAAGTCTTAACAACTACAAAGTTGTTGTCTTTTTGTTCTTTATATCTTATAATTACAATGTATTCTATTTCTGCAACCTCGACAAATCAGTATAAGGTCTGTCGAATGCATCTCGATTTTATCCTGTAATCAGTATTGTATGGTAACGTATTCTATCAAAGATATGGAACACCTCACTGGTGTCAAGGCACATACTCTCAGGATATGGGAGAAGCGCTATAATATCTTAGTTCCTAAAAGAACGTCTACCAACATAAGATACTACACAGATGAGGATTTAAGGACTCTACTCAATGTCTGTTTTCTTAATAACAAAGGATATAAAATATCTAAGATCGCTAAGATGACACGGGATGAGATCAAAGAAAAATTCATCCAACACTCTGCAGTTGATCTTAACGAAAAGGATACAATAGATATCTTAATGATATTTGTCTTAGAGTTAGATAGCTATAATCTTTCAAAAATCCTTGGACAATACATTGATCAATTGGGCCTTGAACGGACGATGGGAGAATTAATTTTTCCATTAATGGATAGACTCGGGATGGCGTGGCTGTCTGGTGAGTTTCAGCCTATGCATGAGTCGTTTGTGACACAGATCATTAAGATGAAGGTGCAATGTTGTATAGACACTTTGCCAGAGGAGGCAGACTTCAGCCCTTCCTATATTATCTATCTACCGCAAGGTGATACACAAGAATTAAGCTTATTATATCTTCATTATCTGCTTAAATATAATAAGTGCAGAGTGGTCAATTTAGGATACGATGCGAGTATGCAAGATGTCATATCTGCTTCGCAGGCTGTTAAGTCTGATTATCTATTTACGATAATCAATAACGAATTGCCAGTGATGTCTGTCGAGGAGTATATTTTAGAAATATCTACATCTATTCAGCCCACACAATTATTAGCCACTGGTTTTCAGGTGATCTCACTCCCTGAGCATATAATGGATAAGGTCATCGTATTTGAGAATCTTCAAGATACATTGAACTTTATTAAGGATAAATAGTCTTAGTTTTGTTCTTATTATTTATTAAAAAACATATAAAATGAAATTAACCATTAATCTCTTTGTCATTGTAGCTGCTTTATTAGCTTTCACATCATGTAAGAATGACAAAGCTATGGAAGTAAAAACGTCAGCACCTGAGGAAGTAGCTTCTACTGCCAATGGGACATCCTATTCTGTAGACAGCGAGGTAAGTAAAGTTATGTGGACAGGTTCTAAGCCTACGGGTTCTCATACAGGTACTGTTAACGTGAGTAATGGTACGCTAACAATGAAGGATGGTAATCTAACAGCAGGTAACTTTACTCTAGATATGACATCTATTACTTGTACAGACCTGACAGGTGATGGCAAAATCGGCTTAGAGGCACACCTCAAAGGACAGCGAAAGCCAGGAGAAGAAAACGACTTTTTTAATGTAGTAAAGTATCCTACAGCAAAATTTGAAATTACTAAAGTGACTAAACTTGTCAATGATCCAGAGGCATCTCATCTTGTATACGGTAACCTAACGATCAAAGACGTCACTAAGGAGATAGGTATCAAAGCTTCTGTAGGTGTTAGTGATGGAGGAGTAATGGTAAAGACTCCAGAGTTTGCCATTAATAGAACGGAGTGGGGCATTAAGTTTATGTCTAAGAACTTTATCGAAGGTCTTAAGGATGACTTCATCAATGATGATATCAAATTATCTATCAGACTAAACGCTAAAGCTTAATATCAAAAGCATATTCAACTATACAATAGTAAGATGGCAGTAGCATAAGTTACTGCCATTTTTTTATTCAATCTTAATTACTATTATTTTAATAGGTTCCTTCAGCTCTTCTAGCCTAATGCCCCTTCTGCAGTTGTAGTCATTCAATGTCTATACTCATAACTTCTTGTGCCAAGAGGCTGGGTTTGAGTTTTATTTTTTTTCGCTGTCCACTGCGTCGATAAGAAATAGAAGGCGTATTAGGTGCCATAATACCGTCATTCAATGCTTTCACTACGAGTGTGTTGGGTCCATTAGGATCGAGATTAAGATAAAACGACTCTTTGTCAAGTTTAAGTTGGTAAGCTTCGAGTATAACCTTACCGTTAAAAGTAATATTAATAGAGTCCCTGTCTGACATGCTATAATCGAATAGTTCTAATATAACAAGATTCTCATCATATGTGACCTTAGGGGTCGATTGAGTTTTAGGTTTAGATGGAGACGGTGGAGTAGTGTCAGGTTCAGACCTCTCTTCTATATCACTAAACTCTAATTTGTTTTCTATGACAACTTCAGATTTTTCTACAGGTTTTTTGGTCGTGTTGATTGCAATAGCTTCTTGGACTTTGACAGGGTAGATGACTTTAAACAGGAGAGGCTCTTCATCAAAATTAATATGAAAAATTCCCAATTCATCAAGCAGTTTATTCATATCTCTTACAAAGCCTGGTCCCGTAAAATTGAAATACCTGGAAAGTAGCTGATTGTGATAGTAATATTGTTTACCATACAGTTCCAGTTCTACTGGTACGTAACCGGGGCTGTGGTAATCTTTTACAAGTTGAATAACATTAGTTGTTTTATCATTAATAGTTTTAATGTAAAACTCAGCTTCTGTAGAACCATATTTAGCACTATTAGAATTGACAACACCATTGAATTTTTCTAAATCAGACGTCAGTTTAGAAATATTGTTGATGACATTGCTCTCGCTTTCTCGCCTCATATTTCTCAATATAGACTTAGTTGTAGAATGTATATCGTAGCAAGCTATATATAGAGGGTCATTATTCTGACTGTAATTATCGTGCAGACTATTAGCTAGCTTCTTATGAGCATCGGCATAATCGTTAAATAACTTAACTGCTTTCTCCAGATACTCATAGACGCCATAGATAGATTCTTTTTCATTGAGATCATGTCCTAAGGTATATTTCTCTAAGTCAAATCGTATCTGATTAATTTGATTTAGAATACTTACAATATTATCGACCTGACTATTCAGACTACGTGCTACGCCATTGTTTAAGCTTGTAGATTCTGTCTTACATATTTTACTCAATTCTATGGGAGAGATGGTATAGAACTCTGAGTCATCATCTGGTTTGTCAAAATAATTAGACGGTAGGTCATCATTATTTATATCTATTGTATTGGCTGTAGGTAGGTCGATATATCTATTAAGCTCTTTATTATTATTATCTAATAATGTCTTGGCGATAGCTAAGCCATGAGTACATTCATTGAGGAACCGCATGTAAGTATTGTATACTTCAAGTTCTTGGCTGTTTTGACTTTTCAAAGCAGAATGATACAAGCAAAATGCTACTACAAACACTAAAATTCTCATGTAAAACTTTGTAAGATTGTCTTTTATGATGTTAAACGAAATGCAAATATACTTGAGTTAATGTGCTAATCGTATTATATTTATAGAAGTGAACTTAATTAAAGTCATATTATTGCTCTTTCTGGTGCTCAAAAGCTCAGGAGGCTTCACGATGCCTATGATGTCGTGCTGCGATTCTCCCAAAGATCCTATAGAAATAGGTACAACTGACGATAACGAAAAAGATAAAGACGACTGTTGTGGAGGTACTAACTGCGAATGCATATGTTGTTCTCATGTATTTACATTAGAAGATCTAAGTGAGTTATCGATCTTACCTACTACTTTTTCTAATATAATCAATGCAGCTTACATCGACAGACCATCGAGAATCTACTGCAATTCTTTGTGGCAACCTCCCCAACTAAGTTAAAAAGCGTAATAGAACCTATTAACTTTTTTAACTATCAATTTTTTTATTTTAAATCATGAAAAATTTATTGCTATGTGCATTTTTATGCACTATAAATTATGTCGTAATAGGCCAGTCGCTGGTCGATTATACATTTAGAGTAGAAGGGGCTTGTGGGATGTGTGCTGATAGAATAGAAGAGACAGCCATCAAAAAAGGAAAAGCTCAAGCTGCAACATATGACCTAAAATCTCACCTACTTACGGTTACTATTGACGAATCTGTAACTGATATCTCAGAGATAAAGTGGGAGTTGGCCCAAGCGGGACACTCTAATGGATCATTTGATGCTCCAGAAGAAATATATAGAGATCTCCCACTATGCTGTCAATATAATGATCCTAATAATCCTCATAAAGAAACTGAGAATATTAATACAACTGAAAATAGTAGTAGCCCCGAGGTATATCTCAGTCGGATAGAAGGCTACATATATGGTGTGGACGCCGATGGAGAAAAAGAACCACTCATCGGAGCTAATGTGTCGCTTGGCCAATCTGGTATAGGTACGACAACAGATTCTGATGGATATTTTTCTATAGATAATTCTGAAGTCAAAGCAACAGAGTTGGAGTTTAGTTTTATAGGCTATGAGACACAACAATTTAATGTGACAGAAGATGGGATATTGGATATCACCTTGTCACAAGGTGTGTCAATGGAAGAAGTTGTTATTAAGTATAAAAAGAGGACAACAGAAGTTTCGTTTATTAAGCCACTTAATGTAGAAGAAATCACACGAGAAGAATTGTGCAAAGCGGCTTGTTGCAATCTATCAGAAAGCTTTGAGACTAATCCTTCAGTAGACGTATCATATCCTGATGCCGTTACAGGCACACGTATGATACAGATGCTCGGTCTGGCTGGTCCTTATGTACAGATTACAAGAGAGCTTCTTCCTGATGTTAGGGCTATGTCAAGCGTGTATGGATTATCAATGACGCCTGGCCCGTGGATAGAAAGTATCCACTTGATCAAAGGTACAGGGTCTGTAGTTAATGGGTATGAAAGCATCGCAGGACAGATTAATGTAGATCTTAAGAAACCGCAATTTGGAGAACGCTTCTTTCTTAATGGCTATGCTAATAATGCGGGCCGATTAGAGATCAATGCTAATGCCAGACATCAGTTATCTGATAATATCTACACTGGTCTTTTAGTCCATGGCAAGACGATGCAAGATGCCCATGATAATAATGGTGATGGCTTTACAGATATGCCAATAGAGAAAGATATAGTCGTCGCTAATAGATGGTATTTTGATAAGGTCAATAACATGATGGGTCAGGTGGGTATCAAGGTTAGTTCATTAAATCATGAGGGTGGATTCCACGATCACTTCTCTGGAGAAAACGTAGATCACGTTAATCACTGGCGAATGAATAGTGAAACGAAACGTGTAGAAGTATGGAGTAAAATCGGATACATATTTCCTAATAAATCTCAGAACAGCATAGGTCTCCAGTTAAGCGGTGTATATAATGATCAGGAATCTGAATTTGGATTTAGTATATATAACAGCGAA
Source organism: uncultured Saprospiraceae bacterium (assembly GCA_964495785.1). GTDB lineage: Bacteria > Bacteroidota > Bacteroidia > Chitinophagales > Saprospiraceae > RFSX01. Next base: position 8,082 of record CAZBXL010000064.1, on the reverse strand, counting down.
CAAAAATCTGCTAATGCTAATCTAATCTATCAGAATATTATATCAGATAGTCATACATTAAGAACTGGTCTGTCTTATAACCTGGATGACGTTACTGAAAGAGTAGCTAAGGCAGGATTTTTTGATAGATATGAATCTGTCCCTGGAGTATTTGCTGAGTACACTTACACAGATCCTAAAAACAAATTTGCTATCATACCAGGTCTTCGAGTGGATCAACACAACAATTATGGAACCTTCATTACGCCTAGGTTACACGCGAAGTATAACTTCTCAGAGAAGTCTATTATGAGAATGACATTAGGTAAGGGATGGCGTACAGCAAGTATATTTGCTGAGAACTTAGGCTTATTTTCCACAAGCAGAATTGTAGAAGTACAGGGTAACGGTACTGACACACCTTACGGACTACAAGCAGAAGAAGCTTGGACAATGGGTCTTAATCTAACTCAAGGTATTAACATTGGCTTGAGAGAGATGATCATAAGTATTGATGCTTATAGGACACATTTTGATAATCAGATTGTTGTAGATTATGAGACTGCAAGACGAGTCTCATTCTATAATCTCGAAGGACAATCTTATTCTAACAGCATCCAACTTAAGGTAGAGTATGAGTTATTAGAGGATTTAAATATCCGTATGGCCTATCGCTTATTTGACGTACAGACAACATATGATGATGAGCTATTAGAGAAGCCATTAGTATCGAGACATAGAGCTTTTATTAATATGGCTTACAAGACCAAAAAGGACTGGCACTTTGATGCAACAATCAATTGGAATGGCTCTAAGAGATTACCGGATACATCTGATAATCCAATACAATTTCAAAGACCTGATCGTTCTCCAAACTATCTTTTAGTTAATGCACAAATCATGAAGCGTTGGAATGATAAGATAGATGTGTATCTGGGTGGAGAGAACTTATTCAACTATAAGCAGACAGATGCAATCATTGCATCTGATGATGCATTCGGAGAGTTCTTTGATGCCTCGATTGTATGGGCACCTTTATTTGGGACTAATGTCTATGTAGGTTTTAGATACACTATACCGTATGAATAGGATAAAACTCTAAGGCATATAATTGGAAAAATGGGGAATAGACGAGTTATACTAATTGAGGGACATCATGCCCCAATCTTATATTGGTATAATGCTAGATGGATTTTTAAAGTTGCATGATTAATCATGGGGTATTTTAAACAGCTATTGGTAATAGATCTATTTCCCATTTTTATATTAATACTATTGAATGTATACAATGATATACCTGCATGCTTCTACTTCTAACAAAAGATATAGTAACGAAGATTTATCTGAGTAGTATTGAATAAAATTTAAGATTTTATAATTTTTTGAACGTATAAATTGTTATTGGTCTTATTTACTAATCGAACTAAGTACATTCCCGAACCCAATAAAGATGTATCTATAATCTCAATGGTTTTGTTACTTACAATCGTCTGTACGACCTGCCCTGTAGCATTAAGAATATCAATATTATAAAGTGACAGCGAACCTTCTATTACGAAGAATTGATCTAATGGGTTAGGATAGATTTGTATATCAATACTACTAACTTCAAGATGAGGTCCACTTGAAGTTGTTGTCATATCCAATGCCATAACATTAGATAGAAGTCGGATGTATGCTGCTTGATAATATATAGCAGGTTCTGTTATTTCCCACGACTGACTAGGTACATCATTAAAGTCTCCATAGGCTTTTAGGAAGGGTTCACCTGCAGGTGGTGTCATATTGCCGCCGTAGGTATGATTAGGTCCGCCAGCAAGAAAGCCGGGTGCCGGACCGTTAGTAGAACTAATAGCATTATCGTAGATACTGTTATCAGCAAACCAAGTATGGTATATCTCATCTGCGCAGCGATCACCGCCTTTACCGTACATATTTGACAGATATAATTTGCCTAATGGATTGGTACCATGTAGATAGTGTAAGTGGTTAGATGCTTTTTCTATATAGGGGTCGGGTGTACCACCGTCAGCACCATGCTTAGTGATTAAGAAATTAAGATTACCCATACTCCCTTGGCTAAAATTACTGCCCCATCCTAAAAAATAAGAAGGTAAATATGCTCTGTATAAATCTGTGCTCGTCATACCCAGGAAGTCATTCCAATCATTATCAACCCATAGCTTGAAATGAATCAGTAAAGTCTGAAGCAACTTGTGTATTATGTCCAGGAATATTTGAGTAATGTAAAAATGCATCTTTGGTTTCTATATGATTCGTGTCCCACCAGTCATCATAGTAGGTTGTAATATCATTAGGATCATTAGCTGTGGCTCCGAACACATTTGACAGCAAGTAATTATTTATTATAAATGTGTTATAGGTATTATCATTAGTAGCTTCATACAGATATATTGCGGCAGCTATAATACCTTCATGATAATCAGTCGCATCAAAGTCAGCATCGCCAGCTACTATGCTACCGTCATCACAATTATATTCCAATGTGCCATTATTATAAAATGGTAATAAATAGTCCCAAGCTGTTTCTGCAGTATTTCTTAAGGTAGTAGCATAACTTGACATACCTGGAATGTCTTCAAAGACTGTAGATGCATTAGCAAATACAGAAGCAATTGTGAGTGATGCGGAAGTACACGTAGGTCCGTAATATCTTGGATCAGTATTATTACTTGGAGGATAGCTTGTATTCTCAGAGTAGTTTTTACTTCCCATCTTGATATGAACTGATCCGTCAGGATTAGTCATCTTTAGTAACCAGTCTAACTCCCACTTGATCTCGTCGAGAATATCAGGAATGCCATTACCAGATTCTGGAATATTATTATTGTCACCGAACACTTGAGGATTATCTCTATAGGCCCATAACAGATTGTGCAAAGTCGATAATGTAAAAGTGACATACTTATTATAATCTCCTGCATCAAACCATCCTCCTGTTAGATCTTTCTCTAATGAGGCATTACCTTGATCGTCTATAAATCTGCAGTTGGCATCTTGTAGAGGATTCATAAAATTATTAGTTGCATCAATCCAGTTAGCTTCTGCATAAGGTGCTGACTTAGACGTATTACACCTATTGTAATAAAACATTCTTGAAGCCGCTTTTATAGCTTCATCAAAAGAGCCCGTTCCTATAGAGAATATAGCAGAGGTATCGTTACTTATCGGGTCTGTGATATAATATTCTCCCTCTTGAGTTATACTACTGAAGTCTAACCACCAGCCTCGATCTCCCGACCAATCAATATGTGTGGCACCAGAATTCCAAGATACAGGTGTGATAGAAGTAACAAGGTTGTCGTTATTGTTATCTCTAAGCTCCAGTTGTGCCGCTGGACTGTAACTCAAGTTACTATTAGCTCCTGTAATAGGATCGCTTAATACAGCGACTTTGATAGCATCAGTATTATATCCAAACTGATCTACATGTATGTAAGGGCTTTGGCAGAAAAGCGAATGAGATTTAAACAGAGATAACAAAGTGAGGCAGAAAGAAAATAGAATCGTTTTCATAAAGATGGATTACTTGGGTAATGTACAATTAAGCGATGGTGTTATAAAGTTAAAACTATTAAGTGACCAATGGGTCATGGTTAACACCTATGGCTCAGTAAGCATCTTTTCTGAAGCTAATTTTTAGTATTTCCATGATTAAGATTTGTTGAATAGATTCTACTCAATAAGTGCAATAAGTACTAACAACGTCAAGTATTTGACAGAATCAGAGACCATGTAGTACGGCTGTAGAGATTAGGTATTCCATTGGTAGTGCTAAGTCACTTGTTTAGAGCAACACATGGCTTTACTTTTATATCATATTTAAGAGGTGTTAAACTAAAGGCTGTAAGGGTGTTAAACTTTACAGCTTTTTTTTATTCCCCCAATTCAATTAGTTTATCATTGCACTTTCATAAGTTTATAGCTTAAGAGATCTTGTGCAAAAAGAATTCCTAAAAAATATTTTTTTTCTACTCTTCATTAATGTGCTCATTAAGCCATTCTATATTATAGGTATAGACGCTCAGGTACAGAATAGGGTAGGTGATGCTGCATATGGTTTGTACTTCGCCATTTTTGATTTTTGTTTTCTTTTTCAAGTCATATTGGATTTAGGTATACAGAATTATAATTCTAAATACGTCTCAGAAAATAGAGAAACTGTGTCTGAGCATTTCTCATATATCATAGGCCTGAAGATTGTTTTATTATTAGGGTTTTTTATGGCTACATTCATTGGGGCTATTATCTTAGATTACCCTTCTTCATATTATCCCCTTATAGGATTAATGGGCTTGATAATGGCCTTCCAGACTTTTTATCTATACCTGAGAAGTCATTTTTCAGCATTAGGATTTTATAGAACCGACACTTGGTTGTCTATTGTAGATAAGGTACTGATGATTGTATTTGTAGGATATCTACTATACGGTATTGGCTCTATTAATATCTCCACATTTATGTATGCTCAGATAGCTGCTCTGGTGGTGGCAGTTCTTGTAGCTCTCTTCCTATTACGAAAGAAATTTTCTTTTCATATAAAATTCTCACCTGCTCAGTGGAAGTCTACATTAAAAAAGTCAATGCCATTTGCATTGGTCTTCATATTGATGACATTATATACGCGTATGGATGGAGTGATGCTTGAGCGACTTATAGATGATGAAGCCCAATCTGCTGGTCATTATGCAAGAGGATTTAGATTGATGGATGCGGCTAATATGATAGGGTACTTATTTGCTATGCTCTTACTTCCTATGTATGCAAGATTACTCCATGAGAAGAAAACTGTCACAAGTTTATTATCTACAGCAGCACAGATACAATTCTGTATCACCAGTATAATCACTCTATCATGTTGGTTTTATGCCCAAGATATTCTGGATATTATTTATAAGAATAATAATAATGATATTGTCCAATCTTTCAGATTACTGATGATAAGTTTCTGGACGATGGCGATGTCTTATATCTATGGTTCGCTGATCATAGCGAGTGGTTCATTGAGGTCGCTAAATATCATATTCGTTATTGGTATTGTTCTTAATTGGACTCTTAATTGGTTTTTGATTCCTCAGTATATGGCTATAGGTGCTGCTGGCGCTACGTTGGTAACACAGATTTTTGTCTTTTTGGGGCAGTATATAATAGTGCATAGGAGATACAGTATAGGATTTGATGGGATCATTGCTACTAAAGCTATTGTATTGTTAGGCATATATTTTGTTATAGGGTTTATGTTATATCACTATGTACAGTTGTACTGCTTATGGGAATTGATCATATTTGTGATTTTAAGTACTCTCATATCATTTTTAAGTGGCTTCTTACGTTTTAACAAGAGCATGCTTACATACGATACTAACTAAAGGACTCATAACCTACTTAATGCAAAAAAACGAAAGCCTTCTTGATATTCTCGTCTTACTCTATAAGTGGAAGAAGCAAATCATTATAGCAACATTTTTATCTGCTGTCATTACAGCAGGTTTTAGTTTGTTATTACCTAATTTCTATAAAGCTAGTACACAATTCTACGCAGCAAGTCCAGATCTCGCTAAGCCTACACCTATAGGATCTGTAGATAATGATCTTAAAATATATGGCTCAGATGAGGACATTGATAGACTACTTTCTATAAGCAAGTCGAGTGAGGTTAAGGATTATTTGATTACAGAATATGATCTCTATAATCATTATGACATAGATCCGGATAGTAAAAATGCCAAGCATAAATTACTTCTCAAGTTGAACAAATTATATGAAACTACTAAGACGAAGTATGATGCTATTAACTTATCAGTAGAAGATGAAGACATCAACTTGTCAGCTCAGATGGCCAATGCAGCAAGAGACAAGATAAGTGAGATAGCCAAGAAAATCATCAAACAAAGTCAAGTCAATCTCATTAAAAGTTATGAATCAAATATAGAAGCTAAATCACAGTATATACAAACGCTAACGGACAGTATCTTTTATTTGAGATCACGATACAAGATATTTAATACAGCATCTCAAGGTGAAGCATATGGTTCAAGTATAGTAGAGATAAGTGGTAAATTAGAAAACACGAAGGCTCAAATATCCTATCTTCAAAATAATGCTGGTCCGAGAGACAGCATTAAAGTATTACAGTCTAAACTCAATGGATTTCAAAAGCAGTACAATCTTATCAAGTCTGATATAGAAAACTATAATAGTGGCTACCCATATATCATTACGTTAGAGAGAGATATCAAAGCTTATGGAGAGCAGTTGTCTATCAGTATGGAAAGACTTAAGCAACTCCAATCAGCGTACAATAATGACTTCAGTACAATACATCTTATAGAAAAAGCAGAGGTACCTGTATACAAGTCCAGGCCTAAGCGATCTATAATCGTGGTGGGTATTGCGATGCTGACATTTATAATAGCAAGCTTGTGGGTAATACTACAGGATCAATTTACCAAGAACAACTGGAAAGAAGAATTCCGTAATGCATAGTGAAAAATCACTTTCGGATCTATTTGATCTCAAGCTGTTTTGGTGGATTATGGCATTGACGATCATCATAATTAATGCAGCATTATTATTAGATAAAATTTACTTGGCAGCTATTCCCATAGGGTTAATTTTTGCCTTGTTTTCTATCCATAATATTAAGTTGTTGTACTATCTGTTTTTCTTTCTATTACCTTTCTCTACAGAAGTAGAACTGCCGGGAGGATTTGGCACCAATCTACCTTCAGAGCCTTTTATGATTTTTCTGATGGGTCTGTGTATGCTACTGGTTATCAAAAATCTGAAGTCTATTCCTAAAGATATATTCACACATCCTATTTCATTATTAATCTATGCTCATGTCGGATGGCTGCTTGTAACGGTCATATTTTCGACTCATCCGTTTATATCGCTTAAGTTCTTCTTAGCCAAGTTATGGTATGTTATACCTTTTTATTTTATGCCTCTGATATTAGTTAAAAGTGAGATTGAGTATAAGAAGTTATTTACTTTTTTTGGAGTCGGAATTTTTATTGCCATCGCATATATTTGGATGAGGCATGCACCTGAGGGATTTAGTTTTGCCAGTTCTAATTCTGTAGTGAGACCTATCTTTCGTAATCATGTCGATTATGCAATTATGTTATTGTTGTTCTTACCATTTATGTGTTATCTGACATGGCGTAATCGAAGCTATAGATGGATAAAATATGTGTCCATATTAGTCCTACTTATAGCCATATATCTGACATATACTAGAGCTGCACAGTTATCAGTGGTGATTGCAGCTATGGCATTAATGATGCTACGATGGAAGTTATCTAAGTATGCTATAGGGATAGCACTCATTGGAGGTATAGCCTTAGTTACTTTTCTTAGTACGGATAACAGATATCTTGACTTTGCACCTGACTTTGAAAAAACGATTGTCCATAAGAAGTTTGATAACCTCGTAGAAGCTACGACTAAGATGCAAGATATATCTACAGTAGAACGGTTCTACAGATGGATCGCAGGTTTTTATATGGTAGGAGAGAAACCCCTTACGGGATACGGACCCTCTACTTTTTATTCTGAGTATAGATCTCATACGGTCACGAGCTATAAGACATACGTTAGCCATAATCCGGAGAAATCTGGAATGCATAATTACTACCTGATGACGGCAGCAGAGCAGGGTATACCCGGCTTGATAATTTTGTTAACTATGATAATCTTAGTCATTCTCTATGGGGAGTGGGGTATCGCTCATGTAGGAGATGTTAAGCAAAAAGCTCTACTCTCAGCTGCGACTGTTGCTTTCATATTAATCAATGTGGTTTTATTAATTAATGACCTCTTAGAAGCGGATAAAGTAGGCCCATTATACTTCCTAAATATGGCAATAATCGTCTCTATCACATCAAAATTAAGATCCAAACAATTAAATGCAGGTCTAAAAGCCCCGTATTAATTGATCTTTCAGTTGATAAAATAGAAAACTTAAAAAAAGCTGCCTCACTTCTTGCAACTGCCATTACAGCAATCTATATTTGCAATCCTTTTTGGGTGATTAGCTCAGTTGGTTCAGAGCACCTCGTTTACACCGAGGGGGTCGGG
>CAZBXL010000063.1:10736-21803 GCA_964495785.1 uncultured Saprospiraceae bacterium | reverse complement strand
AATTCTTTCTCTATTGAATTGATGCTATCATTGACGATGCCATGCACCTCCGCATAGAAACTTGGATTAGACCTGACTATCTCTATATCTTCTTCGATTTGATCAAAGTTGACTTGATGGATTTCTTCTATTTGGGATTTATAGACATATAATAAGCTATCCTTGTCCATTTCGCCTACATCCTTGATGGCTTCTGAAGCTATGTATAAATCGACCATGACATCCACGACTTTAGCCAAAGGATAATTCAGTTTATCCACAGGTTCCCCACTTTTGCATGAAATAAAAAATATTAATACTGTGATACTTAATATAAACCTCATCTATTTACAAGACTTCTTTAGGGAAATAGAACGCCAAGACTTCAGTATTATTATAGTCGATATCTGCCCATCTATCTGCTGTGGACTGTAATCTTACAACACCGCAAGTAGGTACGTTATCAGTAGTAGGCCCGCTGAATGTATTCGCAAAATATGTGATCGTCGGGTTATGACTAAAAAATGCGGGCATATTGCTCGTCTCAGGAAGACTCTGAATGATGTATAACCAATCTTCCATACTCCCGAAATACAAATCTGTTTCTTTATCCAAGATGCTATTGGGGAATTGCTTATGAAATTTCTTCGCCGTCTTGTAAGCTCGCTTGGCAGGACTTGATAGAATATGATCTATATGTAGTCCTTTATTTTTGCAATATTTAGCCATAAGAGGCGCATCTCTCTTACCTCTTTCATTAAGTGGACGGTCCACATCTCTTAATCCTTGGTTACTCCATGAGGATTTGGCATGCCTTACCAGTAATAATTGCTTCATAATTGCTCTTTGTTGAGATTAGATTATAAAAACTTCTAAATCCTAAAATTAGTCATTAATTTTACCTGTTATCTGTATTTTCAAAATACATTTTCAATTATACCTTAGCCGCTTTATGTCCCAAGATCAAGAAAAAAGATTTCAGAAACTTAAGATGAAAGAGATCTTGGATGATATTAAAGAAACTGATGTAAAGGTATTTATACACAATTACGCCAAAAAAGATAAAGCCTTCGAATTAGCATTCAAGTCTCACTTTCTCTCTCGCGTCTTTTTAGGAGGGGATGGTATGAAGTATCGGCGTATGCTCAACGAATTGATAAAGCCCAAATCATCGACTAATAATAAGATCACGACAAGTACAAAAAAAACAATACACTTTATACTTGATGATTTTGTTCTGCAGATGAAAGACTGTCTCTCTACAGAAAATTATACAGAGGCCTTTTATATAGCCAAAGAAAGTTTAGATAAGATCATCTACCTCAAGTATCGATATGAGATCAAAGATCAGAGCCTTGAAAAGAATAGATTGCATTTTATAAAAGGATTGGAGGTTATACTTAATCAAGACTTAGCTCCCAGCTTTAGAAAAAAGGCCGAAGAGGATCTAATAACATTGATCAAAAAATCATACTACAAGCCAGGTCAATCTAATACGATACTCATACTTGATCGACTTAATGCTTTCAATGCTGATGAGAAATCAGACATCATTAATGAACTATACAGCAAAGGAAAATTAGACCTTCAGGCGACCAATATCTTACGGACATCTATCCTCTTATCACATAAGAATGCGGATCTTGCTAAAGATATATTAATTAAGTACGACCATAGTAAGATATTTGAAGTGCTTAGACTTCTTATCTCAGACAACCAATTAGAAGTTGTCGACTACTATACAGATGAAGAAGAAATAGCATATAGATACCAGGTTACTGCACTTAAATGCTATAAGAATATTCATACAAAAAACTACGTGCAACTTAGTCAAGAGATTAACAAGCTTAGTCCGAAGAGTACAGACTATGCGACCTTAAGCAATATCATAGAATCACTTTCAGATTCATTTCTTAAGACTAAGTTTACAGATATAAAAGAATGGGTTGATGGCTTAAAATTCTCTCAATCAACTAAGATTTATGCCAAGGCCCAGAGATATCAAGAACTCTTAATGCTCATAGAAGAAAAGGGCGATATAGAATGGCTCAAAGTCTACGATGCTACATTAATAGAAGAAGGTCTTGAAGATGGTGTAAGAGAATTATACTTGTCTATGGTTGATGATTATTTTGACAATCACTTAGGTAATAGAGCCACAGAATTCCTGGATAGAACTAAGAGACATCTATACAAGATTAATCAAGAAGGACTCATCAATGACATCACGCTATATCTCTCTAAAAAATATGCTCACAGAAAAACTATAAAATCAAAATTAGGCTAATGATAAAAGCATTCATATTCGACCTTGATGGCGTCATTGTAGACACAGTTGGATACCATTATAATTCTTGGGTTAAACTGGCAGATAGTTTAGGTTATAAATTAGATAGCAAAATCAAAGAAAAACTTAAGGGCATCAGCAGGATGGCCTCACTCGATCTGGTTTTATCTCAAGGTAATATCGAAGCTTCAGAAGAGCAAAAAATTAAATATGCCGAACAAAAAAACACATGGTATATCGAAAGTCTCGAGGATGTAAATGATAACGTAGTACTTCCCGGAGTCAAAGAATTCTTACTGAGTACTCGAGAAAATCATATTAAAATGGCCATCGGCTCAGCGAGTAAAAACGCAAAATCAATCTTGGCAAAAACATCAATCTACGATGCATTCAATACTATAAAAGATGGAAATGATGTCAAGTATTCTAAGCCCAATCCTGAGGTCTTCTTAAAAGCAGCCAAGTCTCTAAGAGTAAAACCTGAAGAAGCTGTCGTGTTTGAAGATAGCGCTAAGGGAATCACTGCTGCTATAGATGGAGGATTCAAATGTGTAGGCATAGGCAAGTCAGATGTACTACAAGATGCTCATATTGTCATGTCAGATCTGACTCACATATCAGCTGATATGATCGTAAGACTCTTATCTTAGTTTATTAACTCAGTATCTATTCAAGATCGTATACTTTCGTTAAATACCATTAAAGATAATGGAGTATATATTATTCTAAATTATATTTGAGGAACTGCCGCTTATTTCCTATAATTTTAGCCTACGTTAATGTAAATTTAAATTCAATTATGAGTGGACGCTTAGAGCCGTTATTTGCGTTACTTAGTTATTGTATTTACCTTATAAAGTTCCCGATGAAAGAAATTTTACTCTTACTATCCCTATTCATTTCACATGCAGCTCTTTCTCAAGTTAACATAGCGTCTTCTCTGGAAGAAGAAAAAACAGCTCTTGTTCTTGAAAGAGTCAATGGATTCTCCTCAAGCGATCGTATAGAGGAGATTCTGGTGAATGGCAGTGGCAATGTATGGTTTGCAGGTAAGAATGGCATCAGCACTATCAATACCAAGAGTGCCTCTCTTTCTCATGTTTTAGACGTAAGAAATGCTGTAGCTGTAGCAGTATCAGCTAAAGGGAATGTATTCTCGGCTTTCAGTAATGGTAAAATATATATGAATGATAGATTTCTATATCATGTCGATAAAGAAGGTATAGAAATCAATGATCTTGAAATCAGAAGTCATAAACTATGGATAGGTACAAATGATGGAATTTATCTCGTCAATACAAAAACAAGTAAATTTCTAACTCAATACACAAGCGAGAATTCTAAACTAAAATCTAATGGTGTCTCCTTCATACACTACTACAAACCATTGGATAAATTGTGGATAGGAACTGACAAAGGTATCATCGAGATTAATAAAGATGATAAATGGAAGCACAGTAACTCTAAAGAAAAATTTATTGCAGTCACGGAAAATGTAGATGGTATGTGGCTCTTAAGCGATAAAGAATTGTGGCTTGTATATCAAGAATATGGCAAAGAAAGATGGCAACAACAAGGTCTAAGAAATGGCCTTTATGAAGGACAAGTCAATGACCTTGCTCTTGATGCAGATGACAATCTTTACATCGCGTCAGATATTCTTACGCGATACAACCCATATAAGGATAAACTTGAAAAATATGGCGACAACTTAGGTCTCGTTGCAAGTAAGTGTCTATCTCTTGCCAGTGATGAAGATGGTGTACTATGGTTAGGTACTGCTGATGCAGGGCTGTTCAGAATTTTTAAGGATAAAATAGAATTGACTGAGATGCAAATCACAGAATTTCTTGAGAATCCTATCTCATGTAATGGCGCTATGGATGGAAGTATTATTGTAGATGTGACAGGAGGAGAAGCACCATACACCTATCTATGGGAAAGAGTCCGTCTCAAAAACAATCCTAATCCAAAAAATCTCAAAGCAGGTACATATAAAGTTACCGTGGTAGATGCTAACGGAATAAGAAAGTATGCCTCTATAAAAATAGACGATCCACTACCTGTACAAAACAAAATCGTATCTACCACACCTGTATCCAAAGCTGGAAAAAAAGATGGTGTGGCAGTCATAGAGCCTCAAGGAGGAACACCACCTTATGAGATCTTATGGGCTAATGGTGAAAAAGGAACTAAGGCAAAAAAACTTAATTACGGATACAGTTATCTTACAATCACCGATTCTAATGGATGTAGCGTGGAAAGTAATGTAACGATATCAAAACCTAAAATACTTCCTGATCTCGATATTGCTAAGATTAAAGTTGGACAGACACTACAGATCAATAATCTTTATTTTGCTGCGGATAGTACAGATGTATCCAGTAATTCTACCGAAGTCTTAGAAGAAGTCTATGACTTTATGGACCTGAATAAAAATGTGGTCATAGAAGTCGGAGGACATACCAATAATGTCCCAGCTGCAGAATACTGCGACAGGCTCTCTACCGCAAGAGCCAAATCCGTAGCAGAGTACCTATATGGAAAAGGCATAGACCAAGATCGGATTACTTATAAAGGTTATGGCAAGAACAAACCTATAGCATCTAATGATAGCGTCAAGGGACGTAAGAAAAACCAACGAGTCGAAATCAAAATATTGAGAGTAGAAGGTTAGCGCTAAGTTTTATTTAAGTGCAAGTAATCAGACTTATAACTTGATGCAAGTTATCTTAATGTCCTTTTGGTTAAATCAGGACTTAAACTTCTCTTTTTTCAAATAACGAATGGCGGCATATTAATACGTCATCTGAAAGTTTATTTAAAGTTGTATTTTCATCGTAAAGATAAATTACGCAGAAAATACAATTAGGAGATGAAAGTAAAATTCGTTGTGCAAATATCATTCGTCGTAGCGATGATGCTATTATTAAGCCATTGTTCTAATACATCTGAAAAAAACAAAACAGCTACAGATGTAGTGGAAAAGGTTACTGATGCTGAAGCGACGACCTACCCAAGTGATGTCATGTCTTTCATGGATAAATTCAAAATTCTTTTAGGTGACGGTACTCAATCTAACAACTTAATAGATTATAAAAAAGAAGGATTCTTTTATACTGAGAAAGACAATAAAGCAGATTGGGTAGTCTACAAAGCTCCTAACTCAGGAACAACGTCTAAAAATTCAAGCAACACAAGAACTGAATTACATCAAAAAGAAGAATGGGTACCTATGACCGGCGGTAAGCTGACGGGCACACTTAAGGTAATACATGTATCCACATCAGGCGATGCTCGTGTAGCAGCGTCTTACTCCGTCGTAGTCGGTCAGATACATAGTGGAGATGGTCATGAAAACGAACCATTTAAGTTATTCTATAAAAAATTTCCAGGTCATGAAAAAGGTTCTGTATTCTGGAATTATGAAATCAACACCAAAGGCTCTAATGATAAAAGATGGGATTATTCAATTCCTATATGGGGCCATGATATGTCCGTTGTCGGAGCAAGCCCTGATACTTATCCCGCAGAACCGGAAGATGGTATTGCCTTAGGAGAAGAGTTCAGCTATGAGGTTAATGTCTATGAGGGTAATATGTATCTTACTTTTAAAAGTGACAATCACGAAACTGTACATTTTACTAAAAGCCTCATCAAGACTGACTATACAAAACCTTCAGATATCCCTGAACAAACTCAAAAACTATTCGTCCCTATAGGCCGAGATGGGGTTGAAAAAGAAATGGCTTATGCTGGTGAGAAAAACTATTTCAAGCAAGGTGCTTACAACCAAACAAACGGTAAAAAACCAGAAACCAATATGGTCTGGAGTACTGGAGCTGATACTTATGGAGGTGATATCGAAAAACAATATACTCACGGTGATTATACTGAGGTGTGGTTCAGAGATGCAACAGTAGGACCAGGTACTCCACCACTTACCAAATGAAAACAACCTTAGAGCATGAGCCAATTCAAAAGTAAATTTTTAAAGGGCCTATCGCTTTTTCTACCTGGTATCTTTCTCTTAGGATTTAACATCGGTACAGGCAGTGTTACTTCTATGGCTAAAGCAGGGGCAACCTACGGTATGTCCTTATTGTGGACCATCGTCGCATCTTGCATCGCTACATATGTGATGATTAATCTGTACAGTCGCTACACAATGGTCACTGGAGAGACTGCCCTACAAGCATTTAAAAAACATATACATCCCGCTGTAGGAATCTTCTTTATAGTGGCGCTGACTACAGGAGTCATGGGCAGTGTGATGGGTGTCATGGGGATAGTCGCTGACATATCATATGTATGGTCAGTGTCCTATATCGACGGTGGCATTCCTGCCATCTACTTCGCCATATTCTATGTGACAATTGTTTACTTTATATTTTGGAATGGAGAAACACATTTCTTTGAAAGAGCATTAGTCGTCATCGTCGCTATAATGTCTCTTTGCTTCCTTATTAATTTCTTTATCCTGACACCGCCTCTCTCAGACTTACTCAGTGGGCTTATACCTAAGTTACCACCTATTACAGAACAGCAAGACAAAGGACCATTTCTTGTCATTGCATCCTTAGTGGGCACCACTGTATTCTCAGGCTTATTTATCATAAGAACAACATTAGTCAAAGAAGCTGGATGGGGAATAGAAGATGAACAAACTCAGAAAAGAGACGCTATTGTTTCTGTTGTATTGATGTTTATAATCAGTATGTCTATTATGGCAGCAGCAGCGGGGACCCTCTACCCTGCTGGATTAGGCATGACTAAAGCCTCACAGATGATTGAGTTATTAGAACCACTGGCAGGTCCTATGGCAGTATCTATATTTGCAATTGGCATTATCGCTGCAGGCGTATCATCGCAGTTCCCTAATGTCCTCATGCTCCCATGGTTATTATGCGACTATAATGAGTCGCCACGCAACATGAAACTTCCAAGATATAGAATCATCGTATTTTTCATTTCGCTTTTAGGACTCGTCGTACCTATATTCAATGCTCGTCCTGTATTAATCATGGTTGCTTCTCAAGCATTTAATGCAGTGATTCTTCCAGCTACTGTCGCATGTATAATGTATTTAGGTAATCGAAAAGACCTCATGAAGAGCTATCGATTTGGTCTCATGACGAATGTCATATTATCACTAATTTTTGCATTCTCTATATTCACATTTGTTATAGGAATAAAAGGAGTTATTCAATTTATCTTTTAGCAAAGCTTTTATTGTGAACATTTATACTTAAAAGTCTATTAGGCTAATACTGATAGGTTCTTAGGATACTTTATGTTAAGTCCATTGATCGTTATATCAAAATCACATTGGGTTTTATATTCCTTAATTAATATAATATGTCTTACTCATTATTTTATAAAATAATCATAGTATCATTTTACATATTCAATTGCGACAGTATGAGCGGGCAACTTTTAAATGAATATCAATGGAAGAATAGAATCGTCATTCTATATACCCCAGATGAATCAAATGAATTGTACCGAAAGCAGCTCAGTGAATTCTTAGATCAGGATGAGAAATTAAAAGAAAGAAAAATACTTGTATGCAGGGTCATCAAGGACAGGTACCAAATGACTAATTACTTGAAGCCTAAACAAGATGTAAATTGGAAACCCACCGACTTAGATTTTAATAGCAAACACAATCCCCAAGAAGAATTTGAAGTAAATCTTATAGGTCTCGATGGAGGTGTGAAACTCTCTCAAAACAAAATTTTAAAAATCGAAGAACTATACAGAATAATAGACTCCATGCCTATGAGGAGTTCAGAGATAAGAAACAAAAATTAGATTATCCTCTAAAATTAGGTTTCCTTTTTTCTAAGAATGCAGCCACTCCTTCTGTACTCTCATCCGATGCGATCGACTTTTTAAATCCATCGATTTCTTTGACAAATCCATTAGAGGTCTTATCAAAATATGCATTAACCATTTCTATTGTCCGAGCTACCGCTTCAGGTCCTTTATGTGATATCTTAGTGATAATCTTTTTTGCCGTATCTATGAGTGTTTCTGGAGTCGTGACATGTGTGATAAGTCCATACTCTAATGCCTTTTCAGCGTCTATCATATCACCAGTTAACAATAACTCCATGGCTCTACCTTTTCCTATATATTGGATAAGCCTTTGCGTCCCTCCATAACCAGGTATTAAACCAAGATTAACTTCAGGCTGTCCAAACTTAGCATTGATAGACGCAATCCTAATATGACATGACATTGCAAGTTCATTACCGCCTCCAAGTGAAAATCCATTAATCGCTGCAAGAACGGGTATACTGTATGCTTCTATCGCATTATATGTATCGTGACCTTTTTTAGAAACCAAATATCCTTCATCACCTGACTTCTGACCTAATTCTGATATGTCTGCACCTGCAACGAATGCTTTCTCTCCACTGCCTGTAATGATGACACCCTTTAACTCACTTGGCTTAAGATGATTTGTAAATACCTCATTCAACTCAGTCATGACTCTATCATTGATAGCATTCATAGCTTTAGGTCTGTTAACGGTTACTGTTGCTATTTGATCTTCTATGTCTATAAGTAAAGTTTCGAATGCCATAAGTTGAATTTATTATTTGAGTTTGATAAACTTTCTAAGTGTAGATCTGACGAGCTCATTAGCATCCTCAGAGATATTCCAAAAATACGCTATTGGTAGAAATATTAGTGTTACAAAGCTTCCTTTTACGAGAATAGAAACGATAGGATGCCATTCTGTAGGGAAAATATAAAATCCTAAAGTCAAAGTAACCAACAACAACAATATCTTAAAACTACCCTGCGAAAATGGGTGTAAATTAAATGACTTATAAATAAAAACCACCTTCATAATATTATAAGCCACCATAGAGATTGTAGTAGCTATTGCTGCTCCTACAATCCCGTACCGCGGTATCATAATAAAGTTGAGTATGATATTAGATACAGCAAGGATGCTTAAAAAAAGCAGATTGAATTTGTACTTTTCTGAATACACTATAATCTGAGTGTTGACGCTTGTAATCATATCTATAAGCTTTCCTATTCCTAAGAAAAAAAATATCATCCTTGCATTAATGAAACTTTCAGGATTTGTAGACAGACTAATGAGATCATCTATCAGATACCATATTCCTAAAAACAATAGACTCCCTATCATGAATAAATTAACTGACGCTTTCTTGTATATCGTATCTATCTCAATTAAGTTATCCTCTTCCCAAGCTTTAGAAATAATAGGCCCTGCTATCTGAGTTATAGATTTGGTGGGTATCTCTATAACATTAGATATAAAAGACGCCATTCCATAGGCACCGTTCTTAGCATAGGTGAGTAAGAGTGGTATCATAATACTATCCGTCCTCAAGGCGATACCATTACTCAATGCATTGAGTGTACCAAAGAGCGAATACTTAGCCATTTCTTTGTATGAAAAGTCATTTGTCGGCTTACGTATTTTACCAAACTTGACCCCATCAATCAATCTTAAATACAGCAGAACCAACAATGCAGCTACTCCAAAAAAAGCGACGATACTAAAAGCAAACTGAGATTCAGAAAATTCTAAATAAACATATGCCAATACCAACGCCGGTAGAAATAACTTAAATCCTAAAGTTTGAATTATATGAGGAACGACAATCCGTAATTTATTAGAAGACTGAGCAGTAAACAGATTGAGCAAAATCAAACATCCTAATAGCAGAATAATATAGATTTCGTTATCTGCTATCTTCGCTGTATCCATATTTAGGCCTTGTAAATAGGATAAGAAAAAATCACTGAAGAAATACCACAGGATAACAAATACCGCAAAAGCCAAACTCAAAATAGATAGTACCAATGACAAAAAGCCATTGTAATTATCAGAATCGTCACTATTAAATTTGGGGAAATATCTAACTATAATTGATAATCCACCCATGGTACCTAAGGGTATGAAAAGGTACGCCGTATTGTAAAGAAACTGAGCATAACCATAGATTTCATTATCCAGTGGGTAAACAAAAAAAATAGCCAATGCACCGATGATAGCACCAGCAAAATAGACTATTGATGATTTTATTCCTTGCCTTTTAATGATACCCATAGGCAGTGTCCGATATTATTTATTTATGTTGCTAAGTCAATAATTATATCAACAGCGTAATAGTAAACTACTATTTATTTTGATTTTTTTTCTGATTCTTATTACCCTGCTTTGAGTTATTTCCTTTCTGATTATTGCCCTTTTGCATCTTGGCCCAGCTATCTCTTAATCCTATTGTTCTATTGAATACTAAATTATCAGAAGTAGAATCTTTGTCTTTTATAAAATAGCCCTTCCGCATAAATTGCAATGACTCATTATCATTGACTTCTTGTAGATACTGCTCTGCTTTAGCTGTAGTTACAACTTCGAGAGATTCTTTATTGTAGAAATCAATGTAATCTACATCTTCATGCTTATCAGGTGTAGGGTCGGTAAAGAGCCTGTCATAAAGACGCAATTCTAAATCCACTGACGAGTTACAATCTGCCCAATGCAATACACCTTTAGCCTTGATACCAGAAGTATCTTCACCACTCTTACTCTCTGGGAAATAAGTACAATGTATCTCCGTCACGTTACCTTCTGTATCTAGCACATGATTATCAGCTTTGATAATATAAGCACCTTTAAGCCTCACAAATTTATCAGGAGCTAATCTAAAATATTTCTTAGGTGGATCAATCATGAAGTCACCTTTCTCGATGAATATCTCTTTGGAGAAAGTCATCATGTGGGTTCCTGCACTTTCGTCTTGTGG
>CAZBXL010000063.1:0-10636 GCA_964495785.1 uncultured Saprospiraceae bacterium | reverse complement strand
AATATACCTATGTTCTCTATCAACCAATCATAGAGTGGTCTGTGATGCATAAACTCCAACGAACATAAACTGTGGGTAATCTTTTCGATAGAGTCCGATTGCCCGTGAGCAAAATCATACATAGGATAGATACACCAGTCATCACCCGTTCTATGGTGGTGTGCCCTTTTGATTCGATATATAATAGGATCTCTGAGCAGCATATTAGGAGCCTGCATATCTATCTTAGCTCTGAGCACCATACTCCCATCATCGTATTTACCATCTTTCATCTCAGTGAATAATCTCTTATTCTCATCCACACCTCTATCTCTGTACGGGCTATCGACACCGGGACTGGTAGGTGTACCTTTTTGTTGAGCCATCTCTTCTGAACTTGATGGATCTACATACGCTAAACCTTTATCAATCAGAATATGAGCATACTCATACAGCTGCTGAAAATAATCTGAAGTAAATCTCGCTTCTCCTTCCCAATCGAAACCTAACCATTTTATATCCTCTTGTATCGAAGTGACATACTCAGTTTCTTCCTTTTCTGGGTTTGTGTCATCAAATCTAAGATTTGTTTTACCTCCATATTTAGCTGCAGTTTCAAAATTGATACAGATAGCTTTGCAATGTCCTATGTGCAGATATCCATTGGGCTCAGGTGGGAAACGTGTGTGCACACGTCCTTCATGCTTACCACTTTCGATATCTGCCTCTATCATTTCTTCTATGAAATTCTTAGACTCGTATTCTTCGCTCATCTTATTTTCTGTTTCTTTTTTCACTTGTAAAAATTTGATCTTACGCTTACATATAATCTGGCATCTCAATACCTAAAAGTTTCATTCCTTGCTCTAATACCTTTGCTACAGCTGCACTTAAGCTTAATCTAAATGCTTTTATCTCTGCTGTCTCTGCAGTAAGTATTCTGTAGTCATGATAATATCTGTGATAACTCTTTGCTAATGTGTAGCTATAGTTAGCGATGACAGATGGATCATATTTATCCATAGCTTCTTTAATTAAAGAGGGATATAATTGCATTGCAGCTATCAGATCTTTTTCTTGATCTTCTATGGGGCCTGTATATTTAGCTATAGAATACTCATCATCTACTCTACGCATTATCGATTGTATTCTTACATAAGCATTCTGAATGTAAGGTCCAGTTGTCCCTTGCATGTCCATGGACTCAGTAGGATTATATGTCATTCGCTTACGAGGATTTATCTTAAGTATAAAATACTTAAGTGCTGCCAGTCCTACTTTACTATAGATAGATAACTTTTCTTTATCATCCACCCCTTCTAAGCCACCTCTTTCTTCAGCTGACTCTCTCGCTGTTTCGATGACCTCTTTCATAATATTATCAGCATCTACAACAGTCCCTTCTCGTGACTTCATCTTACCTGTCGTGAGATCTACCATACCATAAGATAGATGATAAAGATGATCTGCATAAGGCTCTCCTAATTTCTTCAGTATCTTGAATAACACTTGGAAGTGATAATCTTGCTCATCTCCTACCACGTAAGCCATGTTATCAAATCCATACTTCTGATATCTCACCTGAGCAGTACCTAAATCCTGAGTCATGTATACAGAGGTCCCATCGCTACGAAGCACCAATTTATGATCCATTCCTTCGTCCTCCAGATCTACCCATACACTGCTATCTTCTTTTTTATAGAAAACGCCACTCTTCAATCCTTCCTCTACGAGATCCTTCCCCAACAAATAAGTGTCAGACTCATACACGATATCATCGAACTCAACTCCGAGTTGCTTATACGTCACATTAAAACCATCATACACCCATCCATTCATTTTCTTCCATAGTGCTTTCGTATCTGCATCTCCATCTTCCCAAGCCAGTAACATTTGTCTCGCTTCTTGTCCTATAACACTATGGTTATTGAAATAAGTATTCTTATACCTTTTGTAGAATGTCTCAGCTCCTTCCACATCTTTCTTCTCTCTATTATAGATATCGATGCCTGTCTGAGACTCTTGCCATTGACTATATTCAGCTTGGAACACCTTTTCAAATTTCACATAGAAGTCTCCTACAAAATGATCTCCTTTAATTGCTGCTGACTCAGGGGTCTTACCTTCTCCATACTTTTGCCAAGCCAGCATACTTTTACATATTGCTATACCACGATCATTGATCACCTTCGTCTTGATGACTTCATAACCAGCCGCTTCTGCGATCTGAGACATAGACCAACCCAATAGTATATTTCTTATATGGCCAAGATGTAAAGGCTTATTTGTATTAGGAGAAGAGTACTCTATCAATATCTTCTTACCATTAGATTCAGATACACCATAGTTGTTACTTGAAATAATGTGACCTAAGGCACTCATCCACAAACCATTAGCTATAGATAAATTAAGAAAGCCTTGAATCACATTGTACGCTACCACCTCTTCCGCATGCTCTACCAGATGCTTCCCTAGTGCATCAGCAATTTCTTGTGGCTTTTGCCTTAATGCTTTTACTAATGGAAATACGACAAAGGTATATTCACCATCAAATTCCTTCTTAGTAGGATTAATGATTAATTGTGAATCTGTAAGATCGTGATCAAAGCACGTCTTAACTGATTCTTTAATTTTAGATTGCAGTATATGTACAATATCCATAATGTCTCTGTAGAATATTAAAGCCCAAAAGTAGGGCTATTAAACCAATTAAAAATGTTGAACTTGAATAAGATTATGTAATGACTCATTCATAATCAGCCAGAGATTTCATTATAAACGATAGATACCTAAGAATTACTAAAAAAGCTGAAGAAAGTCTCTCCGTAGTTTCTCTGATCTGTCAATTGAGGATGCTTATTGAGATGCACATGAGGATTATGTTCTAAAACAAGAAACCCTGCATCACTCAACATATCAGCTGCAAGTATGAGGTCTGGAATCTCTGCGATATTCTTAAGAGGATACGGCGGCCCAGCAAATATATAGTCATATTGTGTTTCACATGTTTTTATATACTTAAAGACATTCATCCTGAACACCTTAAGAATATCATTTGCCTTGAGCTTATCTCTCATCGTCTCTACATACGCCACCGCTGGTGGATGCTTATCAACGTACGTGGCATCTGTACACCCCCTACTGATGCACTCATAACAATGACTTCCGGTACCACCAAACAAGTCAAGGAACTTTATATTTTCAAAATCAACTCTATTACTTAGGATATTATATAAGCCCTCTTTGGCTATATCAGTTGTAGGTCTGGTAGGCCATTTATTAGCTGGTGGTGTGAAGCGGTAGCCGCTGTGCTCCCCTCCTATTATACGCATGATTTACACAGATATAATTCGAAGTAATATTGAGCTGGAATCTTTTGCTTTTCGTGTATGACGATATTAGAATCTGCAAGAACGATATCCTTTATATAGGCGCTTAACATTTTCATCAATGGAGAATCTACATTGATATGACCACCAATATGAACAGTATTCTCGTGAGGATGAATGTTAAAATGCTCCATGACAAGTAATATATAGTAAAGATAGTCTTCTGCTTTCTCACAGTAGTACTGGTTGTATAATTGAAACTTACCATCTTTAGCATAACATATGTGCAGCTTAGATTCTTCTATAAAGCAGGTCAATTCTGCATCCGCTAAGAAGCTATAACTCGCCAATGCTGTAGATATATGTGCTGTCTTGAAAGGTGCATTAGTAGACTGCATCACTTTCATGACTTTCTTATCCATATAATGTAATGTGGTAATCTCCTCTCTTAAGAAGTCATCGATATCCTTCTTTGAGGATTGTCTCTTAGATACATTGTAGACACCATCAAAGTAATCCTCGTAGTACTTTTTCTCATAGTCTTCTCGAGGAAGATGGACATAGGGCTTAATCGTAGACATAACCCTCGTGATCTTAAAGTCATAGGTCTTATTAAGAATATTAATGAGCTTCTTAAAGTTGACCATTGAGTGTCGATCAGACTTTACAAGCGTCTCATTATTATCCCAAAGTCCATAAAAAAAACTGTCTGGATACAGTACCACAGACAGTTCTTTTATTTTCTTTATATTTTCTACTTCATCAAAGTCGATATCTATCATTACCAATTTCCAGATAAGTTGGGTGTATTCATATCTCCAAACTTCAACATCTTGTCTGGATTATAAGAACTTTCGTACTTAGAATATTTCTTACTTGCAAATGGCCCCATAAAAGCTTTATACCTTGTACCCACTTGAGTAACATTTACTAAAGTAGATTGATAAGTCATCGTATCCGCGTCAATAGAAAAGACTTCATTGTCAGTAAAAGGTACGTGACCTAAGTTGCTGATATCAAGCCCCAATTTATTAATAGAATCTATTGCTGATCTCTTTATTATAGTTCTTATGAATTCTTGACCTGTAGGATCATCAGGATCACCTTCTACTTTCTCAATACTAAAGCTATCAGTCTGAAGAACATACTTCAAGGAATCAAAACTCTTAGAATATCTTCCTGTAATATCTTTGTAGAATTCTTGAGCTTTTCTGACATCTTCTAATTTTTTGATAACAGCATCCTCTCTCTTAGTAAGTTCATTCTGAAACTTAATAGGCTCTTGTATATTGAGATAAAGGACGTACATTAAAAAGAGGCTAGCTAAAAATAAAACTATGCTAATCACTGATTTCATGAGATATATTAATTATTGTGAGTAAAGTCGATTAAATTTCGTCCTTAGACTAAGTTGTGAAGTAAATAATTTTTCGCCAAATATCTAAATAGTTAAGCCTTTGTATTTACCAATAGATGCCAATTTATACAATAATGGTGTATTTGCCCTTAGTTTTTTTCAATTTTATGCTTTAATCAGTGTATATGCCTATTAATATATTATCAATAGAATCTTCTTGTGATGACACCTCAGCTGCTGTTATATCTGACGGAGAGGTACTAAGCAATATCGTCTCTGTACAAACTGCCCATGCTGACTACGGTGGCGTCATTCCAGAACTGGCTTCTCGAGAACACCAAGTTCATATTGTACCTGTAGTAGATCAAGCGCTTAAGAAAGCTGGAATTGATCGAAAAGACTTATCCGCAATTGCATTTACAAAGGGGCCTGGATTATTAGGTAGCTTAATCGTAGGAGTCAGTTTTGCTAAATCAATGGCATTGAGTCTTGATATACCGCTGATAGATGTCCATCACATGCATGCTCATGTTATGGCACACTTTGCGAGTCTACCTCATCCTAACTTTCCTTTCCTTTGTCTAACTGTCTCTGGAGGACATACACAGATTATCAAGGTCACTGATCATAATGTGATGGAAATATTAGGAGAGACAATTGATGATGCAGCTGGAGAAGCATTTGATAAAACAGGAAAGATGCTCGGACTGCCCTATCCTGCAGGTCCTCTCATAGACAAACATGCTCAGGAAGGTGAGGCCATATATAAGTTCCCTATATCTAGGGTTGATGCGCTTAACTTTAGCTTCTCAGGACTTAAGACAGCTATACTTTATTTCCTTAGAGAAAACGTGGATAAAGACCCTCAATTCATCTCTAAGGAGCTCAATAACATCTGTGCATCGGTGCAGACCACAATTGTAGATACACTCATGCTCAAACTCATTAAGGCGACTGAAGAAACTGGCATCAATACCGTAGCCATAGCAGGTGGCGTGTCCGCTAATTCTGAAATGAGACAAAGAATAATTAAAGAAGCTAAACAGAGAGATTGGCAACACTTCATTCCTGACTTTGAATACTGTAGAGACAATGCTGCGATGATAGGTGTATCTGGTTATTACAAATATCTCAAAGGAGACTTCTGCGGGCAAGATGTGAAGGCTGAGGCACGACTTGAATTTTAATTGAAGTATGAATTGATAGACATTTACTGTGCTCTACGGTTTGTTCTCAATCCGAATTGCATAACTATCTATATCACTGAAGATGTCTCCGCAAGGTTGACATGAAAAACACCTTTTTCATTGCGAGCGAGACACGAGCCGAATAATCTTCAGCATGCATATGAGAAAGTCTAAGTTTTAATAAAGTATAAAAAATATTATCCGAAGATATCTCCACAAGGTCGACAAGAAAAAATTGTTTTACGAGAAATTTATTCAGAGTTACTGAGACTGAGCATCTAAGATTTTCTTTTTGAGTGTGTCAAACTCTTCTTGCGTTAGGGCACCACTTTCTTTCATCTTAGTGATGGATTCTAATTGAGCTACAAAATCTTTAGGAGCACCTTTTTTCGTGACCTTTCCAGAGGGCATTTCCTTATCGACAATCTCTTCTGCAGCTTCATGTTTATCATGTTCTGTTTTTTCCATATTTCTGGCCATCTGCTTACCTTTCTCAAACTTCTCATCGTAGAATTTTTTCAGTCTACTGGGATCAAAATCTAAAAAAGTCCCACCTGTCTCAAAGTGCTTTTTAAAGACTTCTCCTAAGGCATAAGTCGATCCTCCAGAAAGCGCCGCAAGAGTTACCCCACCTAAGATACTACCCACTCCAGGTATGAACTTGACTGCACGTGCACCCAATCTCGCGATACCAGAACCTGTAAGAGCTGTTATGATCGCTTTGCCTTCTGTTTCTTTAAAGTTGATATCATATACCTTACACATCTGCCTTATCATATCTAATTGGATAGCACTGACTGCAAAAAAGTCTGCTATAGGTACAGGTATGAAGCCCGCTCCCATAGACCAAATCATATGATTTTTTATTATCGAATTAGCATGAGCCGTACGGCCATCTTTATTTTCTATATCTGACATAATTTGTATTTATACTAATAACATAAAGGTAATTACTTCTCAAGTAGTTTCCTTATCAGTCACAAAATCTACAAAGACTGGTAATTTGTCTATTATTTGATCATACTAAACTATAAGATAGATACGCCGAACACAATCACAAAGGCCACGTTAGTCAAGGCCATTTGTTTAAGATAAGGGTCGAGTTGATCTTGAGGCTTCATCAGTATCGCCTTTGCATTGATAAACAATAATGGTAATACAAGAAGTAGCGCCAATTGCTGTAGACCAACCTCATGACTGTAGACGTATACAGAGGCACAAACAAATGCAATGACAAGTAACATAAGGTGATAGAAGCCGGCCTTCTGACGTCCCAATCTCACTGGGATAGATAACTTACCTGCCAATCTATCAGAATTTATATCTCTTATATTATTGACATTAAGAACAGCTACTGTCAATAACCCGCAACTTATAGCGGGCAATACGACATCCCATGACAAAGACTTAGCTTGAAGAAAATATGTACCGAGAACACCTATTAGACCAAAAAATATGAACACTGATATATCACCTAACCCCATGTAACCGTAGGGAATGCGTCCGTTAGTATAGAGCACAGCTGCTATAACACACCCTATACCTAACGTGATAAATAATGCAATAAATGCAAAAGATAACCCTGAACTAAAAACCAAATAAAGACCTAATGCCAGACTTATGACTGCAGAGGTTATAATGGCTACTTTCATTTGTGCTAAACTTATATGTCCATCTTGCACTGTACGACGAGGACCTACTCTATCCTCACTATCAGCACCATGAATTGTATCTCCATAATCATTGGCCAGATTAGACAATATCTGAAGAGCAATTGTTGTCAATAAACACAGTAAGAAAATCTTCAAGTCGAAAACACCATTAACTGATGCTAAGATACCTCCCATACCAATACATGAAAATGCCAATGGTAATGTTCTCAATCGAAATGCTATAAGCCAATGTTTCATAATACTAAGATATACCTTTTACAACAAGGGAGCTTCGAGCTTGTTGCAGAATGGTCTTGTTATAAATACCATTAAGAAGAAGGGCTCAATAACCATGATCTTGTTTATGCTTTTCTACTATTGGGATTATAATTTTTGATATACTATCAAGCATCCGAGTTTTTATAAAATTCTTGTGTGTCACAAGGCCTATTCTTCTAAACGGTGGTGGAGGATCTATTTTAAAAATACGAGACTGATCAATCTGACTATTCTCAATAAGCGCCAAGCATGGGATTAGCGTAATGCCTTTATTTTTTTGCACCATTTCCGTAAGCGTGTAGATACTGCCACAGCTATAGATAATATTACCGTTCATCTTATTGGATTGTCTAAGGTCACAGATCTGACTTATTTGATTACGCATACAGTGTCCTTCTTCGAGCAGCCAAAGCCTATCTATATCTATATCTTTGATTTTATATTTTTTCTTCTTAGCTGAATCACCACAGTCGTATATAAAAAATTGTTCTTCGTATAATGGATACTCAATAAGCTCTTTATTATCTAACGGTGGTGAGATTATTCCAACATCAATATTGCCATTTATAATCTCATCTTCAATAACCTCTGTCGTTAATTCATGTATTGTAAAGTTGACTTTAGGATACTTAAGTGACAAAGGATTCAATATAAGTGGATACAGATAAGGTGCCACTGTAGGTATGCAAGCTATACTCAAAGCTCCTACTTCAAAACCCTTAATCTCATTAATCTTCTCGTCGAGCAATTGATATTCTCGATATATACTTCGCAATGATTTTATGACTTTCTGCCCTTGCGTAGTGACGGTCACAGGACGCATTTTCCTATTAAATATCTCTAATCCTATATTCTCCTCAAACTTGGCCACCATAGCACTCAGCGTTGATTGGGATACATAACATGCATCTGCGGCTAATCCAAAATTCCTTAGATTATCCAAGGCGAGTATGTATTCAATTTGACTTTTTGTCATCGAAATTTTCGATAAAAGTATCAATAAATTCGTTTTTGCCTATAAAGGATAATGGTTATCTTTATGCCTAAGTTTTTCATTTTCAATTTTATTAATCATAAAAAAACATCTATGAGTATACAACATGAAATGAATGGCCCAGCTGGCAAAAGCTATACAACTAACTCAGCCAGTAAGTGCCCATTCAGCAGTGGTATCATGAAGAAAAGTGCTGGCGGCGGCACCTCTAATAGAGAGTGGTGGCCCAACGCCCTTAACTTAAATATCCTGAGACAAAATTCTGCTTTATCGGATCCTATGGATAAGGATTTTGATTATGCAAAAGAATTCCAGTCTATAGATTACGAAGGATTAAAAAAAGATCTCGCTGACCTCATGACTGATTCTCAAGATTTTTGGCCTGCTGACTATGGACATTACGGTCCATTCTTTATTCGTATGGCCTGGCACAGTGCAGGGACCTACAGAGTAGCTGACGGAAGAGGCGGGGCAGGTTCTGGTACACAGAGATTTGCTCCATTAAATAGCTGGCCTGATAATGCCAATCTGGATAAAGCAAGATTATTACTTTGGCCTATCAAGCAGAAGTATGGCAAGAAAATATCATGGGCAGATCTAATGGTACTGACGGGTAATGTTGCATTAGAAACAATGGGATTCAAAACGTTCGGATTTGCTGGTGGTAGAAAAGATATCTGGGAGCCTGAGCAAGATATATATTGGGGATCAGAGACAGAGTGGTTAGGAGATAAAAGATATTCGGGTGACAGAGAATTAGAGAATCCTCTTGCTGCTGTGCAGATGGGTTTGATATATGTCAATCCGGAAGGACCTAATAGTAACCCTGACCCTATAGCTTCAGCAAGAGATATAAGAGAGACATTTGGAAGAATGGCAATGAATGACGAAGAGACTGTTGCACTTATCGCAGGTGGACACACATTCGGAAAAGCACACGGAGCTGCTGACCCAGAAAAATACGTAGAAAGAGAACCTGCAGGTGCAGGTATAGAGCTTCAAAGCTTAGGATGGAAAAACAACTTTGGTGATGGCCATGGTGTACACACTATTACAAGTGGATTAGAAGGTGCATGGACAACGACACCTACCAAGTGGAGCAACAACTACTTCGAGAATCTATTTGGTTTCGAATGGGAATTGTATAAAAGCCCTGCAGGTGCACACCAGTGGAGACCAAAAAATGAACGAGGTGCCGGTACTGTACCTGACGCTCACGATCCATCTATTAAGCATGCTCCATTTATGCTAACTACAGACTTAGCCATGCGTATGGATCCTGCATACGAAAAGATCTCAAGAAGATTCTACGAGAACCCTGATCAATTTGCTGATGCATTTGCAAGAGCTTGGTACAAACTGACACATCGTGATATGGGACCTATCCAGAGATACTTAGGACCTGAGGTACCAAAAGAAGAATTATTATGGCAAGACCCTGTTCCTCAAACGGATACTAAGCTATCTGATAGTGACATCAATACATTAAAATCAAAAATCAAAGAAGCGGGATTATCTAACTCACAGCTGATTTCCACTGCTTGGGCTTCTGCTTCTACATTTAGAAATTCTGATAAGCGTGGTGGTGCCAATGGAGCAAGAATAAGATTAGCACCTCAGAAGTACTGGGAGGTAAATAATCCTGCCGAGCTAGGGACTATCTTAGATAAGTATGAGAGTATCCAAAAAGACTTTAATGCTTCAGGCAGCAAAGTTTCGATTGCTGACTTAATAGTATTAGCTGGTAGTGTCGGGATAGAACAAGCCGCTAAAGAAGGTGGACATGATATCACAGTTCCATTTACATCAGGACGTACAGATGCAACTCAAGAACAGACTGATGTTGAATCATTCTCTTA
>CAZBXL010000062.1:0-22609 GCA_964495785.1 uncultured Saprospiraceae bacterium | reverse complement strand
GAAGTGCAATCCCCTTTTTTTGGAGGAAAGAAAATGTAGCAGTTTTTTTAAAATTATTTTTAAGACTAAAATAATTAATAGCTTTTTCAGAAATCTCATATTGAGAATGGAAATCCTTTTTTATCATACTTAAAAAGTAGGAAGCATTATATGCATAGAACTTTAGGTAATAAGAGTCTATATTTTTTATTTTTTTATTTAATTTTTGAGACTTGGCTTCTAACAATTCGATGTCTTTATTATAAATAGTGGATTTTTTTGATTGGAGTAAGAATCCTAATTCGGTGTAGAGATGCTCTGCTGTCTCTCTGTAGTTGTATATGGCTTTTGTTTCATTATATAACTTAGAAAATTTTTCATATTTATTTTTGTTATGCAGGTATAAGCCATAATGCATTTTGAGATCTTTGAGAATCATTAGTGACATTTCTGTAATATCATACTTAAATGAAGCTCTAAGTAAAACTTCCATGAGTTCTATTGAATTATTTCTAAGCCCTATATCCAATAGAATTTTAGCAGATGCATAAGTCTTTAAACTTTTATGTAGATTTTTTTGATATGGTGTAGGGTTTTTTGACTCAAAATCAAGGAGAAGTATTTCATTAATTAGTTTTTCTTTAAGCCTTGATTTTAGTTTTCGGTAATTTGTATTATCACTAGTTTCTTGGTATAAACCATCTATTGCATCTTTATCACTTTGGTATAGACCATTACTGATATTTGATACTAATTTGAGCGTTTTATATCCTATAGATGGATCTGCTTCCCACCTTTCGATGAAGCCTGTATTTTGGCTGTATAGTAGTGATATTAGGGATTTAAGGTTATTCAAAGGCCATATTATCTTTAGTTATTTACGGTTATCTGTCTCAAAGTAGAGAATGAGCACCATTGTACATGTCACAATTTCGAAAAAATGTCATGATTTTTTGAATCTCATTTTATCTATGTTCACTCAATAAGTACTTATATTATAGTTGAGTTAAGTTTTTAATAAACCTAAAGTCTATTAAAATCTATTTAATTCGATAATTGTATACTTTATCACCTATGTCACAAATATTGAAAATTGTATTATAATTCTCTTGATTTTGATCATAGCTTCATCATGTATTTAACAGATACTTATGATTGCATCATTTCTCTAAATTCTGAAAGGGTTCGATTGGCATTACACTAACAACTTGCAGAATAAAAAAAATACTCGGAGATATTTGTGGGTAGTAATTTTTTTCTTTTCAAGAATCTATTGTAAAACAACTTTCAATAAAAGATATCTCTGAGTTTTTTTAACCAATAAATAGCTGAAAAAGTTTGGCTACAAATCTTATATGTATATGAATTGAATGAGTGAATATTTTTCTAAAATCCTACAGTATTAGAATATCGTGCTCCCAGTTTTAATCAATCTTTTTAGTAGAAATATAACTCCAAAAATCAATGAACTGTATACATATTAGGTAGTTAGCATCAATTATTACTAAGAAATGACCGAAAAATTAAGTAAATCCAAGACAAACTCAGAAAGAAGCGTACAAAATAAAGATAGACGCTTTGAGTTAAAAGGGTTACAGAATTGAGTAACTTATGATTTAGTTTTAAGAGATGCATAGAGAGATTTTCTCTTGACCGCAAATGCGGATCATATTAAAATTTTTATTATGTATAGAATATTGTTTTTAGGATTCTTCACAATGTTGTTGTTTTCAAACTGTAGCAAAGATGTAACAATACAAGAAAATGTTGATTTGGATCAATTTGAACTGGATACTCGAAACGCTAATCAATGGTGTGACGGCGGTAGTGAAGAATTGCCTTCAGAATGGATCACAAATGTTTTTCCTAATGGAGATGATTGTTGTATAACACTACAAACTCCTTTTAGAATTGAGAAGATACAATTAGTAACAACGAATTATGATTTTGGTACAGGAACTGGTAGACCTCAAGGAAATGTTGAAAATACCTTAACAACAAGCTCAGGTGAAGTAACCTTTTGCTATGACCCAGAGATGGGAAGCCATTTCCTCATTAATTTTCCTAATTTAGGATTATGTTATGTACATGAAATAATTACTTGCTAATCAATTAAGATTTATAGGTGTAGATATAAGTCTACACCTATTTTAAAAGTCGAGAAACAATGACACATAAAATATATATTATCATACTTTTTACTTGCATAGGTAAGTCATATGGACAATGCCCTAACAACTTAATAAGAAATTCAGGATTTGAAAATGATATTGTCGGAAGTGATATTACTGGACAATTTTGGGAAACAATAAACGGAAATCCAGATATAGATAATGCGAGAGACTCTTTAGCACCCCTTGGCTTTTGGAATCAATTTCCTATTGATTCTTCAGAAAATGGTGGCAATTGGCAAAATATACAACTAACATTAATTATGGATAATGTAATAATAAATCCAGGTACTGGTGATACAATCAACATAGTTCAAGCAGATACAATAAGTGAAAGTTTTGGTCAGCATATTGTCCTTAATTCAAGTTTGCCTCATGTGATAGAATTTGAATTTGCTGCTCAAATACTGGGGGTAAACCCATCTGGGAGATCTTGGCATGCTGCAGTTGATGTTCTAATAGATGAGGAAGTTCGATTTACAACTGAATTAGACACTACTGTGTTTATGTGGAAAAAGTCAAGTTTTGTATTTGTACCGACCAAGAAAGATATATTATTATCTTTTCAAATTAACCCACATTTGAGACCAGAATTTGTAAGATACGTTGCTATAGATGGAGTATGTGTCAGACCTATGCCATATATAAGCAATTGCGAATGTCCAGATGGTAACTGATGCTAACAAGCTGTATGAGGGCATACTCCGTACAGCCCGATACAGCAGATCCGTTATCTCAAGAAAATGAAGATTAAAAAATAAAGATAGAGTTGTACTATAATAGTTCTAAAACCTCCTCCCACAGCTGCTCATAAGGAATGATCTCTATGCTCATTGCTTGTTCTGAATAGTCCATAGGATGAGAGGAAAGTATTTCTTGCAGGCTTTTTGTTTTTTTCAGGATTTTTTTGAGGTTATAGCTTTGCTCAGGAATAGTGATCAGCATTTTTATAAATGTCCTTGATCTCAAATATTCATCAGCTTTAAGATATCGGAAGCTATATTGCTTGAGGGAAGTCATTTTATCGAGAAGTTCGTCATATTTTTCATCCATTATAAAATATAGAATCTGAATAACATGGATAGTTATGTTGAATCCACGTTTGTCTTTGGATAGGGTCGTGGTGTCGTTTAAGAATTTATTGAATCTGAAAGATTTTAGTTTCTGTACTTCAATCTCTTCAGGATTGATTTTGCCTGTTCTAATCAAGAAATATATGAATGCATGTTTGAGATACCACTGTTGTTGGAAGTCATTATAGATATTTTTGAAAGTTTTATGATTGAGTATATAACTTAATATTTCGTATGCCTTGTTATAATCTTTTTTAAGAACATGGATTAAGAAGATGTAGTTATGTATAGACTGCCAGAAAAGACGACCTTCAATAGGTTTAACTTCAAAGCATTTATAAAATGTTTTTAAACTCTCATCAAAGTTGCCAAGACCTAATTGAACTAATCCATTTATTTGCAAAAAACTTCCTTTACCATAATTGTGAAAGCCTTTTTTTGAATTAAAATACTTAATAGCTTCTTGAGATATTATTAGTTGTTGCTTAAGGTTTTTTTTGATAAGATAAAGGATATATAGACTCATATAGAGTTGGTATCGCAAAAAATATGAATCAATTTTCATAGCTTTTTTAGAAAGAGATAAGAGGCTTTTTTCTTTTAGTTTTATTTCGGAACTATAACTAATCGATTTATTCGTCGAGATTAAATGTCCAAAATATATATAGTATTCTTCTGCTTGACTTTTATATTCGACTATGGTTGTCAAATTATTATAGAGCAGTTGGTATTTCTGAAATTTTGTTTTTTTATAATTGTAAAGCCCGTAATGAAGCTTTATGTCTCGAACCATAAGTAACGATAATTCTTCAAGGTCATACTTCAGCGAGCTTTTAAGAATGGTCTCCATAATACTGATGGCATTTTTGCTCATTGACTTATCCATCAGAATCTTGGTAGCAGCCCAGTTTTTATAGCTTCTATTAAGCACCTTATTATATGTACTTCTGCCATAGGCTTGTATATCAATAAAGAATAAAGTATTGATTAGTCTTTGCTTAAATCTGTTCTTAAATACCCGGTATTTAGCATTTTTAGAATCAGTATTATACAATAGTTGAGCAGCATCATCATCATTAGATATTGAGCCATCCTTTATGCCTGAGTATAATTTTTTAGATTTTTCAGACATCTTGCTTTCCTCACTTAAGATTTCTATTTGTCTAATCTTTTGTTTGGTAAGTAGCTTTATGATTGCTTTTATATCCTCCAAATCTGTAAATTTTTAAACCTTCTTATGAATGAGTATCATATAAATTTAATAAAATATGATGATAAAATGCATGTTACAAAAACTGTATAAATTTTATTTTGTGGATGTGTCTCGTATTATACTTTTGCAAGCAGATATCATATAGCTTCTATAGTTCTATTATTGAATTGTGTTCAATATAGATTAGAATTTGCATGTTACAAGTCATGCATAAATGTTATAGAATTGGCATTATTTGTGCTCTACTTTTGGAGTGTCAACTAATTAACTAATTTATAATCTTATCTAATCATGGAAATTATTAACGCAATTTTAATTCTTCTTGGAATTATCACAGAAGATGGTGATTTTTAAATTTACACTGTCATAGCTTAAAAGAGAGCAGTCAAATGCTTAAGCCCATAGATTGAAAACAATCATAAATGCATGTTACAAAACATGCAAAAAAGTTATAATATAATAAGACAACTACACATAAATTTGTACATAGGTTGTTGAGCTATTAGGGTTGCTGCTCAGCCTATTTTAATAATATTTAAGAGTGTAATGGACCTCCGCTTTACCGTGGGGGTCTTATTTTTTTATAGCTACACTTAAAGTATTTTACTAGTGACTGGTTTTGATCCCACTATTTTCTTGTTGTTTATTAATCTCGTATACACTATTGTATCTCATTTCTAAGTTAAATTAATACATCGTAAGGCATAGAATATTATTTCATTAATACTCCGTCAAGCTATGCATTGTCCTCATAATTTTAGAATTCACTCTGTCATTTTCTTACTGATGATATCTTCTTATGTGTCTGCTCAAAAGCGTCCAGACCCTATCTTTACAACTTTTAATGGGACGGTATATTCGATGCCTATAGTCGAAGTAAAGAAAGGGAAGTTAATCTCTAAAAGAATACAAGAACACTATGGCGATAATATCTATGACTACAAGAAATTATACAATATTGAGTTGGATGAACTCAATGTACCAGAGACAACCATCGGTACAGCATCCTTTCCAGGCGTAGATAGATCTCAACAATTCTGTATGATATTGAATTCTACGATGACTATCGAGATTGATGGTTGTTACGAGTTCTCACTGCACTCTGACGACGGATCTATATTGTGGATAGATGAGCAGATTGTAGTAGACAATGATGGCGGTCATCAGATGCAACTGAGGAAAGACACTGTTGCTCTAAAAGAAGGTAAGTATCCTGTTAAGCTTTGGTATTTTCAAGGTATGCCAGATCGATTTGGACTAGTATTCGATGCAGTTCTTGTAGGACGTCATGATGCTTGTAATCAGTCTCCTAACTCTACAACCGTAGAATTAAAAAGCCATCTACTATTTGAAGAAGGTAGTCATATCTTAGGTATTAAAGCGGAAGATGAATTATCTACTATCATGGATAGTATAGGACAGCAAGATGTTCTATCTGTTGAGGTTATAGGACATACGGATAATGTAGGAAGTGAAGAAAGTAATCTACTTCTATCTCAGAAGAGAGCCGATGCTATAGTGTCTAAACTAAGAGGAATATTACCCCAGGATATATCTATTATCTCAATAGGAGTAGGAGAGCGTAAGCCACTTAAAGAAAATGATACATCAAAAGGTCGAGAGATGAATCGTAGAGTAGAGATAATCATTAAGTATCGATAAGGAAGAAAGTATGCAATTGCGGTTTCAGATTCTGGTTATATCATCTCTTCTACCATTTATAAGGATGGCCATAACGTTCAGGCTCTTTTTGACTTTCACTTTTTTGTTTGATTGTATATTCTAAATAGAATCCTAAAGTGTGCACCAGATCTGCTACCTTGGTACCCAAGTCATTTTCAAACCTATAGAATGCGATAAATTCAAGATTAGTTTTGAATTCCCATTCTATACCAGAAGTAATTCTATTTCTACTCCAATTGACTTCGTTGTCCAAATCATAGAAAATTTCATCTTCGATGACGAAACCTAACTTCTTATTTAATTCATAGACGAGGCTGAACTTATTACGTATAGTATATTCTTCTACATTAATGGAATATAAGTTGTCTCTCTGGAGTCGGGTTCTTACAGTCCATTCAAAATTACTTTCCCCAATAACTTGACCATAGGATGCTCCTATTGTTACTCTATACTCTTCGGGATCATTGGGTATAAATTTATGTCTAAAAATGCCATGTATCTTAATACCGTTGCTATACTTGTAAGAAGCTGCTATGTCTATTAATGACTCTTCATATTGGCTTATATCATTCTCAATTCTGGTTTCCCAACTTGCATCAAATGCCCAGCCATCTAACATTTTATAACCCAATGCACCTCCCAGTCTTAGTCTCCAGTCTGTGTCGCGAGGACCACAATCCTGCGCTAATGCAGTGATGGAGAATAAAAGTATGATAAGTGATGAGATGATTTTCATAAATACACAATATAGTATGCTATACCTTCAGAACAAATTTATTGATCCCATATCCTGTGTACTCAATAAGTTCTATTCTTTGTGATGTCTTATATTTTTTTAGAATCATAGGTGAATTTCATCTTAATGCATGGTCCTACATATTTCAGCAGATTCTCAGGCATGGACTGATATATGTCTGACCAGCTATCAGTTAGTGAAAACATAGATATGGAGAAGTGGGCTTATTTTTTTTACATATTGTAAATAACCAATCCATTGTTTATTTCTTGATTGATAGTCGGATATTTAGACCCATTGGACGATATTCTATTTATCTGGGAATTTTCAAAGTTTATAATCGGTTCTCTATACATATTACATCATCTCATATGCGTTTAAAATCGTACTTTTGACCTTAAATTTGCTCATTTTTCAAAATTTACATGCTTAACAAAAAGCAAAAATCTTTTTGGCGAAAGCCTGAGGGTATCACGGGTTTGATATTTCTTATAGGGGCACTAATTCTTGGTGGATCACTTATAAGTTCTGGTATCGGTGCTATTATGGCATTTGTAGGTACGACAGGTGGCCTCATCACAACATTAGCCTCTCTGGGATTGATCATTTTTATGGGTTTAGATAATAAGTCAAGGAACCTCATTTCTTATTTGTATAAAAGTACAATGAGATGGATCACCGGTCTATTTGTTACAATAGATCCCATAGGTATTCTCAAAAATTATGTTGATGACCTGAAGAAGAATCTGAAAAAGATGAGAATGCAGATCGGTAAGCTGCGTGCTCAGATGCATAAGCTCAAGGAGATGATCATCAACAATAAGAAGCAGATTAAGAAAAATCTGGACTTAGCGGCGGCTGCAAGAGATAGCGAACAACAAGCCGTCTTAATCTTAAAAACAAGAAAAGCGGGTAGACTTAAGGAATCCAATATGAAGTTGGATGACCTATATAAAAGAATGGAAGTCCTCTACAGGGTATTATCTAAAATGTATGAGAACTCCTATATCCTATCAGAAGATATAGAAGATCAAGTCAAGATGAAGGAGCAAGAACGGAAGGCGATTCTCGCAGGTCACTCAGCTATGAAATCTGCAATGAGCATAATAAAAGGAGATACTGATAAGAGATTAATGTTTGATCAAGCCTTAGAACATATTGCTGATGACGTGAGTAATAAAGTGGGTGAGATGGAGCAGTTTATGGAGATGTCTGAGGACTTTATGAATTCGATAGATCTGCAGAATGGAATCTTTGAAGAAAAAGGTATGGAGATGTTAGATGCATGGGAAAAGAAATCTACATCATTACTATTAGGTACAGAGAAAGAGGAT
Organism: uncultured Saprospiraceae bacterium; assembly: GCA_964495785.1. GTDB lineage: Bacteria > Bacteroidota > Bacteroidia > Chitinophagales > Saprospiraceae > RFSX01. Next base: position 14,420 of record CAZBXL010000062.1, on the reverse strand, counting down.
CTGATTTCTTCAGCTAATAATGACGGAGATGTTCTCGATCTTAATGCACCAGTAAAAGAACCAGAAAAATTAGGCAGGTCTAATCAATATGATTCCTTTTTTGACTAATGATAGAAATTTACAATAGAAAATAACAAACAAAACATATAATACAATGGCAAAACGACTCACAACCTTTTCAAAATTATTAATTGTCTTACTGATATTAGCTGCACTGTTTTTTGGCGGTCAGTGGGTTATGAATAATACGAAGATAGGTCAGGATCTTAAGGACAAAGCGGAACAAGAACGAACAGAACAAAGTAATTCTGATAGAAATGATTCTAATAACTCAAGCACCTCAAATGCTGAATCTAAAACTTCAGGTAGTAAAGATGGTGGGCTATTCAGCAAAAATAGTAGAAGTGGAAGTAAAGATGATAAAGTGCTTAGAGTACAACTTGTAACTTGGCCTGGGTATGCACCAGGACTATATTATAATGAAGGAGCGGATGCCAATACAAGAAGTCGTTATTACAAGGACTACGGTTTTAAAGTAGAGTTTACAAGAGAAGATGATCTTATCAATGCTATGAATGCATGGTTGGCAGATGAATACGATGTCATCGTACAGACTGCTGATGCATATCCTCTATATACATCTATTCCAGATGTTATGGCATTTAATCCTAAAGCTTTTATTCAGACAGATTGGTCAAGAGGTGGTGATGCCATCATCGCTAAAAGAGGTATCAATAGCATCAATGATCTTAGAGGTAAGAGAGTGGCTCTTGCTGTACCTGCACCTGCACAGACAATGTTGATTACAGCATTAGAGTCTGCCGGTATGACTATAGATGATGTAGATGTTGTCAAGACTACTGATAATATTGCAGCGGCAGAATTGTTTCAATCTAATGATGTAGATGCAGCCGTAGTGTGGAGTCCATTTGATATAGAGGCAACAAGTAAAGTACCTGGATCAAAAATATTATTGACTACAGTAGAGCAGTCTCATATCATTGGTGATATCATGTTAGCCAAAGAGAGTGTGATGAAAGAAAAGAAAGATATGTTCAATGGCTTCTATGAAGGATGGATGAAAGCTGTTGCAGAAATGAAAAATGCAGGTAATAATGAAAAAGCGGCTAAGTATTTGGGAGAGTTCTTACAATTACCACTTGCTGATGCTAAGGGAGCCATGACGACTGTACACTATGCGAGTCATGGAGATAATATGGATTTCTTTGGTTTGAATAAGAGCTACAGAGGTATGCAAGGAGCGGACCTATATACTAAGATGAATTCTAAGTTTGTAGAAATGGGGGATAGTGAGGCGCCTGGTCCAGCATGGAGAAACGTTATAAATACAGTGCCTATCATCACTGCTGATTCTAAATTAAAAGGAGCTATGTATGCAAGCGAAGGTGCAAAAACATTTACCCCTCCATCTCCTAAAGCAAAGACGGTGACGCCATTAGCGTCTAAGCCTGTGACGATAAGTTTTAATACAGGACAATATCAGCTTACAGAAAATGCTAAGACACTGATTGATCTACAATTTGCAGAGACGGCTAAGTCATTTGCTAATATGAGAATCCGTATAGAAGGTAATACAGATAATGTAGGTTCTCAAGCGATGAATCAGAAGTTATCAGAACGTAGAGCCAAGGCCGTAGCGCAGTATCTTGAAAATACATATAAGATGGATCCTAACAGATTTGTCATCATAGGAAATGGACCTAACAAGCCAGTGCCTGGATGTGAGGGTAATCAGAATGAAACTTGTAAGTCTAAAAATAGAAGAACAGACTTTCAGTTGATTCCAGGATAGTATGAGAAGTCTATTATAGATGAAGTGGTTATTTAATCTAAGAGGAGAGATACCTAAGCAATATCAATTATTGTTAGAGATATTAGGCGTAGGCCTGATACTATTGGTGTGGTTTATTTTGTCATATGGTGAGACACCCATCATGTCAAAGTTGACCTTGCCATCACCCGGAGAGGTATTTTCTTCTTATGGAGAGATGATTACTCAGAATGACTTAGTACAGAATGTATTCAGGTCTATAGGTCTTAATCTGGGAGGATATATCAAGGCTTTATTATGGACACTACCATTAGGATTTATTATAGGACTTTTTCCATTGTTCAGAGGATTATTCAGAAGGACAATAGATGCTATCAGATTTGTTCCGCTCGCGGCGTGTACGGTGCTGTTTATATTTTGGTTTGGGACAAGTATCCCAATGAAGGTTAATTTTTTAGCATTCGGAATATTCATCTTTCTGCTACCTATAGTTATACAGAGAATATTTGAAGTACAAGATGTATATCTGAAGACGGTCTACACAATAGGCGCTAATAAATGGCAAACCATTGTCTCCGTATACATTCCTTCCGTTATGTCTAAGTTAATAGATGACATTAGAATACTTACAGCTATCTCATGGACTTATATCGTAGTAGCTGAGACCATTAATTCTGAAGAAGGGGGACTTGGAGCACTGACTTACGTTGCAAGACGTCAGTCACAGACGGATAAACTTTTCGGCATACTCTTGCTATTCATTTTTATAGGTATCATTCAGGATAGGATTTTTGTCAGATTGGATAAAGAGTTGTTTCCTCATAAGTATCAGATAAAAAATGCTCACAAACATAGCACTGAAAAACCATCAGTATGGGATTCTATTTTTGATTTTGCTTTTTCAGCATTTGTCTGGTCTTCATTGGGTATCTACATTGTTCTGACTATTAATGAGTTCATCGGATTCTTAGGAGGCATTAAGGTTATAGATTATTTATTTGGTGATTCTTGCTGGGCTTTTCATGTGGTGATGCTATCCATCATCGGGTATAAAGCTTATAAAGTTGTTGAGAATAAAAAGAGTAAAGGTGTAAGGGAGTTAGGGATGAAGGGTGTAAAGGAGTAAGGGTATAAAGGAGTATAGGAAGAAGAGAGTAAGGGAATAAAGGGATAAAGGTGTAAAGGAATAAAGATGTCAAGGCCGGTTTATCGGTGTACGGTTTGCGGTATTTCGGTTAAGTATTTTTTTGCAATTTTAATTGAGATTGGAATTGTAATTGACATTGTAATTGACATTGATTTTGCCATTGTCATTGTAGTCGTAATTGAATTTAAATAACATATGTTTTCAGATAATCCGAATCAAAATAATATCATAGAGTTGCGAGGTATCTCGCAGAGCTACGACGGTGGTCAGAATTGGATTATCAAAGACTTAGATTTTCTCATTGAAGACAAACCTAATCAAGGGCAGTTTGTCGTGATATTAGGGATGTCAGGCAGTGGCAAGTCAACATTACTGAGATATATCGCAGGCCTACAGAAGCCCACACAAGGCAATGTTCTTGTCAAAGGAGCTGAAGTAGATAATCAACGAGTCAGTATGGTATTTCAGCAGTATTCTTCTTTGCCTTGGATGTCAGTACTCGACAATGTAGCGCTGGCATTAAAGTTTCAAGGAGTCAATAAGAAGGAAAGAAACGAAAGAGCCAGAGAGCTGATTAAGTTAGTCGGATTAGAAGGACACGAAGAAAAATATGCTCAATATCCCACCTTATCAGGAGGACAACTGCAGCGAGTAGCTATAGCACGTAGTCTGTTAGCTAATCCCGAGATATTATTAATGGATGAGCCATTTGGTGCATTGGATGTTAAGACTAGACTGACGATGCAAGATCTGTTGACCAAGATTTGGCGACAGTTTCAGTCTACTATAGTCTTTGTCACACATGATATTTCTGAAGCTGTATATCTTGCAGATGATATCTACATCATGAAATCTCAGCCTTCTCAGATTGTAGAACATATCCATGTCAACCTTCCGATAGAGAGGAACAGACTGACTAAGCGTGATCCTAATTACATTGCTCTCGTCCATGAGGTAGAAGACAGAATGGTTGCTGTATCAGAATTATAGTAAGTTCATAAGCTTAATTGATTTGTCAGACCCTACACATAATATTAACCCTAATTACAAAAAGTACCCTACAGTCAGTTTTTCTGTGGAGCAATGCAAGGATGGCATCGGCACACAGAATCCCAAAATTTTGAGTTTTCTTATTTCTAAAGCCGAAAGTAAAATCTCTTCAGATCATGATTTTCTTTATGATGTGTTACAGGATATCACCGATGATGGTCATAGCCGAGTTATTGCCTTATCTGGAGCCCCTGGGGTAGGTAAGTCTACCTTTGTCAATAGCTACGGAAAGTATCTTATAGATTCAAATAAAAAAATAGCGGTACTTCCTGTAGATCCGTCAAGCAACATCAGTAGAGGAAGTATCTTGGGCGATAAGACACGTATGGAAGATATTGTTTCTTCTCAGAATGTCTATATTAAGCCCATGCCTTCTTCCTTATCAGTAGGCGGTGTGGCTCCAGCAAGCTTTTTAGCAACACATATCTGCAAACTTGCAAGGTTTGATTACATCTTTGTAGAGACTGTTGGTGTAGGGCAATCAGAATATGAAGCCAGACATCTTGCTGATTTATTTATACTATTATTACAGCCTGGCGGAGGAGATGATCTACAAGGTATTAAGAGAGGGATCATGGAGATGGCAGATATCATGTTAGTCAATAAAGCGGATGGAGACTTAGAAGTATCAGCTTCTAATTCATTAGATTCCTACAGACAATCTCTCAAGCTAATGCTGCCTACAGAGTACGGATGGAAAACACAGGCAGGCTTATATTCTTCTGTAAAAGATATATACATTAAAGATTTAGAAAGTAAGATAGAAGCGTATTATTCATTTATGACAAAGGATAATAAGCTGATTAAGCTTCGAGAAAAGCAAAGCCTGCATTATTTTGATAGTCATTATAAAGACATCTTAATCATGCAACTGTTAGGCTCTGAGAATCTCAATCAGAAAATAACCAGCCTCAGACAGGAGATCATAAATGATCGGTTGTATCCATACATCGCATTACAAAAACTGAAAGCCCTTACGATATAATGAATTTCAAAATTTTTATTTCAGTTATAACTTTGTTATGCATGGTTATGAATGCATATGCATCTGATACCTTAGGTTTCGTTTCTCCGGTAGACCATAAAGTCATACTATCTGGCAACTTTATGGAATTGAGAAGTAATCACTTCCATGCAGGCATTGATATTAAATCCACGAGAGGTATACCTGGCGACGTCATTAGATCTGTACATGATGGCTACATATCGCGTATTAGGATTACAAGCGGCAGTTATGGTAATGCCTTATACATAGACCACCCTAATGGATTTACAAGTGTCTATGCTCACTTAGATGAGTTTATCCCAGAGGTCGCATCTTATCTGGAAGACGTACAATACGAATTAGAAAGTTTTGAAGTTGATATATACTTACCCGATAGTCTACTTGCCGTATTCAAGGGACAAGAAATAGGTAAGATGGGTAATACAGGAAGATCATTTGGCCCACACTTACATTTTGAAATACGAGAAACAGAAAGTGAAAAACCTGTCAACCCTGAGTTATATGGATTTGGTCCTCAGGATAATAAACCACCAGTTCTGCAGGCGCTATATGTATATGATGTGGGTGAAGATGAAAAAATAGGCGCCTCTACAGTTAAGTATTTCAATCCTAAAAAATTAGGCTACGAACTCCACCTGCCTACGATATCGGTAAGTTCCGACAGGGTCGGTTTAGGATTGCAGATGTATGATACTATGAATGGTGGAAGCAATAAAAATGGCGTCTACAGCTACGAAGTTTTTGTAGACGATACATTGCACTATCGATGGAGGGCAGATGTATTTTCTTTTGATGACAATCGTAAGATCAATGCCTTCATGGACTACGGCAGGTATAAGAGCTTATCGCAAAAAATATACTTGTTATTCAGACAAAAGTGTGATGACTTTGGATTAGATGTTTTCTCAGGCAATGGTATTATTGACTTGCAAGAAAATATAAATCTCCCCGTCAAAATTAAAGTCATAGACTTGGGAGGAAATGAATCAGTGGCCTCATTTAATATGACCAAGAAAGGAAAGGCCCAAGATGTAGTTCCGTCAGAATTAGCCTGTGATCAATCATTCTTGAAAAGTAGTGGTCCCTTCCAAGTAGAGTTTGATCCAGAATCATTTTTTAGTCCTCAAAACTTGAAGATTACCACATCGAAGGAGGCCGTATATGATCAGAATTGTCATAGCATAAAAATCGGTGATAGATCAGTACCTGTCAATAAGAAGTATAGAATTTCTTCAAGTATACCTCTTGATTACAACGAACAATGGACTTTTATATCTAAGGATAATAAAGGGAGGTATCATGATTTTGGAGCCGATACCCTTTCTGGGAAATTACAAACACGAGTAGATGAATTAGGTCAGTACTATTTATATAAAGATAAGGAAGCTCCTCGCTTAGAAGTCATTAATCTGCAGAGTAGTAAGAAGTCCCCATGGAAAGTAAGAATGAAAGATAATCTTATACCAGATGGGACCGTCAATAACCTTACATATCATGCAAGGGTTAACGGAAATTGGATACGAATGAGGTATGATTTAAAAAATGACCTTCTCATCTATGATGACTTCGAGAGACTGGGTCCTGGACCTTATGAGTTTGTTCTTGTGGCAATGGATAATGCTGGTAATACGAGGACTTTAAAAAGAAATATTAAATAGGGGAGGCCGCTGTACTGTGCTTCATTGATAGATAATGTCTTCTAATGTAGAGTGTCTTTAGTTTTGTCGTAATTATCTAAACCTTTTCGATTAGAGGGTGTTCTTAGATTAAATTCGACACTTACAATGATCAAAATCGGAGATAAAGTACCAAGCTTCAGCTTACCAAATCAGAAAGAAGTTACTGTATCATCGGAGGAGTTATTAGGACAGAAATATGTTTTATTTTTTTATCCTAAAGACGACTCTCCTGGATGTACAAAAGAGGCTTGCAGCATTAGAGATCACTTTCAAGCCATCACTAAAAAAGGCTATAAAGTATTTGGCGTAAGCCCTGATAAAGAAAAGAAGCATCAGAAATTCATCGATAAATATGAGTTCCAATATGATCTTCTTGCAGATACAGAAAAGGTCATGATTAATGACTTTGGCCTGTGGGGTCCTAAGAAATTCATGGGTAAAGAAATAACAGGTGTATACCGTACGACCGTGTTAGTGAATGAGGAAGGCGTGATAGAAGATGTGATAACAAAAGTAGTGACTAAGTCACATGGTGAGCAGGTTCTCGCTGCAATAGAAGAATTAGGATAGAATTAATTTTAGTTAGATAATAAAAAAGAGCTGAAGGAAACTTCAGCTCTTTTTTTATTTTACTTAGATTTTTTTTATCATCAGAATGGAAGATCATCAAAATCTTCTGCCATTGCACCATTACCTTGGGTGCTGTTAACAGGCTCAGTCATTTGCTCAAAAGCTGGCGTAGGCTCTGGAGCTGGAGCACTTTCTTGTGAGTGAGCATCTATTTTCCATGCATTAAGATTGGTGAAGTATTTTTCATTCCATTCGCGACCTCTTAGATCAAATGCAACTTTTACATTATCACCTTCCTTAAAGCGTGATACGATATCACATCTATCCTGCGTCAATTGAAATTTGATAAATTGAGGATAGTTTCCTTCTTGCTTAATAACGAATTCACGTGTTTTGAAAGTGTCAGACTTGTTCTCTGTATCAAATATCTTGTGTATAATTCCCTGTGTTTCGAAAGACATATATTAATTTATTCTGAAATAATTCCTTTGTTAATAATATTGCTGATATTCTGAACTTCAGCCAATATCTTCTTAGCATCTTCTAAGTTATCTGCAGTATACTTTTGTGATGGAAAGAAGTCTAAATTTCTTTCTTGGATGTCTGCATATTTAGATTCTATAGATTTTACATTATTACGCAATTGCGCTTCAGCATTATCATCTACGTATATCTCTTGTAATCTGACTTGATTACTAAATAGAAAATATCTTTTCTGACCTGCTCTGACATCATTTACCTGCTCGAAATCAGCAAGTTTTACTCTGTCTGTTGCAATTTGATTGTATATTAAATCACAATTTGCTGAAAATCTTCTTAGACCCTTCATTAAGTCTGACTTACTCTGTACCATGTCTGCAAAATTTTTACTGACATCAGCCTTCTCAGCTGCTTGGATAGCTTTTTCAAAAGTGTCAATCTCCTCATTTAACCAAGAGATCATTTTCTTTTCAAGAAATGCAGTGTTCTCCTTCTGAGCACTAACGAATACATTTAGAAATGCAATGAGTAAAAATGTTAATATGTATTTCATAATTTTTATTTAGATTCTATCGAGTGACTAATATATAGCAAAATCCTCAATTACTAAGGTTCGCATATAGTATTGATACTACAAATGTGCCATTTTGCTGCTTACAAACCTTCATTTATCGCTTTTAATTCAGCTAATAGCTGGTCTGGCTTCTTATATCCCGGTATAGACCTTATGGTATTAAGGTTTTCGTCGAGATATACCATCGTCGGATAAGACATTCTGCCACCCATTAATTCCTTAGCAAGAGCATTGTGACCATTCCTTCCTTCTGGACTCCACTCATAGACTTTGTCTCTAAATGTAACAGGGGCTTTCTGCTCTGCATTGAACTTTATTAGATGAAAATTCTCATTGATATATTCTTGGACTTTAGGATCTGTAAATGTCTTTTTATCCATGACCTTACACCATCCACACCAGTCTGTGTACACATCTACGAGATACTTTTTATTGTCCCTATTATTAGGAAGCATATCAAAGGTGGTCCATTGTAGCCCTCCTGTATTGAGATGGTTTTTGTCAGTTGAGCTATTAGAATGACCATTGGTAGGTATAGCTTGTTGTTTTGTAGGTTTGTTAGAAGCATCATCAGTGTTAGTAGAGGCCTCCTGTTTACATGAGGAATACACTAATGCTGCAATGGCCAATAGGCCTAATTTTATAAATGTTTTTGTCATTTTCATTTTATACAGATAGTTTGTTGCTTGTAGATTATAAGGTATATCAAAAATGCCTATTTCACATATTCTTGTCTCACGACCAGTGCATAGTTATCATCTGCTAATTCGATGTAGCCTTGCTCGTAGACAAAGTGATAGACTTTTCCGGCTTTTGTAACGTATTCATTTGTGAAGTAAGAAAATTTAAAACCTAAGTCCAAAAGCTTTTCTTTAGTTGTTTTTGCTTTTCCATTGGGATTTAATTCCATAAGAATACGTCTGTTCTTTTTGAGCGTATTATTGACGTTTTTTATAAAATTATTTTGAAACCCATTTTGCTTATTATGATAGGCCGTTCTGCATTCTGAGTCACAGAATTTCTTATCTGCTCTCCCAGTTATTTTGGTCTTACATGTGAGGCATTTTACCATGATGTAAATTTTATATTGTCTGGAAGATAATAAGTATTTAGTTCTTTTTCTTGGCTTTCTTTTTGAAATCCCCTCGCTTCCAGGCTTTTATGAACTGTGCCCAAGATGCTACATTAAATATGTTTTGTGGCTTATACTGCCCTGAATATTTGAATTCTTCAAACTGCCGTTCCTGTGTTAAGGAATAAGCCTCAGCACCATCTGGAGGGACAGCATGTTGCATTTTTTCTAATACTTCCTTAGCTATATTGTCTTTGGCTCTTTCTCTTAATTCATTGGAGACATCCATTGCTAGGAATTCTATCTTATAGTGTTCCTTACTTGGCCATGGGTAGATCACAGATTCTGGAAGTAAGACATCATCTTTGCTCATGATCTGATACCAAGAATAGAACTTTGACTCAAGAGAATCAGGTATAGCAATTTCTACTGTTTCATAACTTAATCTGCTGAATACGATGGTATCTGTTTTTTTTGCTACGACAGAAAAGAATCCATCAATCTCAGCGTACGTGCCTCTCGATGTACCCTTGATAGCTATAGATGTGTAGGGGAGAGGTACCATTTCTCCATACTCGTCTTGAGTGACGACTACTCCAGAAAACTGAATCAAATCATCCTCAACTTGTTCTTGTGATTGAAGATGATTACTGATCATCAATAGTAGGGCAACAATGAAACTTAGTCTTATCATAATAGAATTAGAAACTACAATATAATAGTGGTAATTATGGCATTCAAACTTTTAACCACAATTTAACTACAGAAGTTTTATTAATGACCTAATGATGTATTATTTGTCAGATTACCTTCGCTATATCGAGTACATCATTCATATCTTCTACAAATATAAATTTGACACCCTTGATAAAGTTCTTATCGATCTGAGAGACATCCTTCTTGTTTTGAGAAGAAAGAATGATCGTCTTAAGACCAGATCTTTTTGCGGCAAGCACCTTTTCTTTGATACCACCTACGGGGAGCACTTTACCTCTGAGAGTGATCTCGCCAGACATGGCAAGACCATCCTTAATCGTCTTTCCTGTAAATGCACTCACTATCGAGGTCATCATCGTGATACCTGCACTAGGGCCGTCCTTAGGAATCGCTCCCTGAGGCACATGCACATGTATATCTCTCTCCGCAAATAATTTTTCGTCTATACCGAATGAGGCTGCATTGGCCTTAATATAACTTAGAGCTGTAGTCGCTGATTCCTTCATGACATCGCCTAAGTTACCAGTCAGCGTTAGCTTACCCTTACCTTGGCTGAGTATAGATTCTATGTAAAGTATGTCACCACCGACTCGAGTCCAGGCCAGTCCCAGAGCAACGCCAGAGTTAGAGATGTGAGCAAACTCATTAGGAGGATATTTATATGGTCCCAATATGTCAGTGATATCTGACTCTGAGATACTCACGTCATATTCCTCATTCATGGCTTTTTTCTTAGCTATATTTCTCATTACTCCAGCTAGTTCTCTGTCCAAAGATCTTACGCCAGACTCTCTTGTATATTCACTTATGATTTTAGATAAGACGGGTTTTGATATTTTGACATCCTTAGATTTTAATCCATGATTTTTAAGCTGCTTAGGAAGGAGATGTTTCTTAGCTATTTCAATTTTTTCTTCTTGAGAATAGCCACTTATTTCTATAACTTCCATACGATCTAAAAGTGCAGATTGTATTTTATTAAGCGAGTTAGCTGTTGCTATAAACATCACCTTAGATAAGTCATAATCTAACTCTAAGTAGTTGTCATAGAAAGTAGAATTCTGCTCTGGATCTAATACCTCTAATAATGCAGAAGACGGATCACCTCTGAAGTCATTACCTAACTTATCGATCTCATCTAATATGAAAACAGGATTAGATGACTGCCCTTTTTTTACGGATTGCAGGATACGTCCTGGCATGGCACCGATATATGTTTTTCTGTGTCCTCTGATCTCACTTTCGTCATGCAAGCCACCCAGTGACATTCTCACAAATTTTCTATTGACCGCTTTGGCGATAGACTTACCCAGACTGGTCTTACCGACACCCGGAGGACCTACCAGCAATAGGATAGGGGCTTTCATATCCCCTTTAAGTTTGAGTACAGCTAAGTGTTCTAATATTCTTTCTTTGACATCTTTCAGCCCATAGTGATCATGATCTAATGTCTTCTTGACAGAAGCTAAGTCAAAGTTATCCTCTGTATATGTATCCCAAGGAAGGTCGAGCATAACTTCAAGATAGTTCATCATGACAGAGTACTCTGCAACTTGAGGATTCATTCTCTTGGTACGAGCCATCTGCTTTTCAAAATGCTTCATAGCATACTCTGGCCACTTCTTTTCTTTGGCTTTGATCTCAAGATCATTGAGTTGTTCTGTCTGCGGATTCTGCCCTAACTCATCCTGAATAGTCTTGAGTTGCTGATTAAGAAAGTAGTCTCGCTGTTGTCTTTCTATATCACCACGGACTTTAGATTCTATCTGCCCTTTGACTTCTACGAGTTGTAATTCTGCATTTATTTTTTCTAAGACAGTATTCGCTTTAGTAGCGATGTCTGAGATATCCATGATTTTCTGCTTCTCATCTTTGTTGATGTTCATATTAGAAGAGATGAAATTGAGCAAGAAGTCATCTGTTTTTATATTCTCTAACATAACAGAAGCCTCAGGTGGGATCTGTGGAGACAAGTCTATGATCCTCTTGGCCATATCCTTGATGCTACTCATGGTCGCTTTTAGTTCGATAGATTCTGATAGCGTAATAGGGGCTTGAGCGACTTGCGCCTCCATGTAAGGATCCGTCTGATTAAGTTGTTTTAATTCAGCTCTGTACTTTCCTTGCAACACCGCCGTGGTTGTACCATCTGGCATCTTAAGGACTTTTACAATACGAGCGATCGTCCCTATCTTGTAGAGGTCCTCCTCTTTAGGATTTTCATTTTCTACATCTTTTTGAGAAAAAACGGCGATATATTTATGACCATCAGAAGCTTCCTTGACAGCAAGAACTGATCTTGATCTCCCTACCGTTATCGGAATAACGACATCTGGAAATAGGACTGTATTTTTTAAGGCGAGAACTGGTAGGTCTCCTGGAATAGATTTTTTTCTATCGGCTTCGTTCTCATTTTTATCATCGATACTAAATAATGGAATGATCTCAGAATTGGAACTTCCATCACTTAGCTTGGGAATTATCAAATTTTTAAACATATGTTTCGCGATTGTTATATTCTATTGTCAATACTCGTACCATAAGCAATAATAAGCGTATCTCTGCCAATATGTTCAATTATGCAATGAGTTATAAGACAAAAAGGCAGAGACAGGCTATCTTGTACTTTGAAGAGGAATATTCTATGATAGCGCTTATTTTTGCTATGATATCACTTCATACCTAATTATACTCCAAACCAATGCAGATATTAATAGCTCCTGACAAGATGAAAAGTAGCATCTCTGCTACTGAAATATGTGATATCATAGAAGAAGAAATTCTTAATCATGATAACTCCTTAGAACTGGTTAAATGTCCTCTTGCTGATGGAGGTGATGGGACATTGTCGGTCATTCAGAATCATATAGAATTAAGGCCTATCTACCTAGAAGTCCTTGATCCACTTAGAAGAAAAATAGAAGCTTACTATTGTACAAATGATAGAGACGCCTACATAGAATTATCCATAGCCTCAGGGATCGCATTATTAGATGAGGGAGAATCTAATCCTATGATAACGTCTACTTACGGCACCGGACAACTTATCAGACATGCTATACAAAACGGTTGCGATACAATCTATTTGATGTTGGGTGGTAGTTGTACGAATGATGTAGGTATCGGAATATTGTCTGCATTAGGGTACAGATTTATCGATGATGAAAATCAGGTCATAGATCCTGTCGGTCAGAATCTTATTCTTATCAAAAAAATAGATAGCAGCGATGTTATCAATCTATCACATATCACGATTAATATCTTGTGTGATGTCAACAATCCTCTGTATGGTCCTCATGGTGCAGCTCATACATTCGGTAAGCAAAAGGGTGCCAATTCTGATGAGAGAGATGCACTTGATGAAGGCATGAGAAATTTTGCATCCGTAGTAGAAACTTACAATGGTGTAAATATTCAAAATTGTAAAGGTGGTGGAGCAGCAGGAGGTATAGCCGCAGGGTTATATGGGCTATGTAATGCTACGGTACTACCAGGGTTCCAAACGGTCGCTGATATTGTCCGCTTAGAAGAGCTGGTCAAAGAAAGCGATATCATCATAAGTGGAGAGGGGAGTTTAGATGATAGTTCTTTTGATGGTAAAGTGATCGGGGGATTGTACGAGATGTGTAATACTTATAATAAACCCTTATATCTATTTGTGGGTCAAAATACATGTACAGAAGATCTTATAAAAAACAAAGATCTTAAAATATTGACTGTCGACTCCTTTGCAAAAGATACTCGAGATGCTATGTCTAATGCGGGCAAATACCTAAGAAAAATGTCACAGGAATTTTTGAAAATTTTCAATTAACAGCTTTGCTGTAGCTTTTATCTTTAATCCTTCAATCAAATATCGCTTCTGATTTATTGGTCTTTGTTTTTAATCTATAGATTCCTAAAGACACAATTAAACTGGCCATCGTAGGCAGGTGGAATGGACCAAGCATAAAGTCAAAATTGAACGGCCATACTACCCAAATTAGTAAGGAAAGCATTGTAACTATCAATAACAAAATGATAGAGTGAGTGATATATTTGAGCCAAGAAAAATTGTTATTTAATCTCATTAATAAGAACAATAAAATTATTCCTGACAACAATGTAACTGAGCTTAAGTAGATATGAAATACAATTAATTCCAGTAAGGGTATTGGTAATTGTTCTTCCATTTTTATTTTTTATAAATGATAACTGATTAATGACATGCGTCGAGATGACAAAGTAGGTGTATTAGTTATGTATCTTGTTATCAATGTAAATTAAAGTCGATTGTTATTTAGTTTTTATTTTCTTTCGAACAGTCTATAGTGTTTTCTTCAGTCAACTGTCT
>CAZBXL010000061.1:0-23172 GCA_964495785.1 uncultured Saprospiraceae bacterium | reverse complement strand
CTGAACTGCTTATAACTAATCCATACAGCAGCTATAGCTAACAACACCAGACTTGCAACTACAAAAAAGTAATGCCCCATGTTGATAGTACCCGCCACAATCTCTTTCGTTGCTAATGCGATATTAAGAATAGGTATCGCAGCTGTCGCCCATGTTAATTCTATGCCTGGCATCACACCTATTAATGCAGGCATTATGATAACAAAAGATATAGGCGTCAATATACTCTGAGCTTCTTTGAAACTTTTAGCTCTAACAACCATAGCCGAAATCATTCCTGCAAAGAAAAAACTTAATGGGATGATCATGACAAGGAGCATAGCTACATACTTAAACTGTATGATATTAGATATCGTCTCTAGTAAATCTTCAGGAATATCAGGCATAAGTTTAAGCGCTGCTACGAGTCCCAATATCGTCATGGTTGCAGCAGCTAATCCTACTATCGCAATAGTAATGACCTTACCCAAAAGTATTTTAAATCTGGAAGCAGGTACCGTAAGTAGTGTTTCTATAGTGCCTCGTTCTTTCTCCCCTGTAATGAGATCTAATCCCGGATACATACATCCCGTAAAGCAAAATATAATAAATAAGTAAGGCAAAAATCCTCCTGCAAGTTTTCCCAACTGCTCCTTCTTGGGAGCTATATCATACTTATACAATTCTATTGGGTTAATAGCATCCTTAGTAAGGGAAAGGTCGATGATTCTTGCGTCCAGAAGTGTTTGTTCATAATCATCTATAATCTTAGAGAGTCTATCTTTGACAGAAAGATTAGTGGACTTATACCACATGTTAACTTTGCCAGTCCCCGCGTTATTTACTTTATCCATATAGCCATCTAAAAAAGCCACCATGGCATCGAGACTATCTGACAAGATTCCATCTCTACCCTCCTCTACAGTTATATTTGTAATAATCTCATATCGTGATGTATCAAATGCCAAATCAAATTGAGTTGGAGCATCCAAGAGAGCGACTTTCAATTTCTTCTCCTCTTCTTTCTTCATTATCCGTTCAGATAACTTAGTAAAACCATACAACATAAATGGAAGTAAAAGAGCAGGCATTATAATAGCTGAGATGAGCGTTCTTCTATCTCTAAGTGTATCTATCAGTTCTTTTTTAATTACAGTCAGTATCGTATGCATGTCTTGATTATTAGAGTCTAATTAAAATAAAAATTATACAGCAATAGCTTTTTCATGCTGTTGTACAATGGAAATGAATGCTTCGGTAAGAGAGGTATCGGAATATTCATTTCTAAATGAATCCATGGTACTGCTATAGATAAGATCACCTTTGGCTATTATGGCAAGATCGTCGCATAAAAGATCAACCTCACTCATAATATGTGATGAAAATATGACTGTCTTCTGAGCCTCTTTACATTCTTTAATTAATTCTATTATACTATTAGCTGTGATGACATCAAGACCAGATGTAGGTTCATCAAATATCACAACTTCAGGATCATGTATCATCGACCTTGCGATAGAGACCTTCTGCTTCATACCCGTAGACATCTGCCCTATTCTTTTTTTAGAGAATTCATGGACACCCATTTTAGTAAACAGCTCATCCTTTCTTCTTTCTAAAGTTGTCTTATCCATATTATGCAATTTGCCAAAATAATCTACGATCTCCCCAGGTGACAATCTATCATAGAGATTCGTCGATCCTGTGAGGAAACCAATCTTAGCTCTTACTTTTTCTGGACTCCTTCTGACACTCTCTCCTGCTATTATGATATCCCCGGAAGTGGGCTTTAGTATTGTAGACATCATTCTGAGTGTAGTGGTCTTCCCGGCACCATTAGGCCCCAAGAGTGAGTACACTCTTCCTGGCTTACACTCAAAAGAAATATTATTAACCGCATTAATAGAACCTGCTGTAGTCTGCAGTTCCTTCTTTTGCTGCTTGGTGAGATTATAGGTCTTTTGGATATTCTGGACTTGAATCATGAGATTACTAATTTATCATCAATCCTCTAATCTACTATTATCTAATACATCAATAGATAATTTATAGATAAAAATTACTTTGTTTCAGATGAAATCCTCGTAATATTGAAGAATGTATAAAGTAGGTATTACGGGTGGCATAGGCTCAGGCAAATCAACAGTGGCGGCGATATTTGCAGAATTAGACATTCCTATATATTATGCAGACAAGGAAGCTAAGCGACTTATGAATTATGCTAAGCCACTAAAGACTCAGATAAGGAATCTATTGGGTATTAAAGCTTATCATCCTAATGGCCGACTTAACAGAGCTTATGTTGCCTCCCGAGTATTCAACAACAAAAGTCTCCTAAGTCAACTTAATAGTATTGTCCACCCTGCAGTAAGATTGGATTTTGATAGATGGTCAACAGAGCAAAAAAGTCCGTATGTAATAGAAGAGTCAGCACTAATATTTGAGATTAAGGGTCAAGGTTTTTTTGATGCAACTATCCTTGTGGTGGCAGACAAGAATTTAAGAATTGAAAGGATTTTAAAAAGAGACAAAACATCTAAAAAAGCTATAATTAGCAGAATGCAAAATCAATTATCTGATGAAATAAAGATACCTTTGGCTGACTATATTATAAATAATAATGACGGTGATGATTTAATATCACAAGTCAATCATATTCATAAGGAGATAACAATTAAAATATAAACATGGAAGTATCAACATTAGGATCAAAAGAACTCATGCAACTGGAGGATAAGTATGGTGCACACAACTATCATCCACTACCTGTAGTATTAGCAAAAGGCGAAGGCGTATTTGTATGGGACGCTGAGGGAAAGAAATATTTTGACTTCTTAAGTGCTTATTCTGCAGTCAATCAGGGACACTGTCATCCAAGAATAATCAATGCTCTAAAAGATCAAGCAGAAACCTTAACGCTTACGTCTAGAGCATTCTACAATGATATGTTGGGTCCATATGAGAAATACATTACTGACTATTTTAAATATGATAAAGTACTACCCATCAATACTGGTGTAGAAGCTGTCGAGACGGCATTGAAAATATGTAGAAAATGGGCCTACGAAAAGAAAGGCGTAGAACAATATAAAGCAAAAATAATATTTGCCTCAGGTAATTTTCATGGTAGAACGTTAGCTGTGATATCTGCCTCTGTTGACCCTGATAGCACAACTGGATTTGGGCCATATATGCCAGGATTTCAAGTTATTCCTTACGATGACTTAGATGCTCTCGCTGAGGCTCTCAAAGATCCTAATACTGCTGGATTTATTGTAGAACCTATACAGGGAGAAGCGGGTGTAAAAGTACCCCAGGACGGATATCTCAAAGGAGCATATGATCTGTGTAAAGAAAATAATGTCCTCTTCATCGCCGATGAGGTACAGACTGGAATCGCTCGTACAGGAAAGTTACTTGCGACATGCGGCAATTGTTCTTGTGAGAAGAGCTGCGGACACAATCCGGAAGTCAGACCAGATATATTAGTCTTAGGTAAAGCATTATCAGGTGGTGTGTTCCCAGTCTCAGCAGTGCTTGCAGATGATGAAATAATGATGTGCATTAAGCCTGGAGAACATGGCTCTACTTTCGGAGGTAATCCCTTAGCATGTGCCGTAGGTATGGCAGCACTTGATGTCATCGCTGATGAAGACTTAGCAGGTAATGCTTCACGATTAGGAGAGATATTCAGATCGAGAATGCAAGTGCTATGTGACAAATCTGAACTTGTTAATTTAGTCAGAGGAAAGGGCTTGTTAAATGCTATCGTCATCAATGATACGGAGGACAGTAAGACAGCATGGAATATCTGTGTGGCACTGAAAGACAACGGATTATTAGCTAAACCCACACATGGTAACATTATTAGATTTGCGCCACCGCTTGTCATGACAGAAGAGCAACTTCAAGATTGTTGCGATATTATAGAGAAGACAATTATGAACTTCACAGTATAGGTAGAAGAACATAAATGATGTAATATATTTTCAGAAAATGTTTAACTTGATATAAGTTAGACACTTTATTTATATCAATACAAGCTTGTAAAAATAATGAGTCAACTCCAAGATCCTATAGTATTAAAATTCAGTTACAATGCGTCATTAAATAAAGTATGGTCTGCCATTACTGAACTTGATCATATGCAAAAATGGTATTTCGATGCTTTAGAATCATTTGAGGCCAAAGTGGGTCACAAGACATCATTTATTGTAATGGTTGAAGACAGAAAATACACTCACATTTGGGAAGTTACTGAAGTCATACATCTACAAAAAATAAAATACAATTGGCTTATTGCAGAACATCCAGGCGCCTCCTATTCTATGTTTGAATTAGAGCAAAAAGCACATCAAACTGAGCTTACTGTTACATCGGTAGTGACTGATCCATTTCCAGAAGACATACCAGAATTTGAGAGAGAAAGCGGAGTACAAGGATGGACATATTTATTGGATGATAGTCTTAGAAAGTATTTGGAAAATAACCCTAATTAAGACTGAGTCTTGGTTAACAAGAATACCTTCTTTGTAGAGGTTGGATAGAAAAATATCGATTTATTCTTTTTTACTCTACGGACTTATTTCGTTTTCTTAAATGATTTCATAATAACGGCATTTAAGAATTCCTTCTTTTTTCTACGAGCTATTGGAACACTTTCATTACCTATCATTTCTACGAATCCTTCTTTATGGTATCTAATGATACAATCGATATTAATTATATGCGATTTGTGACAACTAATAAATTTCATACTTGACAAATAAGATTTATAAAAGCCGATATTATTATTGCTTAACAGTGGCTTCCTGTCCTTAAGATATACTCGTGAGTAATTTTCCATCCCCTCTATCCTTATGATCTCTTGAGGTAGGACAAATTCTACAGTTTTGACACAAGATATGGGTATTCGTGTATGATCTGAGGGTTCACTCATCGTAGGGTATTTAGCTGTGTGATAACTTGTTCTCATTTTGAAATATATTGTTATTCAAATGTAAATCAAGTCTATATCACAGAAAACGCAAAATTCCGTTAAACTCCTACATAAATAAAGTAATAAACAGAGTTAAATTATTATTAAACAACTGATATTCAATAGTTTGAAATCTATAATGCTACTGATTAATCCAACTAAAAATTTATATAAAATCAATCAAATTAAATATTAAAAAGGCAAAAATCTTAAAGTATTAACCCTGACAAGAAAGACAAATCATATAAATAAAATCAAATTTATACTATACACACATAATATCGATAGCTGTATAAACAGCCCCTCGATAAATCATGCAGCTTTAAAAATTAATTGAGAATGATAAATGTATCAGATGAGAAATTGTCTTCCTAATTAAGTATAGTGATTAGAGATATTTAGATCCCTCCCGTAATGTGAGTGGCGCTAATTGATCCCTTTGTAAGTCTATATATTCTGCAACGAAATGTGGATCAGTACGAGAGTATTGTCTTAGGGCCCAACCAGCTGCTTTGTTAATGAAAAATTCCTTAGAGCCGAGGGTATGATCTATCAATGCTGTAAGTAATTCCGCATCAGTATCTTTCTTGTAAAATAATTGGAAGATTAGAGCAGTTCTACGCAGCCACATATCATCAGAATTGATGTATCGTTCAGCAGTCAATAACTGCAACTGTCTATTATTCTTTAAAATATGACCCACTCCATGTGATGCTAAGAAATCAACCGTGTCCCACCATGATTTAGATAGAATCAGTTTCTCTATCAATGGTAAATCATTAGTCGTTAATCTCTTTTCAATTTTTCTTATGATATCCATTGCTACATACTGATACTCTCGGAAGTCCATCCCCCATAGCTTAGTAACCAATGTAGGCCAGTTATCTACTATGGTATTCTTATGATCAGACCATAATTTTTTAAATATCTCTTTTCTTACAGGTGCTGTCAATCCAAGATAATCATAATGCTCCTTCATATAAGACTTCATACTTTTAGCCTTAATGATATCCTTAGACTCATTTAGTTTGAGTTCTATATAATCTAAAATTTCATTTGAGTCCATACGCTTAAATAATCAAACATTAGGTTGTAAAAAAAACTTCTTAAAGAAAGTACTTTAGAACAACTGAGTAACTAAAGTAGAAAATTTAGTATCGAACAAAAAAGGAATTTAGAGGTTTCAATGATATAACCAAAAATGTAGACTATGAAACGAATTATTCAAATTGTATTGATCTTACTACCAACACTTCTCGTGTCTCAATTCTCAGAATACACCAGTAATTTCATAAACTATGATGGTCAAACCATACAGACAGCGTCAGCAACATTAGATTATGATGTCGAATCTATCGAAAATTATCTTAAAGGTTGGATGGCTGACTATTATGATGTTAAGTTTGAAGGTAATGCTGTAAGAAATCCCATAGATAATATCATATCTGTGGAGAACGTATTGATCCCAAGTATCTCAGAAAAGCCAATCAAAATCGATTTCAAATTAGACGAAACCATTCAAGGCGAAACACTGCTCAATGTTTTTGCACAAGACTATAACGGTGTCTATATAAGTTACAAAACAAATCAAGAACAGTTCTTAGCTTTAGAAAATGTAGTTCATGAATTTCTCGCTGATTATATTACAGAATTTGCTAACGTCCAAGAAGTACAAAACGAACTTGTTGATGAATCAAACAAATAATATTTAAACTTAGCTTGATGGATCTAACATATTATCCTATAAGTTAAAGACTATCGAAATAACAAATAAGGAAGTCATTTTAGAAATGGCTTCTTTTTTTTATTTAGTCAATAGAAGAAGTATCTCTCATCGTTTTCCTTTCTATCCTAAAACCCAAAGATAATTGGCAATTATATCCGCCTCAACATTTGATACTACAGGGTCACCGTTTAGAAATCATATATACGTATGTATTCTATCAGTTCATGGAGACTCATACAAAACCGAACATAATACACATTAAGGAAGTATAGTTAGCAAAAATCTTAAACATGAAATATATATTATTAAACATCACATTATTCATAACCACTCTTTCCACAGCTCAGACTCTAAAGTATTCCAACGACTTCATAGATTTTGAAGATCAGAATATACAAACAGTCACTGCTACATTAGAGCCGGATGTATCAACTATAAAAGATAAATTCGAAGATTGGATGAATGATAATTATAACGTTGATTTAGACGGAAA
The DNA here is from genome assembly GCA_964495785.1 of uncultured Saprospiraceae bacterium. Lineage (GTDB taxonomy): Bacteria > Bacteroidota > Bacteroidia > Chitinophagales > Saprospiraceae > RFSX01. The sequence continues at coordinate 15,996 of CAZBXL010000061.1, read as the reverse complement.
AAAGTTATTGTTTTTCAACAAAGACGTCATGTCTGCTGACGATGTTATCATAGCAAAAGTTTCTAACAAGAAACTGAAACTTAGCGCAAGAGTGGATGAGTCTGCTAAGGGCAAAACGCGTCTGCACGTATTCGCTAAACCAGCAGATGGTCCTTATTTTAATAAGATAGATAATCCAATTGCATTTAGGGGTTTAAACGAAATTGTACATGAATTTGTAGCTGAGTACTTACCAGAATACTACATGGAGAGAATAGAAGATTCCGAAGATAACATGAAGGATTTGGTTGAAAATAAAGAAGACATGGAAAATAAGATCGAGAAAAATGAGAAAAAGATTAAGGATCTTCAAAATGAGAATAGGGAGCTAAGAGAAAAAATAGCCGAAGCAAGTAGTGATATAAAAGATTCTGAATCTAATCTAAAGACAAAAAATGCTGAACTACAAGCTATAAACAAAAAAATAAAAAGCCAATAACATGAAATCAAATAGATTTAGTAATAAAGAAATATCTTTCTTTAAGAAGAAACTGAGAGAAGGCATAGAAGAGTCAAGTGAGGAATTAAAATCACTAAACGGACTACTTGCAGATCAAAAAGAATACATTAAGCAATCAGGAATACAGTATGATGCTGATGCTTCTAAAGTAAGAAACAGAGAGATCCTGAAGGATATGCGAAGAAGAACAAAGTCAAAGTTAAATGACTATAAGAAAGCTATCAAAAAAATCAATAAGGGAATCTATGGCTTATGTGAGGAGAGTGGTAAGAAAATCTCTAAACAAAGATTGATGGCCATGCCGCATGCCACTACAAGGATTAAAATCAATTGACCTAATACGACATACAAACAATAAAAAAAGTGCTGATATTAATCAGCACTTTTTTTGTGTAGCATCTATATATTTAAGTCCGTACAACTGAATAGAAACAGGATAATAAGAAACCAACAAATAGTACACTTAAAATCTATAGTCTTACTTTTGCAATACATAAATTCATGTTATGCAACCTTTAGCCGAAAGAATGAGACCTCATTCTCTAAAAGAATACATAGGTCAAGAAGAGATTCTGGGTGAGAATGGAACACTAAGAAAAGTCATAGAAGCAGGTCGAGTACCATCACTGATACTCTGGGGACCTCCAGGTGTGGGTAAGACAACATTAGCACAAATCATCGCTGAAAGTTCTGGGAAGAAATTTTATCAATTAAGCGCCATAAACGCAGGGGTAAAAGATATTAGAGAAGTTATCAAGAGTGCAGAAAGTCAGAAATTTTTTAATTCTGCCTCTCCTATCCTCTTTATAGATGAGATACATCGATTCAGTAAGTCCCAACAAGATGCTTTATTAGGAGCTGTAGAGAAAGGCATTGTAACACTAATAGGAGCTACGACAGAAAATCCATCTTTTGAAGTCATCTCAGCATTATTGTCTAGATGTCAGGTCTTTATTCTTAATCATTTGGACAAGAACCATCTGATCTCTATGATCGATAACGCTATCGCCAGAGACCCCTATATTAGCTCTCTAAATGTGAAGATAAATGAGTATGATGCATTACTTAAATACAGCTCTGGTGATGGAAGGAAACTATATAATCTTCTCGAGATTGTAATCAATAGCGCAGATACGTCCAAAGAAATAGTAATAAATAATAAGCTTGTCGAAAACAGCATACAAGCTAACATCGCCATATATGACAAGTCAGGTGAGATGCACTATGATGTAATCTCTGCGTTTATCAAGTCCATAAGAGGCAGCGATCCCAACGCCGCTGTATATTATTTAGCAAGAATGATCGCTGGAGGGGAAGATCCTAAGTTCATATGTCGTCGTATGATCATCTTAGCTTCAGAGGATATCGGATTAGCTAATCCTAACGCATTGTTATTAGCTAATAGTTGCTTTCAAGCTGTACACAATATTGGCATGCCTGAAGGTAGAATTATCATGAGTCAGTGTGCAGTATATCTTGCATCTTCTCCTAAGAGTAACTCTACCTACTTAGCTATAGATGCTGCACTTGCTACAATTAAAGAGACAGGAAATCTTAGCGTTCCATTGCACCTTAGAAATGCTCCGACAGAGTTAATGAAAAAATTAGATTATGGTAAAGATTATAAATATGCTCATAACCATACATCTAATTTTGTAAAGCAAGAATTCTTACCAGAAAGTATCTCAGGTAAAGCCTTTTATAATCCAGACAACAATCCTAATGAGCAAAAAATACAGCAACATCTCACACAACTTTGGAAAGGTAAGTATGGCTCATTCTAAGATTAGACTTAAGTCAACTTAGGTATTCTAAAAATCCCTACTTTTATGCCTTTATAACCTAATAAACAATTACCATATGGGATTATTCTCTTTTATCAAAGGAGCAGGAAAAAAATTATTCGGAAAAAAAGAAGAAACAACTACATCTTCAGGCACTCAAGAAATGGTGGGTCCGAGTAAGGAGGAATTATTAATGGCAGAAATAACGAGTCTTGGCTTACCTATTCAGAACTTAGATGTGGACTTATCTGAAAAAGTAACTGTTTTTGGTCAAACGGAAACAAACGCTGACAGAGAAAAAGTCATACTGGCACTTGGCAATGTAGATTGTGTTGGGTGTGTGGAAGATATGATTACGGTAACTAACCCTGAGCCTGAAGCTACATTTCATGTTGTCAAATCAGGGGACACGCTGTCTAAAATATCTAAAGAAGTGTATGGTGATCCGATGAAGTACAATGCTATCTTCGAGGCTAACAAACCCATGTTAGATCATCCAGACAAAATCTATCCTGGACAAACTCTAAGAATTCCAGCAAACGTATAGGACATAGACGTAGTGATATAATTAAAAAAAGACTGCTCTACAGCAGTCTTTTTTTATTCTCCCAATATTCAAACCAGCAGTGACACTTAATAAAGAAATATTTAAAATAGCCATACCCAATATTATTGCTAATATTTCTATACCTCTCTTAGGCATAGTAGATACAGCATTGATGGGACGGATGGACGATCCTGCATATATTGGTGCTATCGCATTAGGAGGTATAATATTTAATATTCTTTATTGGGGCTTAGGATTCTTGAGACCTGGAACAACTGGACTTACAGCACAATCATTTGGCAGAGGCCATCATAAAGAATGCTATCGATTACTATATAGATCTTCAATCATTGGATTCTCTTTGGGATTGGTTATTCTCATATTTCATCGCCCCTTAGGTCATCTGTGTTTTGGTTTACTCAGTGGTAGTGACCAAGTAGAGTCATTAGCTTACGAATATTTTTCTATCCGCGTATTAGCTGCCCCAGCAGTGATTTGCATATTCGCATTACGAGGTTGGTTCTTTGGCATGCAAGATGCAGTCTCTCCTATGATCTTGACTATTTCTTCTAATGTGCTTAATATAATATTCAGTTGGTATTTAGTTATACATATGGATATGGCAGTTGCAGGAGTCGCTTATGGTACCATGGCTGCCCAACTTATTACATTTATTTTAGCGTTAGGCATTATCGTCAAAAAGTATAAAACTGATGTTATAAATTATTTTGACAGGGCTGTTTTTAAGGCCAAAGAGATGCTACGTTTTCTTAGTATTAATAGAGATATGTTTATCAGGAATCTATGTATGATTTTGGTTTTTAGTTTTTATACCAATTACTCATCACAGATAGATGATGACTATCTTGCTATTAATCAGATGTTATTGCAGTTATTCTATTTCATGGCCTATGCAGTTGATGGCTTCGCTTATGCTTCTGAAAGTCTTGTAGGAAAATATCTCGGTGCTCAATCACTTAGCAATGTTAAGTCTGTAATTAAAAAATGTCTGATTTATGGTTTGGGATTTGGAGCCCTCTTCTCGATAGGATTTATATTATCTGGGAGTTCCATATTAAGTATCATGACGACTAATACCCAACTCATAGAAGATGCACAACCCTACTTTATTTGGTTAGCATTGGTTTCGATTTCTGGAGCTTTGGCATTTATATGGGACGGTGTATTCAGTGGTGCTACAGCAGCTAAAGAACTAAGAGATTCTATGCTTATAGCAACCTTATTTTTCTTCATCATTTTTTATATTACAAAAGGTAGATATCCTTTTGTTTCAATATGGGCTGCAATGGTTGCATTTATGCTCGGACGATCTCTATTCCAAATAATCTTGTATAAGACAAGAATAGAAAAGCAATGGCAAAATGAGAGTAATCAATTATCTTGATAATTTCCAAATTTATAATCCTTCTTCTCGATAGTGAAGCCCTTAAGATCTACTTTCTCTGTTTCCATTTTACTCACGAGCTTTCCATTTTCTTTCGTCTCAGATTTTAGTAACATTCCTTCTACATCTTCCCACCTACCCATATCTACGGATGGTGCCATTTCTGACATCATAGCACTATAGCTATCTACCCACGATACCGGAAAGTTCTCAGCCATGTAAAACTTATGTTCTTCATCTGCATTGTATACCTTATACTCTAATGTCTGATAACCACTGACTTTTTTCTTCTTACCAGTTTTTTCAATTGTATAATTCTCAGCATTATCTTTGATCTCTTGTTGAGCATAGATAGAGCCAAGCTTCATCATGTTAGGTAAAGCGTAAGCCATATTATCTTCATTATTATATGTGACAATCAGATCGTTTTTAGAATCCATAACCATCAAATTATCATCCTGACCTAATCCTATATAATCGCCAGACTTAGAATAATAGAATGTAGCTTCCGTCTTCTTCTGATTGTCGTCCTCTAACTCAGCGACTATCTTAACATCAAAATGATAGGTCTCAGGTACGTCTTCAGATCTATTCATACCAGAAAGAAAAGCACTATAATCAGCATAAAGAATTTCACCACTTAAGGAATCAGATTCATATCTATGCCTCAACATAGAATCCAAAGATCTATTTATAGGCTTCATAACGGCGTAAGCAATCTCATCAGCGATTCTATCAGACAACTGATCAGCCATCTTATCCGCCACCTTATCGGTCGTTTCTTTCATTATATTTTTTAGAAATTGTGCCTGTGTAGCTTGTGTCATACCAACGATCAGAATCAAGATGATATACTTCATACTAGAATACTTTTAATTAATTGTTTTCAAAAAATAATATACAAACCATGAACTCGCTACTGGGGTATATGCAGAGAGCTAAAAGTAAAATTATCAAATAAATGAATAATTACTTATCCCCTTTTCAGGGTAAAAAGTTATGTATTCATAACTAAATATTAGATAGTTGTTCCAGTGCTAAACTTAATGCTTGGGTGCCTTTTCTACCATACCCTTGAGCTTCTACAGATTTATAGAGTTGATGTACTAATGCTAATCCAGGAAGTGATATATTCATAGTCCTACATTCATCAAGGGCAATTTCCATATCCTTGATGAAGTGTTCAACATAAAAGCCAGCCTCAAAATCTCTTTTATTAATACGAGGAGCTAAATTGTTTAATGTCCAACAACCTGCTGCACCACCACTTATAGCTTCAAGTACAGTCTCCGGATTAAGACCGGCTTTATGAGCGTATAAGAGACTCTCACACACTCCTATCATCGTACCTGCAATTGTAATCTGATTACACATTTTAGTATGCTGACCAGAACCTGCAGCACCCTCATAGACGATATTAGCTCCCATAATATTTAGTAGAGGCATGATAGAATCAACAGCAGATTTTTCCCCGCCAACCATGATAGATAACTTACCATTTTTAGCACCAATATCTCCTCCAGATACTGGAGCATCAATACTTGTAGCACTTAAGAACTTTGCCTCTCTAAAAATCTTTTTTGCAAGGCTCGGCTTTGTTGTCGTCATATCTACTAAGATCACACCCTCCTTACATCCTGAAAATATACCATCTTGATCAAAATAAACCTCCTCCACATCATTAGGATACCCAACAATAGTAAAAATAATATCGCATTGTATAGCGACCTCTTTAGGTGAATTACACCAATGAGCACCAGATGAAATTAATGTTTCAGTCTTAGACTTAGTTCTATTGTATACAAAGAGATTATAACCGGCTTCTATTAATCTATGGCACATAGATAAACCCATTACTCCAGTGCCTATCCATCCAATTTTTGTGTTAGGTGTTACATTCATTTGCACAAAATACTAAATGGAATCTGAATGCACACAATGCTCCTTCTGATCCGATGACTGAGAACTAAAAATTAATCTAAACGAAAAAGCATGAATGCAATGAGCTGCATTCTAAGAGGACTTAGATGAGAAAGTAAAATTTACAATAAAATGAACTCAGAATATTATTGACGGAGATATTTAAAAAAAAATGTAAGCTCGACATCACCAAAGAAAGTCGAACTTACACCGGGTTTATGTTTTAATCTTCTTGAGAAGTATTCTTGACACCTTCAAACACTGCAACAAAATCAGAATCCTCTTTAAGCTTTATTCCATTTCGTCTAGCATACTCTTGCATAGCGTATAATTCTGCATCCATGAATCCAGCAAAAATTTCTTTTTTCTTTAATCTTACTTTAGCTATTTCACCGTCATCATGTTTAATAAAGTACTCCGTATTTGTTTTAAACCTTGAACTGGTATTTGTATAAAATGAACCTTTAAAAATTTTTGCAGATTGTTTTTTAAAGAATACCATATCAGTATCTTCATATAGGACCTCATAATATTTATCAGGATTAGCAGGATTTATTTTTTTGAATACCAGATCTTTTCCATCGATGTTCACGTTTATTTGTTTGTAGTATCGACTTTCTAAGATCACTTCTTCACCCTTTTCATTCTTAGCGACCACACTATTTTTATGAAGATCAATCTTAATAGGTATATCGGTTACTTCCATATCATTATGTAGAATCAGAGTTCCAATTGCAAATTTTTCGTTTAGATAAGGAGACCCATCAAAATCCTGGTAATCATTTGTAGCAAATGAAGACCATTGAGCCTTTTGACTTGAATTCAATCCGACATTCGTTGTTGTCCTTCCACCATTAAATGGCAGCGTACCACCTCCACCGCTTGTTCCTCCACCTCCAGATGTACCTCCACCTCCTGCGGGACATTGGGCATATGAAATACCATAAATTAATGTGAGAAAGATGAGAATTAATAAATTTTTCATAGTGAATATTTTGTATTTGCTCTAATTTTCAAAAGTAATTTACGAAAATTATCAAACGTGTACAATATTCAGTAGGTAAATTAATAGCAGCCCAATGTTAGCTATTCTGAAATTTTTATGATTTCACAACATTTATAGGTTGGTCAATATTGAATGACGCTATATTGTGAGCTACAATATCAATCAATCGAGTACGACTTTCCACAGTAGCCCAAGAGACATGTGGCGTTATAATGCAATTAGATAATCCAAATAATGGATTATCTTTCTCCGGTGGCTCATTGCATAATACATCTAAACAAGCTGCTCGTATTTGATTATTTTTCAATGCATCTGCGAGATCATTTTCATTGATAAGAGGGCCTCTTGCAGTATTGATAAGGACGGCATCGGACTTCATTAACTTTAGTGTATTCTTATTTATAAAGTATTTATTTTCATCTGTAAGAGCTGCATTGAGACTTAGATAATCGCTTGAGCTCAAGAGATCTTCTTCTGAGACAAGCTCTACATTGGGATAAGAAAATCCTTCCATCTTACGCTTGGTAGCTATCACTTTCATACCGAACGCCAAGCCTAATTCAGCGACCTTTTGCCCTATCGTACCAAAGCCATATATACCTAATGTTTTATTACTTATCTCTTCTAACTTACCTAAGCGATAACTCCAATCTACAGAATCAGCCCAAGCTCCATTATGAACTGTATTGTTATGTGCTGCAATCTTATTACTGACACTTAATATTAAAGAAAAGACATGTTGTGCTACAGAATCTGTACTGTAGCCTACTGCATTACATACCGTTACGTTATTCTCGTCTGCAGCTTTGATGTCGATATTATTATAACCTGTTGCTAATAGGCAGATACATTTGAGATTAGGTAGAGATTCAATTATTTCTTTAGAAAAAATACACTTATTTGTGACTACGATTTCTGCATTCTCACATCTTGTGATAATATCGTAAGCATGGGTTCTCTCATAAATAATTACGTCACCTATTTTCTCTATAGGTGCCCAAGATAGATCACCCGGATTAGTCACATGAGCATCTAATATGATAATTTTCTTCATCGTGGTATACTATATAGTTATCTGTGCATTTTGACTTTTCAGTAGATGGATGTAGTCCTCTATTTTGAAGCCCTCAGGTGCAAAAGCTTTGGCCCTATGTAGAGATTGTTCTTTTCTATACATACTCCTGACAAACCGTCTTACACTCTCCTCTGTGTCCAATATTAGACCTGGGACTTTTACCTTTTGTCCATTATCATCACGAGCCACCATTGTAAAGTATGACGAGTTACAGTGTTTAACGATCCCTTTCTGAATATTTTCAGCCTCTACTCTGAGGCCTACAAGCATTGAACTATTACCTGTATAGTTAACGGATGCTTTTAAGGTTATAAGTTCTCCTACTTCTATAGGGTTAAGAAAATCAACTTTATTAACTGAAGCTGTCACGCAATAATAACAAGAGTGCTTTGAAGCACAAGCAAATGCGACCTGATCCATTAGATTAAGAACGTAGCCTCCATGTATCTTACCACTAAAATTAGAATGAGACGGAAGCATCAATTGCGTCATGACGATTTGAGAATCTTTAGCTGACTTAAAGGGTGACATTTTAGATTTATTTGTTCATTAATATTTTAAATATACTTAAAGTATTGGCTGTGTAATTAGCTAAGGACATAAATATTAAATGATATTAAAAATAAAGTAAAGCATCCCAAGCTAAAGTGTAAATTTGATTATAATTAAAATATACAGCGATGAATGTAGAAGAAATAGCACAAGCACTAAGAACAGCTGATGATAATAAACAACCTATAGCTCCGATTAGCTTGCAGATAGGAAATACAGACTTAGATACTGCATACAAAATTCAGAATATTAATACGGATTATAAAGCAAGTAATGGAGCACGTATCGTAGGTAAAAAAATTGGACTTACAAGCGTCGCTATCCAAAAGCAATTAGGTGTAGACCAGCCAGACTATGGAGTTCTGTTTAGTGACATGGAATTACTGAACGGTACGACTATAAATGCTAATACATTGCTGCAACCTAAGGCAGAGGCAGAGGTTGCTTTCGTACTATCAGAAGATCTTGATTATGAACATATGACAATTATAGACCTCATTGCATGTATAGATTATGTCTTACCCGCTATAGAAATAGTTGGTAGTCGTATTGCGAATTGGGAAATAAAACTTACAGACACGATTGCAGATAATGCATCAGCAAGCAGATATGTACTCGGACATACTCCTAAGACATTAGACGAGATAGATGTGGTTAACTGCAAAATGCAACTCTCAAAAAATGGTGATATCGTCTCTGAAGGTTTTGGATATAATTGCATGGGATCGCCATTGAATGCGACTCTTTGGCTTGCAAAGAAAATGTTAGAATTAGGACAAAGTCTACAAGCAGGCGATTTGATACTATCAGGTGCATTAGGACCTATGACTAACATAATTGCCGGCGATAGATTAGATGCAGTGATAGATGGCTTAGGAACTGTATCTATAGCCTTTGATTAATCTGAGTGCATTATCAAAACTCTCTTAAGATCATGATCTTATATTAGTATTTCTGTCATGAGCTTACAACTTAAAGATATCTCTCGGAGCCATTTGACTTAATCGAAATTACACCTCATATAACATATTGCAACCACGTAGATCACTATTAGTCATCCTTCCGTATAATTCAAACTTTTCGTCATTATGACAATGAGCAATATCATCAGTCTGAATGAAAGCTAAGGTATCTACATTAGCTAAATCAATAATTCCTAATTGCCCAGACTTTCCAGTTTTAGAAGGTGATGTAAGATCATTGAAGTCTTTAGTTAATACTCTCATAGTTTTAGCGACGTGATACACACCATCGCTTTGAGCATATGCCTGAGAGAAGAGTTCTGTCATTCCATACTCTGCAGCAATTTTTGATGAAGGAAATCCTTTACTCAATCGATCTATAACAGTGTCAAAATCCAATTCTTCACCTCTTCTTTTCATTCCACCAGTAAAAATAATTTCTAATCTCTCGTCATCAATTTTAAATGTTTCAACAAAATCCAAAAGAGCATAAGTTACACCCCATAGCAATACTTTAGCGTTGTCATCGGAATTGAGCTTCTGTAATATCTGCTTATGAAGTAGATTAAAATCATATAAATGAAATCGATTAACATCCCCATCCTCTGTCAGATGCTTAACCATATGTACAAGAGAAGAATCACCATTCTCAAGATATGAAGGCAGTAGCGCCAACATTTCATATCTCTTATTATAAAACGAATAGAATATACGATGACTTATTTCATTGTACCATCCTAAGCTTTTCACATGATGTAGACTTCTTAACATACCCATTGTCCCACTACTCTTAAATACAGTCTCAGCATCCCAGTCACCAGATATTACTTTGTGATGTTTAAAAAAACTAATAGGCATTAACGGAATATCATGAAGGGATGTTATTGGCTTATCAGTATACCCCATCAAATCCAGATATCGTCTGTAAACTTTATTACTCTCTGATTGATATCTATATACAGCAAAGGCAGTAAGAAGAAAAGAGTTTTCATCTTGATCTTCAAACAGCTGCTTCACTCTATTTTTAATATCCATTGTCATAAGAAAATCAAAAATAGAGTTAATATGGAAATATATGCCCAAGCAAAAGATATGTCATATATTTATAATCAAGTATTGTCTTTATTCGTTTAGTATCTATAATAAGAATTGTTAGAATTGAGTTTACATAATTATAAATATTCAGTTGCATTTATAGCCATATTATTTCTTAGTTGTACTAATAATCCGGGCTTTGATGATGTGCCTGAGATCGAATTTATAAGTATATCTAAGAGAATTATAGATCAGAATGACTTGAATACAGATTCGCTCTTTCTGACTTTTAGCTTTAGGGATGGCGATGGGGATATAGGAAGCGGTGCCGATGGAATAAGAGAGAATATCATCATAACAGACGGAAGGACTGGTGACATCTATGATCTTTTCAAAGTACCAGATATTCCTAACCCTGGCGTATCCAATGGACTTGAAGGAGATATCACAATAAAGTTATTTACGACATGCTGTATTTTTCCAGATAGTATACCCCCTTGTCAGAGTCCTCCGCAGTTTCCTACTAATGAGATTAGCTTTGACATATTGTTAAAAGATGATGCTGGCAATGAAAGTGAGACGATCACATCCCCTGTAGTCACTCTTAATTGCAATTAGTCTCAGGATTTTTTCATACTGAATCCTGTCATCCCATTACAGAAATGCTAACCAATCAATCTCTTTTTTAAGTAGATCTAAGGTCGCTTGTTCTTCATCGTTATATGGATATCGATAAGTCCATCTGACATCAGGCGGTAGACTCATTAGAATAGATTCTATATTACCATCGGTATCTAAACCAAACTTAGTTCCTCTATCCCATACGAGATTAAATTCTACATATCGACCTCTTCTATGCAGCTGCCATTCTCTCTCTTTTTCATTGTAGGATTTATCATGCTGGCTGTAAAATTGCTCTTTGTATATAGGTAAGAATGTCTTAGCTACATCTATCACATAATTAAAAATGGACTGCTTACTCCCAACACTTTTGTCAATGCGATCAAAAAAAATACCACCTACTCCCCTTGTTTCTTTTCTGTGTTTCACATAGAAGTAATCATCGGCCCATTTCTTATACTTTGGATAATAGGACTGATCATGCTTGTCACAAGTTACTTTCAACTTATTATGAAAAGCTGCCGCTAAAGTTTTATCAACGTAATGAGGTGTCAGATCTATACCACCACCAAACCACCACAACCCTGATGTTGTCTCAAAGTATCTGACATTCATATGAATAATAGGCATATGAGGATTAGATGGATGTAGAACTATTGAGACACCGGTAGCTACAAATTCAGTTGGGTCTATACCTAAGGCTTTGCATATCTTGTCAGGCATCGTGCCTGAAACTGCCGAAAAGTTAACTCCCCCTTTTTCTATGTGCTGCCCAGTAATGATCCGAGTTCGGCCACCGCCGCCTTCAGGCCTATTCCACTTATCTTCTAGGAATTGCCCTTGCTGATCTAATGCTTCTATGCCAGTACAAATTTCATCTTGCACTGACTTGAATTCTTCTATTATATCATTTTTATCGAGCACCTAATTCTTCTTTTAGTGCCTCTACCGTCTTCTTTGCATTTCCTACAAAGCTTTTATCACCTACCAAGAATACTGGCCTCTTAAGAAATGTATATTCCTTTAATATCCAGTTTTTAAATTCTTGATCACTTAGTCCTTGCTCTTTCAGACCTAAGCTTCTGTACTTAATCGCTCTCTTATTGAATAAGGCCTCATATGAGCCATATTCCTTTTTAAGGGCTGTTAAAGTTTTAGAATCAATATTTTTTTCTTTTACATCTTGGATTTCATCTTTCCATTGTACTTCGTCTATAATTCTCTGACAAGTATTACATGTTGATAATATAAATGCTTTGTTCATTATTTTTATAATCTTTGATTTTACTTAGGCAAAAATAAAATAAGCCATGACTATTCACGAATCAGAACTGATCATTAATCCAGATGGTTCTGTATATCATCTTAAACTGTGCCCTGGAGATGTCGCAACTGATATAATAACGGTCGGAGATCCTGAGAGAGTAGATGCCATCACTAAGCATTTTGATGAAATCTACCTTACTAAGCAGAATCGAGAATTTAAAACTGTAACAGGAAGAATCGGTCGCAAAGATCTTACGGTTATAGCCACAGGAATAGGCACTGACAATATAGATATCGTATTTAATGAATTAGATAGTTTATTCAATATTGATTATAAAACCCGTGAGGTCAAAAGTGGATTGACACAATTAAACTTTGTACGGATAGGTACTTCGGGCGCCATCAGAGAAGAAGTATCCATTGATAGTATCATAGCATCACTGTACGCTTGTGGTATTGATGGTCTGATGCATCATTATGACTCAGAAGTCTTAAGAAATACTACACTCGAAGACTTGCTCACTGAACACGACCTACCTCCTACATATGCATTCTCTTGCGATCCTGAGCTCTTAGTAAAATATGATTCTATCTCTACTGCAGGGATCACAATCACAGCCAATGGTTTCTACGGTCCACAATCAAGATCACTTCGTCTAAAATCAAAATATGATATACCATATCTAACTAAAGATATAGTCTATGATGGAATAAAGGTGACCAACTTAGAAATGGAAACGGCTGGTATATATGGAATGTCAAAATTATTAGGACATCGTGCCATATCTTTAAATGCAATATTGGCAAATAGAATCACAGGGAAGTTTTCTACATCGCCTCAGAAAACGATAGAGAAATTAATTAAAGAAGTATTGACCTTGATCAGTGAATAAAGGAGATTATGAGTTGCCCTTGTTATAATCTGCTAAAAATTTAGCCAAACCAATATCAGTTAGAGGGTGTTTAAGCAGTCCTAAGATAGTATGCAATGGACATGTTGCAATATCAGCCCCAGCTTTAGCTGCCTGTACGATATGACGAGCATTTCTTATAGATGCCGCAAGAATCTCTGTGTCATACATCTGTATGGCATATAGTTCAGCAATTTCTTCTATCAGACCTATCCCATCCCAATTAATGTCATCTACCCTTCCTACAAACGGACTAATGTATGTAGCTCCTGCCTTAGCAGCGAGAATAGCTTGGCCAGCAGAGAATACGAGCGTACAATTTGTTTTGATACCATGTGAAGAAAAGTGACTAATCGCTTTTATACCATCCTTAATCATAGGCACTTTGACAACAATGTTAGGGGCTAAAGTTGACAGGTATTCACCCTCAGCAACTATGCCTTTGTAATCTGTCGCTATCACCTCAGCACTCACATCTCCTTCTACGATCTTTGCTATTTTTTTATAGTGATCTTCTATATTCTTAGCACCAGTGATTCCTGCTTTAGCCATCAACGATGGATTAGTAGTCACACCATCAAGAACACCTAAGTCATGTGCTTCCTTAATCTGATCTAAGTCTGCTGTATCAATAAAAAATCTCATAGTAAGTAGAGGATTGGATATGAAAGAAAAGAAGAAAAAAGTGAGGAAACAAACCTAGCCGCTCAACCATCTACCCTTGCTGCGTTTCCGCCCTGGGGGAGTTCAACAGGAGCTTGCCGTTTGCCCCTCACCGCCGCAAAAGTAAAAAGAAATACTATACATCATAGTTCTTTAGGCGATGTTATCTGATAATTATTAAACAAAAGCATTCCACCACGCTTTGACAGGCTTAGGAGCAGATACAAATAAGGGTGACTTACTCACAGGATGGACAAATTCTAAGCTATGCGCATGCAGACCAATAGACTTATCAGTCAATGGTTTAGGATAGCCGTATTTCATATCACCTACTATAGGATGTCCTAAATGTGATAACTGAGATCTGATCTGATGTGGCCGTCCTGTTTCTAACTCTATCTCGACTAATGTATTCGTACCTACTGATTTAATAACATTATAAGATAGTATGGCCTCCTTAGCCTCATGGAATGGTTCATCCATAACTCTTACTTTGTTTTTATTCGGATTCTTCTTTATGTATGATACTAATCTTTGACTCTTGACCTGAGGCACCCCATTTATTATAGCATGATATACTTTTCTTATCGATCTCTTTTTTATCATGTCATTAATACGAGTCAAAGACTTACTAGTTCTGCATAAGATTATAGCACCACTTACTGGTCTATCGAGTCTATGAGCTAATCCTAAGAAAACCTTACCTGGCTTATCATATTTGACCTTAATGTAGTCTTTAGCTATCTCTATAATAGAATCATCACCTGTAATATCTTTCTGACTCAACAATCCAACTGGCTTATTGACTATCAACAGGTGATTGTCTTCGTGCAATATGTGATGTTTGATATTTTTGATTATGTTAAAGTTTGAATACCAAATGAAAGCTAAGTAACTGAAAATCAATAGTCTTCATATTACAAAATATACATATTTATAAATAACTATAAATGTTTGTTTTACATATTATGATTTTTAATAATATGTTTTATATTTGTATTGTGTAAGTTTTGGTTATTAAATTGTAAAATTCGTTTTTGCTCGTGAAATGTCACGAGCTTTTTTTTTGCCTATAATCCTTAAAGGTATATAATAGCAATTAATCTAATTGATATTGTGTCTATTAATCAAGGATTGATATATCCTAAAATTATTTAATATCTGGCATATTCTTTGTTATGTTATAACCAAATGAGTTTTGGTTATTAAATTGAGTATGCCCGTGAATGGTTTTCACGGGTTTTTTTATTTACTTTCCTTAATATTACACTTTATATTAATACTTGACTAAATCAAATTCAATTTCAGATGATTATAGGAGTCCCTAAAGAGATAAAAAACAACGAAAACAGAGTGGCACTTACTCCTGCTGGTGCACTTGAACTTACTAAACGCGGACATAAAGTCTACGTACAAAAAACAGCAGGTCTTGGTTCTGGTTTTTCAGATAAAGAATACAAATCAGCTGGAGCATCTTTACTCAACAAGATAGAAGATGTATATAAGAAAGCAGAGATGATCATTAAGGTCAAAGAACCGATAAAATCAGAATATGGATTGGTAAAGAAAGACCAATTACTATTCACTTACTTGCATTTCGCTTCATCAAAGCCATTAACTAAAGCGATGATAGCCAGTGGAGCTACATGTCTTGCTTATGAGACAGTGACGAATCCTGATGGCTCTCTCCCACTTTTAATACCCATGTCAGAAGTAGCAGGGAGAATGGCTATACAGCAAGGTGCAAAGT
>CAZBXL010000060.1:0-24348 GCA_964495785.1 uncultured Saprospiraceae bacterium | reverse complement strand
GAATCTGGTCGCGACCTCCAGAAGACTCTAAGTATCAAATACTTAGGGTCTTTTTTTATTCTTGGGGGACACTTAGGGGGAATTTATAGAG
This sequence comes from uncultured Saprospiraceae bacterium, assembly GCA_964495785.1. Lineage (GTDB taxonomy): Bacteria > Bacteroidota > Bacteroidia > Chitinophagales > Saprospiraceae > RFSX01. The sequence continues at coordinate 24,257 of CAZBXL010000060.1, read as the reverse complement.
TTAATTCTGATAGTAAAAGCCTAAATAAATCAATAGAACCGATTACCTCCCTCTAAAAACACTTCAACATCAGCTCTTGTTGGCGTAGAGAAATAACTCTGCTCCTCATCAGGATTATCTTGTAAAGTATAATTACCAGATTTGATTTTTTCTATGGATTCTATGATGGCATCCATGCCTATCTTCTTGGTATGTTGGATAAGTTGCTCTTGGGTTCTATCGCCTATTGTTACTTTTTTCTGTACAAGTATAGGACCGCTGTCTATGCCTTCATCTACGAAGAATATGGAGACGCCTGTTTCTTTCTCTTTGTTTTTCATGACCCAGAAAGTAGGCAGTAGACCTCTGTACTTTGGTAGTAATGCCGTATGTAGATTGATGCATCCCTTAGGCGCTAGGTCGATGATAGGTCGTTTGAATATCTGATTACCAGCTATAGATATGAGTAGATCGGGATTGAATGATTTTATCTTTTCTATGGAGCTATTATGGTTGATTTTCTTCTCTAATCGTACGAGTGGGATATCATGCTTGCTTAGTACGTGAGCTATTTTTTTGTTCTTATTGAATTTATTGAAAACAAACTTGAAACCATATCGAATGAAAAATTTTGTCCCGAATATACTTTGAGTTTCTTTGGCTTGCTCTATTAGGCTTTTTCGTTTTCCAAATGCACCTACCTCAAATAAGACACAGGCAACAACCTCTGAATGTGCAGGCATTTGACTGATAAGATAGTTGATGTTTTCTGCTAAAAAGAAAGGATCGTCTTGTGTCAGTAATACTAATCGCATAAGTAATCTATTGAATACAAATTTATGAAAAGACTTGACTGACTAAGTCTTCTATTTTACTTAGAGGAATGATTTCAATAGGGTAGTTTTTCTTACTTAATCCTTTCATATTGTATTTAGAAATAAATATTTGTTCGAATCCTAAACGTGATGATTCTTCTATCCTTTGCTCGATTCTATTGACTGCACGTATTTCTCCAGTCAGCCCAACTTCGCCAGCAAAACATATTTTGCTATTGATACTAATATCTTGTAGTGAGGAGATAAGGGATGATAAGATAGAAAGATCGATAGCCGTATCCTGCACCTTAATACCTCCTGCGATATTAAGAAATACATCACTTTGTCCAAAGAACAAACCTGCTCTCTTTTCTAATACCGCAAGAAGCATACTTAATCTTCTAAGATCATAACCAGTAGCGGATCTCTGTGGTGTACCATATATGGCTTGGCTAACCAAGGCTTGGGTTTCTATGAGCATAGGTCTAAGGCCCTCTATCGTAGAGGCCACAGAACAACCACTTAGGTTTTCGTCAGACTGCGATAGCAATAACTCAGAAGGATTTTCTACAGTTTTTAACCCTGAGGCTTCCATGGCATATATACCCATCTCGTCAGCAGATCCAAATCGATTCTTTTTGGTTCTCAGAATTCTGTAGATGTGATTTCTATCTCCTTCAAATTGTAATACGGTATCTACGATATGTTCTAATATCTTAGGTCCTGCAATATTCCCTTCTTTATTAATATGACCGATAATAAATATAGGTATGTTACTTTCCTTAGCAAATACCTGTAGATCGGAGGTACAGTCTCTCACTTGTGTTAGACTACCTGGCGTACTATCTATATGAGGTGAGGTAACAGTCTGTATAGAATCTACAATGATTATATCAGGATGTAGTTCTTGGGCTTGCTTAAGTATCTTTGTAAGATTAGTTTCGGTAAGAATGTGACATGAAGAATTAGAGAGTCCTATCCTCATTGCTCTCATTTTTATCTGTTCAGCACTTTCTTCTCCAGAGACATAGAGGACCTTATACTTGGTCCTTATAGCGAGTTGCAATAATAAAGTAGACTTACCTATACCAGGCTCTCCGCCTATGAGAACTATAGATCCGGGCACGATACCGCCGCCTAAGGATCTACTAAGCTCACTATCTTCTAATAATAACCTGGGTGTATCACGATGCTTGACATCCTGTATAAGTATAGGTTTGTGTATTTTCTTCTCTGAGCCCTGCCATGTCTTCTTTTTCTTTTCAGCTGCAGATTCTTTATTGATGATTTCTTCTTGATATGTGTTCCATTCGCTACAGATATTACACTTTCCTTCCCATTTAGAAGAATTATGACCACAATTAGAACAAATAAATACTTTTTTTTCTTTCATTAAGTGACTGATAATGAGTGTTCTATATATATTTTTAAAAAAATTTTAAATATTCCTTAAATAAAATGTGACTTCAATGTGTGACCTCGTCTAAATTGGGAATTCGGTACAGATCGAATTTGTACACTTAAAAAGTATATAAGATTCTTTGTAATCATAAAGATAGATTGTTTTCAATTGGTTTTTTGGGGTACAGAGTGCTATTACGCAAATGATAGCACTCTGTTTTTAAGATTCCTTAAGTATGAAAACAGAAGATAGATTGTTTTCAATTGGTTTTTTGGGGTACAGGGTGCTATTATTTATATGATGGCACCCTGTTTTTGTTTATACACATATAAGACATATTTGAAAACAGTAATAAGCTAAAAATAACTGCAAGTGACTTTATCGAAAGGTCATTTGTTGAAGATCTCCCTTAAAACGGAAAGAAAGATTGTTTTCAATTGGTTTTTTGGGGTTATGCAGGGTGCTACGTTCTACGTAGTAACCCTGTTCTTGTTTTATAGATAAGCTGAGACTTGTTTATTCTGAGTATTGTATTGAGTTGAATGCAAATTAGAGATGATACCGATAGCTTCTTAAAATGCTGCATGATAAATCATTCAGCGTTAAAAACACATTGAGCGTTATTCCAATATCAGATAGGACATTATGTTGCTAAATGAGTATAGGATGGATTAGTACATATCAGATCCTCCTATCCCAATCTTACTAAAGAAATGCTTTATAGACACACCCATAACACCCAGTCCATACTTTATACTGCGAGGTAAGTTTATAGAAGAAGCTTCTTCAAAATATTTAGTGGGACAAGTCACCTCTCCGATATCAAATCCAGCATAGATGATCTGTGATAGCATCTGATTATCAAATACGAAGTCATCCGAATTGTTGTTGAATTTTATCTTTTGTAATACTTCCTTATTGAATGCCCTGTAGCCTGTATGGTATTCAGATAGTTTATAACCGACTAATATGTTCTGAAATAATGTAAGGAATCGATTAGCAATATATTTATATAACGGCATGCCTCCCTTAAGAGCTCCCTTACCTAATATACGAGAACCGAGAACGACAGGGTATAAGTCTTCTCCTATAATATTGACCATTGAAGGTATGAGCTTCGGCGTATATTGATAATCGGGGTGTAGCATGATGACGATGTCAGCATTGATATCAAGTGCTTTGTTATATAATGACTTTTGATTACCTCCATAACCTTTGTTTGTTCTATGGCTTATGATGTAGTTGATATTAAGTTCTTCTGCGACAGCTACTGTATTGTCCTTGCTGGCATCATCACACAGGATAAGTTCATCTACAAGATCAAAGGGGATCTCGTCATAGGTTTTTTTTAGTGTAGCCGCAGCATTATATGCAGGCATGACCACTACAACCTTTTTACCTTTATACATATTAGTTAGAGTAGGATTATCTATCAAAGATAAGAGACAATACTCATATTGTTAAATCTAATAATATGATTCACAAGCAGAATCATATTGTGAGCTCATTTTTTTAATCATCTTTGGGTAGTCTATTAAATTTAAATTTATGAAAATTGTAAAAATATTACTCGTCATTATTCTCATAGTCATTATGGCGGGATTCATTGCTGTGAAGTACTTCAGTGAAGATAAGCCTAAGGGAAAGACTGGATCAGAAGCTGATAAAGTAGCTGAAAAAATGCTACAAAAGTTGAATAAGCAGGCTTATGATCAGATCAATTATATCAACTTTGAGTTTTTTGGTGGCGGACATAAATATATATGGGATAAGGCCAATAATAATGCTGTTATAAACTGGGGTGAAAACAAAGTTGTACTTAATCTTGATTCTCAGAAAAGTGTCGTCTACAAAAATGGTGAAGTGATAGATGGTGACGAGGCAGAGAAGATGAAGCAGAAGGCTTGGTCTTACTGGTGCAATGACTCTTTCTGGTTAGTCGCTCCATATAAAGTTTTTGATCCAGGGACTAAAAGAAGTCTGGTGGATGTCGAAGAAGGTGCTTACGGATTAATGATAGATTATGTAAGTGGCGGGGTCACTCCTGGAGATAGCTACTTATGGATATTAGATGAGAATTATCAGCCTACAGGATTTAAGATGTGGACACAAATTATTCCAGTCAAAGGGATGTATGTGGATTGGAAAATATGGGAAGACTACAATGGTGCTAAGCTGTGCTTATCACATACAATGGCTGGTAAGTTGAGAAGTCTGCAGAATGTAAAAGTAGGAAACACTCTTGCCGAGATTGGCTATCAAGATAACCCATTCGAAGTATTAAAATGAAAATAGCAACATATAATGTAAATGGGATAAGAGCTGCCATTAAGAAAGGACTTGTGGATTGGCTCAAAGAAGAAAACCCTGATATACTCTGTATCCAAGAAGTTAAAGCCACATCAGATCAAGTCCCCGAGGAGGTTTTCTCAGATCTCGGGTATAATGCGTATTGGAATTCTGCGGTGAAGAAAGGATATTCTGGTGTCCTCACATTAAGTAAAATAAAAGCGGATAAAGTAGAGAAAGGTATATCGCAAGAGGTATATGATATTGAGGGCAGGGTGCTGAGAACAGATTTTGGTGATTGGACTTTGCTCAATTGTTATTTTCCTTCCGGATCGAGTGGAGACGCTAGGCATGATTACAAGATGGACTTCTTAAGGGATTTTGGAAAATGGACTAAAAAGCTACTTAAAAAAAGAGAACAAGTTATTATCGTAGGTGATTACAATGTGGTCAGGTTAGATATAGATATACATAACCCAGAGAGAAAAGATTTTCCTTCTGGATTTAAACCAGAAGAGAGAAAGTGGATGAAGGATTGGTTTGATGGAGACTTCAAGGACGCTTACAGGGTGCTTCATCCTGATCAGGCAGACGAATATAGCTGGTGGAGTTATAGAGCAGGTTCTCGTGCTAAAAATAAAGGTTGGAGAATAGATTATATTTCTGTGACGAATAACTTGTCAGATAAAATTAAAGATGCTCGCCATGCTAAAGAGGCCGTGCACTCTGATCACGTGCCAGTAGTGATAGATATTAATTTATAGTCTGGGTTTAAGGTAGCTGAATTATAGCGACTTAAGTCTAGATATCATCTCATTGATTTCTCTGACGTTTTGTCCCTCGGCTTTAGCTACGGATAGTGCTCGATCTGCAATTACCTTTGCTTCTTTGATATTATCTAATTTATATTCTAAAGCACTCTGTAACAGCAAGTGTGAACTATTGTTAGGTTGCAACTCAATGGCTTTTTCAATATAGGGTCTGATTTTCTTTAGCTCTCTTTTACTATTGGATGACTTCAACAAAATCTTAGATAAGTTGAAGTATATATTTGCATTGGTGACTTGGTTTTCAGATATATACTGTTCTGCCATTAATGCATACTCTTTTTCATTTTTCTCATTTAGCAGATTGCCGAGGACATATTCTGTAGCCTCATTAGAGGCTTGTTCTATTCCGAGATAGGTATATAGGAGTTTAGCTTTTTCAAAATCTGGTCTTGGGTAAGCTCGTTCTAACTCGTTATTGACGATGATGTTGACGGTAGCATCAACCTCGTCTTTTCCTATGAGGTTATCAAATTGTACTCTGTTCTGAATTAGGTAGTCAAATTCTTTAGAGTTGACAGTATATAGAAAATCAAATAAGAAACGCATGTTTTCTAAAGTCGCCCAATCGTCTTGCGTACTAAGATATTTATGGGCTGCACTACGATGACTTCCATCCATTAGCTCCATTCTAAAATAAGCTTCTTGCTTTAGAATTTCTGGTGGCAACTCCGTGCTCCCTTGTCCCATAACGTGGACGATAACTTCCTCTGGATTAGCAACTGTATTTTCGGTTTTATCTATCTGAGCATCTACAGCAATTTTAGGTTTTGTAGTTGCAGTAGTCGTTTTAGGCTTTGTAGTTCTGGCAGATTTCGTAGTCTCTCTCTGTGGCTTTGTCGTCGCAACAGGTGCTTGCACTATGGGAGGTGCTGGTGCTGTCTCTGGATACAACTTTTCTTGATAGTGCTTACTTAGTGCAAGTAACTCATCTGCTGATGCAAGTCGATCTATTTTAAATTTCAGATTGCCATGTTTATCTAATATCATGATGGTAGGTAAGAACACGACCTGATATTTGTTTTTAAAATCTTGTCCAAACTTACCTTCCATATCTACCTTGACATTTATAAAATGCTTGTTAAGATACTTTGATAGTTTTTGGTTTTTAAACTCTATATCCAATTGCTTACATGGCTTGCAATAGCTGGCATACGTATCTACGAATATAAGTTTGTCTTCTATCGTAGCTCTCTGCTTAGCGGCCCTAAGTTCAATGTTAGCAAACCGAACTTGAGCATTAGACACGAAGCTGATAGACACAAGAATAAGAAATGATAATAAACGAATCTGCATATATTATATGACTTAAGTCAAAGGTCTAAGAATTAAAGTAATCGAGCATTTTTTCAAAATTAGAAATATCTTCATCTCTTGATTTTGCTTTCTTCATTGCCTCTTTGACAACCTTGACTGCTTCTGCTTTTTGATTTGCTTTAGCTAAGAATTGGATATATTGATTATACGTATCTGTAGAGTCGTCCTTCTTAATAAGTTCTTTATATATTTCCTTTGCATAAGTTGTAGAATCATCTTGATAGTTAAATTCTGCCATTAATGTGCTTAGGTGACCACGATATAATTCAGGATTCTTCTTACCATATTTTTTTAGATAACTCTTAGACAGCTCCTTCCATGAAGCGTACTCCCCTGCCTCAGAATAATAGTTCAGGTAAGCTTCTGACTTAAATCTCTTTTTGTCTCCTATGTCCGCTTTTTCATATTGAACAATAGCTTCATCCACAAGATCTTTATAATCGTATTCTACGGCTTTGCTGACGGTCTTCATTGTTGCGCTTGTGACTACAGATACAAATTCTTCTTCCGATCCACCTTTTATAGCCTCAGCTTTTAGTTCTATCAGTTGATCATATAATTTAGAATCCGACTCGGTAACTGCTTGCATGAGAAATGCAGCTTTTTCGCTTTTACTTATATCTGGATTAGACTTGATGTACTCATTAGCTATTTTGGCACTCGGCTTATCTACTTTGTTGAGTTCTTTTACGTAGCTAACCATTAGCTCGTAATCTCTTTGACCTTCATTGTATAGTTTTTCGAATGCTTCGGTTTTATCATAACTCTTAATAGCGACTTGTCCATGATTGATGAGTGCTTCTGCCTGTTGTCCTCCAGTTATTTTTTTGAGGATATTACCTTGGCTATCTAAGAAGAATAAAGTGGGATATGCAGACACAGGATATTGTGCACCGAAAGTTCTTCCGTCAGCTTTTTCCATGTCTAACTTAAGATTGATAAAGTTAGAATTGAAGAAATCTCCCACTTCTGATTGTGTAAATACATTCTTAGCCATCTTCTTACATGGTCCACACCAAGTAGCATAAGAATCGACAAATACAATCTTATCTTCCTTCTGTGCTTCTGCTAGCGCTTCTTTCCATGTTCCATGAAAAAACTCAATACCCTGAGCAGGTAATAATTGGGCAAATAATAGAAAACAGAATAATCCGGTAATTTTTGACATCTCAATAACTATTTAGAATATTTAAATTTTAAAAGCACTCATTATCAATGATTTACGCATGATGGCTTTATACAAAGATGCAGTTTTTGCTCTTTGTAAACCACTTTTACATTAATTATATAAGCTTCAAGTCACCATTTAACGATATAATAACGGATGACTTCACTCATTTGATACGACAAGGTGCTTTTCCATTTCATTTTCTACATGATATAATCTTTAAGGGATAAGTATATTTGATAAATATTTACACAAAAGAGAATCAATAATCTATAATGACGTCTATCTCCAAAAGAGATTTATTTCTTAGTCACGTAGGGCAAACGAGTACATTTCCTTTATCCTTAGAGATAGAGAAAGCTGAGGGTATCTATATATATGATACCTCTGGAAAAAAATATTATGATCTCAATTCTGGAATATCAGTCAGTTCGTTAGGACATAGACATCCATACATCGTCGAAGCTATTAAAGCTCAACTCGATAAGTATATGCATACTATGGTGTACGGAGAGCATATACAAAGTCCTCAGGTTGCTTATGGTCAGTTATTAAGCCAGCAATTAGACAAGTCACTCAACGCCGTATATTTTCTCAACTCAGGAAGTGAGGTTATAGAAGCGGCCATGAAGCTATCAAGAAAAGCAACACAGAGATATGAGATCATATCTTGCTCCAATTCTTATCATGGCAGTACGATAGGAGCAGATAGTCTAAGATCTGATGTAGATTATCTTTCGGCTTTTATGCCTCTTGTACCAGGCATAAGACATATTGAATATAACAACTTAAAAGATCTTGAAAATATAAGTTGTAGAACAGCGGCGATTATTCTTGAGCCAGTGCAAGCTGAGGCCGGCGTTCAGATTCCTAAGTATGACTATCTTAAAAAAGTGAGACAGAGGTGTCATGATGTGGGCGCATTAATGGTATTAGATGAGATACAAACGGGTTTTGGAAGAACGGGACATTTATTCGCTCATCAGAAGTATGAAGTTATTCCAGATATGATGTGTATAGGTAAAGCGATGGGTGGCGGTATGCCTATAGGCGGACTTGTAGCAGATCAGAATTTGTTAGGGCAATTAGCTAAGTATCCAGATTTGGGCCATATAACGACATTCGGTGGGCACCCTGTTGTGTGTGCTGCAGCTTACGCAGCTCTGGAGTTATTAACAGAGGGAGATATTGTAGAGAATGTTTTAGTGAAAGAAAAATTCATACGTCAAAAACTAAAACACTCTATAATAAAAGAGATAAGAAGTTCTGGTATGATGATGGCTGTAGAATTAACCAAGAGAAAGTATCTCAAGCATGTCGTTAATTATGCTATCGAGAATGGTGCTTTGATTGATTATTTTATATTCAATGATAGATCATTCCGACTGGCACCACCACTGATCTACGAGATAGATCAATTAGATAATGCTTTGGATATTCTTCTTGCGGCAATGGATCATGCTGAAAATAGATACATTTAATTTTATGGTCTTCTATCTCTAATATATTTCGCGTAGGGATTTCCTACTATTCCATTAGCAGGCACATCTTTAGTTACTATAGATCCTGCGGCAACGACGGCACCTTCCCCTATTGTAACTCCCGCCATAACAATGCTACCGTATCCTACCCAAGCTCCGTCTTTTATAGTGATAGTATCAAATCCTACAATCCCAGAAAACCTTATAGGTGTGTCACCTATTCCATCAATTCTATGATCACCACCGACAAATCCCACATTAGGCCCAATGAGGACATTGTCGCCTACTACAATGTTAGCCGCCATGTGACATCCTCTGGATAAGATTAAGTTTTTTCCAGCGACGAAACTATGATTACGTGTAAAAAACACTTTACCATTAATGAAGGAACCTTTCCCTATTTTGACATCCTTAAAAGTTAACCAACAGATAAGAAGTCTATATTTTGTTAAGAAGGTCCTACGGAAAAAAAGAATATTCTTGTTGCCTTTAATAAATTTCTTCATAATGATCAGTATTCTAAATTATACGGGAGACGATTCTTCATTAGATAAAAATAAAGCAGAACCTATAATAAATCCAACCATAGCATGCATTAGTTGTACTGTAAATAGTATGAGTATAAATAGTATAAATCCAAACAAGTAATTTGAGAGATATATTTTATTTTTAAAAGAGGCAAATATGGCCCACGGAAAAATAAGTCCGAGAAATCCGTAATGAAAAAGAACGGCATTAATGCCTCCTCCTATCTTATCTTTATGTTGGATTGTATGTTTGGGGATAAGCTTCCTATACTTTCCTTCATGATACAGGCGACTAACGAATTGGTTGTACCTGCCAAATCCAAAAGGCAAAAAATAGTTTTCTTTCATACCTAAAAATGGAGCAAAAGTCTGAGTTAATCTTACAGCGGCACTCTGATCTACTTCTGTAAGTAAGAGCGGATCATTAATGAACTGAGCCATCAATTCACCCATTCTTGTGTCTTCATAGGTCTTGAGAAAACTGTTAATAGAAAGTCCGCTTATTATTGTAATAGCAATAAAAATCACTGTGTATTTAAGATTCCTTTTGAGAATCTGGATAAGGCCAAATATCAATAGTGCTACACCGAGAAGTCCTACAGCAGTAGTTGTTTTAGCCAAGAAGAATAATTGAAAAAGTAGCAGGGGTATGGCAATTAAATTTTGTTTGAAGTTATATTGCATCATCGAGAAAATCGCAAAAAACAAACATAGTGTACCGTAGAACGCAGGCTCATTAGTAAGAGAGATAACGCCTCTACCACCGAAAAGTACCCCTCTAGAATCTGCTAAAAGAAAAGTCATGAAATTGGGAAATAAAAAGAACTGAACTAAGCCGACAAAGCAGTATATGCTCATCATGGATATAAAAAATTTGAAGCTTAACTCATATCGATACTTAGTAAATATATTATAAGTCACAAACGCTAAGAGAGCCGGAGATAAGTAATTAAGGACAGTCTTAACTGTGGTAAAAGAATCTAACTGTGATCCAAATGCAAATAAAATGGATAGTCCGAAAAGACTCCATAATGCTATAAGTGGCGGATTTATTTTTTTGTAGGTCATGCCTGCAAGAATCAATATACCTACAAGAATCGCATTGGGTTGTGTGTCTGTACCTATTCTTAAAATATCTAAGAATGGGAAGAAGCAGAAAAAGATAAATATGTGTATCAGTATTTTCAGATAGCGTTATTATTTCTGAATGTAATATAATCGATTAATCGTGTAAGTCAATTAATTTTAACTGAGGCATATTGTTTTGGGATATATAGGAGTCTACAGTCTTAGAGACAGTATCAAAATCAAATGCAGAAAGTAACTTTCTGGTATTGGGTATGGTCTTCTTCAGATTATGATAATGGGTGAACCTTGCCTTGCGTTCCATTTTCTTCTCGTAAGGATGTTGCGGATCATACTCCCAAGGGTGTATGTAGAACATAGAGAACTCTTTTGCTTTATTTATTTTTTTATAATTAGAATGACTTATGGCATATGGAAACAATCTAAAATAAGCACCACCCAAGGCCAGTTTTTTATTCAGAAATCTAAAAGTAGAAACTGGAAATTCAATGATATCAACATCAGAAATATTGTAAATATAATCTGGAGAAGAGGCTATTCCATAACGCCATGTCTTAACAGGTGATATAGAACAATCTATGGTGTACCCTTCTTCTCTGAGAATGGGGAGTGCCCATAAGCTGTCTACAGTAATACTAAAAAAAGGAGCTCTGTAGGCGATGACTTCCTTAGCTGAGAGATCTTCTATAACAGCTTTTGTCCTTCTGATTTCTTCGCGAAATTCATGTGGTTTTAACTTATAAACTTTTTCATGTGAGTAACCATGAGAGGCGAGTTCGTGTCCTTCATCTGCAAGTTGCTTGATCATATTTGGATATCGCTCAGCAATCCACCCTAGCGTAAAAAATGTAGCCTTCGTATCTGAATCAGATAATAATTGCAATAGCGCATTCATACCTACTTCTACTCGCTTTTCGTAAGAACTCCAGCTATCAAAAGGCATTTCTATACCTTGATACCAGTCTTCGAGATCTACTGTAAAAGCATTTCTAATCATTGGGATGACTTTCTGTAGGTCTGTTATGATGTGGCCTCATGTATAAGTATGTCTTTAACTTCAGCGAGGTCAATCTCATCAGTAAGCCCCATATCAAAGTTCGACGTTATATATCCAGTACCGTTATGTTCTCCATTTTTGATGGCAACAAATGCCACGTATTTTTTGAAGTCTCCAATAGTCGGATGAGTGTCTAAAGACTTAATAGAATGCTTTTCTTTGATATCATTAGGATAGACTAATTCTATAAAGAGGCTATCACCACGATTATCAACATGGAAGATTTTTTGCTGATCATTTTTTGATTCATAGCTATTAAGAATTTCTTCTGCTCGTAAGCAAGAATCGGGACTATCGAATTCGATTAAGAAATCGCGAGACATCCGAGGAAGGACTTTTTTATAATTTGCCACGCCTATTTCTTTTAAGAAAGCTTCATGGTTTTTCAGACGCCAATAATAAGTAATATGCTTGTGTGGTTCTTGGTGTAGACCTGTAGCGATTACTAGTTTTATATTATCAAACTTTTCGATTTTAGATAGTAGGTAGTCGTAGGTTTCTAAGACACGTAAGAACGGATCCCAACCTGACGGGCAGTACCATTCTGGATTCTTAAGATCACCTTTGTAGGCTTCAGAATTAAACAAATAGTGGTGCTGAATGTGTGCACCAGAATTTAAAAATATATTAGTGAAGTCAGGTTTCTTCTTTCTCCATAAGCGAACAAATACATCTATCAACAGACTGTCTAATATGATGGCTTTTACACCAGGATTCTTACGATCTTTGATATTTTTAAAATAGGTTCCATATCTACTTACTGGCACAAACAACAGAAAAGCTAAGGCTAATGTAAATAGTGATTTGACGGTTATTTTTGATTGGGCATTATCATTGACAGCTTGGTGTATAGCCTCGTAGAAGTTTTTGATAAGCCAATTTCCAGAAACTTTGGTTTCAGTCCATGGATCGGGCACAAAGAATGGAGACTTTTTTAACCTATTATCAGCATTAAATGGTGATACTGCCGCAACAGAGAGACCTTTGTTCTCTAGTTCTTCAAAGATCTGACTGATATTCTTATGTTCTACAATATCTCCTAATCTATAGACCTTGTGTTCAGCGTAACTCTGGCCGGTATATACGGTCACCCATTGTATCCAAGGCTCCAGGAGATGATATTCTTTTTCAGAATGAGTTTTTACAAGCTTATTAGTCTTGAGGAGCTTAGCAAAATGGGGTAAATGACCTTTGCCAATGTAACTCTCGATAAAATCGAAATTAATTTCATTAAGACCTATAAGGATTGTACGGCTTTTCATATCAGACACTAAGGTATTGTTGTTAATTCAGCAAAAAAAGAACATATTGATATTTTTTTAATATGATTTTTACTGATAGCTTTGATATCTTTTATAATATGTGGTATACCTAATGAAATCTGAATTCTACAAACCTGTCTTTATTATAGGTGGTGTCAGGTCCGGGACCAGTATCTTAGGTGATATATTGCGACAACAGAGTGATGTGGCCTATTGGCTGGAGCCTAAGTATATATGGAAGTATCGCAAAGCTAAGGCCGATAACGATATAAGAGGTTCTGAAGATGCGACGACTCATATTAAAGAGTATATAAGAGGCCGATTCTATAAATATATGAGCTCGCATGGAGCAAGTCGGTTTATGGAAAAGACACCAAGTAACGTGTTTAGGGTACCATTTATACATGAGATATTCCCCAATGGACTTTTTATAAGGCTGATTAGAAATGGACATCATACGATTCTTTCTACTTACAAAAAATGGACTACTCCTATAGATAGGACGGCTGTCACGAGAAGGTTGCGGTCTAATGAGATTCCACTTAGAGATCTACCTTATTATGGTATGGCGACTGTAAGAGATGTAATAGGAAGAACTGTATTACCTAAAGCTGGTTTTATATGGGGGCAACAGTTTGAAAATATTAAAGACTATAGAGATACTCATACGATAATGGAGACTTGTGCTATGCAGTGGGTGACGGCGATGCAACATGTAGATAATGCCATCGAGAATATTCCAGAAGAGCAGATCTATGAGATCAGATATGAAGAGCTTGTGTCTAATCCAGAGCAGATACTTCTGCCATTACTTGATTTTTTAGAATATCGAGACGTGGATAGAATAATAGATTGGGCTAAACAAAATGTAAATGATTACTCCAATAGAGAACATGATGAAGAGACTAAAAAAAGTCTCAGAAAAATAGATTATATAATTAGAGAAGAAATGGATAAATGGGGTTATAATTAAAGAATATGGAAAAGAAAAAGTCAAATTATGTCGCCATTATGGCCGGGGGTGTAGGATCAAGATTTTGGCCTGCGAGCAGAGAGAATAGACCGAAGCAGTTTTTAGATATACTCGGAGTAGGTAAGTCCTTACTTAGACTTACCTATGAGCGATTCACTCATATCGTAGATCCTGAAAATATTCTTGTAGTTACTAATAAGATATACAAAGATCTCGTCATAGAGCATATACCAGAAATTCCTGAGAAGAATATTATTACAGAACCATCACGTAATAATACGGGGCCATGTGTAGCGTATACAGCCTTGAGGTTAGAAGCAATGGACCCCGACGCAAGTTTCGTTATAGCGCCATCAGATCATGTGATCTTAAAGGAGGAGGCATTTCTTAATAAGATTAATACGGCCCTCACTAAGGCCTCAACTGAGGAGGTTATTCTGACATTAGGAATAGAACCGACAAGACCTGACACAGGCTATGGTTACATAGAAACTTCTGGAGCTGGTCAAGGATCAGATATTATTAAGGTAGATCAGTTTCGTGAGAAGCCCGATAAGCTTACTGCAGAATCTTATATCAGTAAAGGCGGTTATTATTGGAATGCTGGGATATTTATCTGGAGTGTCAAGACGATTTTGAACAGTTTCAAAAAGAATGCCCCGGAGATCTATAATATTTTATCAGAAGATAAGACACAATATAATTCTGATACAGAACAAGCATACATAGATCGTGTATATCCCGAGACGCCAAGCATATCAGTAGATTATGCAATCCTTGAGAATGCAGATAACGTGTACACAATACCTGCAGATATAGGCTGGAGTGACTTAGGTACATGGAATGCCCTGCATGCCTACAAGGATAAGGACGATAGTGGAAGTGTGATTATAGGTGAGAACACAATGATGGTGGATACTAAAAATTGCATTGTCAAATCTGATGCTAAAAAACTCGTCGTTATCAAGGACCTTGAAGATTATATCATCATTGATGAGCCAGATGTCTTACTAGTATATCCTAAAGAAAAAGAACAAAGCATCAAGCAATTAAGAAAGTCTATAGAAGATAAAACATTCATTTAATTATAAATCAATTTGCCTAAGAAGCATATCATATTAGTCGCTAATACAACCTGGAATATTTATAATTTCAGATTAAACATCATACGCAAGTTTCTCCAAGAGGGACATGCCGTCACTGTCGTTGCGCCTATTGATGAGTTTATAGAATACAAAGAAAAATATCCTACAGTTAAGCATATCGAATTAAAGCATATCGATAGAGAAAAGAATAATCCTTTTCAAGACTTTAGGTTGATAATGGAATTAAGATCTATCTATAAAAAGCTAAAACCAGACCTCGTTATTCACTATACGCATAAGCCAAATATATATGGAGGAATCGCTGCTAAACTATCGGGGGTAAAATCTATAGCGGTCGTCACTGGATTAGGTTATGCATTTATTAATAATGGTTGGCTTAGTAAGTTGACATCTATTCTGTATAAATGGACACACAGGTTTCATTCTGATATCATTTTTGAGAACGAAGATGACTTAGAGTACTTTTTAGATAATGAATTGATTACTAACGAAAAAGGTATCGCAGTGAATGGATGTGGTGTAAATACAGATGTGTATGCACCTTTTCCAAATGGTCAAAAGAAATCTGAAATTACTTTTACATTTATCGGACGCTTGTTATATGATAAAGGGATTGTAGAATTTGTAAATGCAGCAAAGAACCTTTCTACGAAACTGGATAATGTTGAATTTTGGGTTATTGGAGAATTAGATCATGGTAATCCATCTATGATTGCTGAGAGTACGTTATTAGAATGGATAGATGAAGGATGTATTACTTATCATGGTTTCGTTAAGGACGTAAGACCACTCATAGCTAAAAGCGACTGTATCGTATTACCTTCCTATAGAGAAGGGATGCCGAGGATCATATTAGAAGGTATGTCTATGGCTAAGCCAGTCATTACGACTCGGACAGCAGGCTGTAGGCAGACAGTTGTAGAAGGGCACAATGGATTACTTGTTGAAATAAAAGATTCTGATGACCTTTGTACAGCGATGGAGACATTCTGTCGTTTGTCTTATGAGCAAAGACACGATATGGGCCACAATGGTAGAGTAATGGCTCAAGACATATTTAATTCAGAAATTATAGCAGATAAACTTTATCACATCTTTGATGAGATATAACATTTAATAAACATAGAAGACAATTATTACCATTATGAAATTTAAAGCCATTATGATATTCATATGTATAGCGATACTTCACTTTTTAGTTGCGTGTACGAATACCCCCGCTGCCGATGCTCATACGAATGAAGCAATAACTCAGACTGAAACGACAGCATCAGATAACTCAGCTAAACCAACAAATACTAATCTGACTCCAGCAAGAAAAGGAGGCCCTGCTGAGATTGTTTTAAATGTTAAGAACATGACTGATCCTCAAGCTTCACTCATTGGTTTTTTTGCTGAGTCACATTTTAAAGTGGATACGACTTCTGTGAATAACGGTAGAATCGTATTTAAAAATCCTGACGGATATGATCAAGGTTTATATTATGTATCTATAGGCAAAGATAGATTTGCACAGATATTATTAGGTGATGATCAGAAGTTTGAAGTCACCCTTGATGCCTTAGATCCGCTTAATACCATTACGGTAAAGGGTAGTGAAGAAAATGAAGTGTTTTATAGTAATCTTAAGTATGAGCAAGATTTTAATGAAAGATTTGCCGCTGTTAATGATAAGTTGAATGCAGCACAAGAGGGTAGCGCTGATTATACATCGTTGGATAAGCAAAAGAAAACTTTGGAGAAAGAACGAATAGATGTTTTAGATAATTTATTTAAAAAACATCCCAACCTATTATTTACAAAGTTTAAAATGGCGGGTCAGAATCCTGTTGTAAAAGAAGGAGTGAGCGACAAGGAACAAGTCTATTATTTCAGAAAAGAATTTTGGGATAATGTCGATTTTTCTGATGAGAGATTATTAAGAACACCAGTTATTAATAATAAGCTCAAGAGATACATAAAAGAACTAACGCCGCAAAATGCAGACTCTATCATATTCTATTCTAAGGAATTAATCGATAAGACATTACAGTATCCCGAATACTTCAAATATTTTAGTAATTGGGTCGTATTAGAATATGAACCGGGCAAATCTACCATCATGGATTCTGAGGCAATATTTGTTAAGATTACTCAAGAATACTTCACGAGAGAAAGAGCATTCTGGGCTGACTCTATGGAGGTGTACGCCATCATAAATAGAGGCCGTGAGATGGGTAATAGTCTCGTAGGTCAGAAAGGTCCTAACATTACAGTACCTGGCGTAGACGGTCAACCCAAAACGCTATATGATTCTAAAGCGGATTATATTGTTGTCTATTTATATGCCCCATCATGTGAGCACTGTATGGAGGAAACACCCAAGTTAGTTAAGTGGTATAATGAAAATAAGAACAAAGGATGTGATGTCTATGCTATAGCATTAGATACTGAAATCCAAGAATGGAAAGACTACGTTGCTAAAAATAATATGACGTTCACGAATGTGCATGATCCTACTAATAGGTCTATATACGCGACTTATTATGTAGATGTAACTCCTGAGTTATATCTACTCAATAAAGATAGAACGATCATAGGTAAAAACTTGAAGACGTTTCAATTGGAAACTGTTATAGAAAAGGATAAGAAAAAATAGTCGATAAACTATTAGGTTTAATATAATACGAGGGGACAATCGTATATAGATTAACATCGAGAATACTCTACACATAATAATATGTAAGGGTCAAGAGGTAGTATCTTAAACAGTAGATAGATTAAAAAATCTAAGAGTTAGTCCTCCAAAAATAAGGGGTAAACAAAACAAGAACACTAAATAACTCAAGTCTTCCGACGAGCATTATAAAAGAGGTGAGCACCTTGCCAGCATCAGGAATATTAGAAAAATTATCAAGAGGTCCTATGCTTCCTACACTTGGTCCTACATTACCTAAACAGGTGGCAATGATACCAGCTGAGGTGACAAGCGGATTGTCAAAATCATGTAAGATAAATGTCATGATAATCATACTTACAAAAAAGACAGCGAGATAAATTAGTAAAAATGTCAAGACGTGTGTCATGATACGGGGAGCAACGATCGTCTTGTCTAATCGTAATCTTATTAATGCATTAGGATGCAATAACCTCTTGAATTCTAAGATTGAATTTTTTGCAAATACTAAGTGTCTTACAATCTTGATACCTCCTGAAGTTGATCCAGCACATGCACCAGAAAATAGAAGTCCTAAAAAGAAAAATGTACTTACAGAATGCCAGACTGTATAGTCAGTTACAACAAACCCAGTGGTGGTAATTACAGAGACGACACTAAATGCCGCTTGCCTAAAAGATAACTCTGCATTATGGCTAGAGTAATAATAATTAATCAGACCCATCAGTAAGATGCTTACACAAACGAAAGCAACATAAGTTTTAAATTCGTCACTTCTAAAAACTTTTCTAAACTGTCCTTTTAGGCTGGCATAAATAAGAGAATAGTTGATACCAGCGATAAACATAAAGATGATAAGAGTATATTGAATAAGTGGAGAATCAAAATAAGCGATACTCTCATTCTTAGTAGAAAATCCTCCTGTGGCCATCGTAGTCAAACCATGATTAATAGCATCAAAAGAAGTCATACCTTCAAAGTACAGGATCACCATAAGTATACCTGTAAGTCCTACATAGAGTAACCATAATCGCTTTGCTGTCTCTTTAATTCTGGGATGTATTTTATTAGAGGTAGGACCTGGAGATTCTGCAATAAAAAGCTCTACTCCTCCTACTCCTAATAAAGGAAATATTGCAATTGTCAAAACAATGATACCCATACCACCTATCCATTGTGTAAAGCTCCTCCACAAAAGAATACTTTTAGGGAGTATACTCAGGTCCGCAAAAATAGTTGAACCAGTCGTTGTCAGTCCAGAGATGCTTTCAAAAAAAGCATCTACAATAGATACATCTTGCTGCAAATGAAGATATGGAAGTGAACAGACTATTGTAGTCATGAGCCATGCCGTGACTACAATAATATAACCGTCTCTCTTAGATAATTTATTTTTAGTTTTCTTAGTGAGCTTGAATATTCCAAAACCTACACACATTGTGAGTACACAGGTCAAAAGCAGATAAGGTCCTATCACTTCTTCATGATAGAAGGCCACCGCTGTAGGTAATAGCATGATGAGACCTACAAACCCTATGATGGCAGAAAGAACCCTAAATATCGTATTTACATGTACGTTCATTAGTGAAAGTAACTCTCAACATGTTTAATAGATTCAGGTAGAGCGAAGACGATAACTTTATCTCCTTTCTGCAGTACAAAACTACTTCCGGGTATAATACTCTCATCTCCTCTAATGACACCTGCTATGATCACTGAAGATACGCTTAGATTGAGTTCACCTAAAGTCTTTCTAGTGATGTGGTTTTCCTTCGTAATCTCAAATTCTATAATTTCTGCATTCACCCCATGTAGAGTAGCGATAGCTTCGATACTTCCCTTTCTTACATATCGGAATATGTTGTTAGCGGCGATCAGTTTTTTATTGATGATTGTGTCTATACCTATATTCTGAGATATGTGTGTGTATACTTCATTATCAACTAACGCTATGGTTTTATACACACCTATATCCTCGGCTAATAAACTCGACAAGATATTAATTTCAGTATTGGGTGTCACAGCGATAAAGGCATCCATATGTGCCAGGCCTTCCTGTTCTAACAGTTCTTTACTACCTGGATCACCTATAATCACGAGTGCTTTGTCGAGTATTTTGACAAACTCGTTTGCGATACTTTTCTTTTTTACAACAACAGTAACGTAGTAGTCTTTTTGGAGAATAGCTGCGGTATTTAAAGCCAGCGTCGTGTCACCTACGATCATAACTTTTTTAATGTCCTTTTTTTGTCTGCCTAAGAATGGTAAGACATTATCTACATATTCACTTTTAATACTGAGGTATAGGTGGTCTCCTTTTTGTAATACGGTATGGCTCTTAGGTATTATAGTGGTGTGGTTTCGAAGCAGAGCTACACCTCTATAATCAAATTTCTTTTCGCCTTCGTTGATAGCTCTTATAGTCTTACCTACGAGGGGAGAATTACCATCTATTGTAAATCCTGCAACACTAATTTTTCCGTTTTCAAAATCAAATATATCCGTCAATGATACTC
The DNA here is from genome assembly GCA_964495785.1 of uncultured Saprospiraceae bacterium. Classification (GTDB taxonomy): domain Bacteria; phylum Bacteroidota; class Bacteroidia; order Chitinophagales; family Saprospiraceae; genus RFSX01. Next base: position 3,796 of record CAZBXL010000060.1, on the reverse strand, counting down.
GCTGAATTAATCTTTGTATTTCATTAGCGGCTAGATGATTAGGAGATATGATATGATCGATACCTATTGTAGCGAAGTATGATTTTTGAGATGCGTTTAAGAACTCAGGATTATTAACTCTTGCTATGGTCGTTTTGGCCCCTTTCTGCTTAGCTAAGATAGCCGTGAGTAGATTCGTTTCTTGGCTTGTAGTAACAGCAATAAACAAACTTGCCTTAGCAACCTCTGCTTCTTTCAGAACATCAATGGATGTAGCATTGCCATGTAAGGTCATTACATCAAGCTTATTAGCTACAGCCTCTAGAACGTCAGCATTATTGTCAATAAGAGTAATGTCTTGGTTTTCTTTTTCCAAAAGATTAGCAAGATGAAATCCTATAGAGCCTGCCCCTGCAATGACTATTTTCATAATAAAATCAGTAATGAATCCGCCTATCTACAATGATGGCTTATATCGATTTTTGAATTATGATTGCAAAGTAAGCTAAAATAATATTTACTATAATGCTAAATCTCAATTAAGGTAAACTATGCTTCCATTCAATATGGTAGCAAAACTGACCCAAAGGATATAGGGTATAAGAAGAATAGCAGATAGAGGATTTACCTTTTTGAATGAGCGGATAGTTAATAAAATCAATATCCACAGCATTATTATAATGATCAATGCTATAAGCGGCTGCTTCAGAGCAAAGAATATAGGTGTCCATATAAGATTAAGGACAAACTGGCTGATAAATATTCTAATAGCACGGCTTTTAAGAGAGCTATCTGGCTGATGCCATATTCTTGCTATTGCTATACCCATAAGCGTGTACAAAATTGTCCATGCTGGGCCAAATACCCAAGATGGTGGCTGGAAAAAAGGCTTATTAAGATTCTGATACCAATCAGTCATTCCTGACCCAGATAGAATACCTGATACACTGCCTAATGTTACACAGATTATTATGCATAATATTGACTTTAGAATTAGAGACTGAAACATAGTGTGATGGTTAGAAAAATTAAAAATTAGAGAAAAAAATAGCCCACTTAAACTTAAGTGAGCCATTTATAATTTTTTAAGATATCAGCTTATTTAATTGCAGCCTCGTATCTTCTTTCGATCTCATTCCAGTTGATTACATTGAAGAATGCAGATACATAATCAGGTCTTCTGTTTTGATAGTTGAGATAGTATGCATGCTCCCATACATCTAATCCCAGTATCGGTGTACCTCCACATCCAACACCTGGCATGAGAGGATTATCTTGATTAGGAGAAGAGCAGATTTCTACTTTACCGCCGTCATGTACACAGAGCCATGCCCACCCTGAACCGAATCTCGTTCCAGCAGCTTTAGAGAATGCTTCCATAAATCCATCTTTACTACCATAGGCAGTATTGATGGCTTCAAGAAGTGGCCCAGAAAGTCTTCCTCTATCGTTAGGATCCATAGCTGTCCAGAACTGATTATGATTATAATAACCACCACCATTGTTCCTTACTGCGGTGTTGCTCATATCCAGTCCAGTTAAAATATCTTCTATAGATTTTCCCTCAAGATCAGTCCCTTCTATAGCTGCGTTTAATTTCTTAGTGTAGCCAGCATGATGTTTTCCATGATGAATCTCCATCGTACGAGCGTCTATATGCGGCTCTAATGCGTCATGACTATAGGCTAAGCTTGGTAATTCGAATGCCATAATTTTTTTAATTTGTTTTAGTAATGAAGTTTAATATTTTCTCTCTCAAATCTAACAATATTTTATATTAAATGTTCTGTAGAGAGGCTGATGAAGCACTGATGATGTTCTGTCCTGCCACCATAAAATGATTAATTATATTCTAATTAATTTTGTCGTTCAAAAAAATAAAAAAAATGCAAAAACAAAGAGAGGAAAAGGACTCTATCGGAATTATAAAAGTACCAGCAAATAGATATTGGGCAGCACAGACTCAGAGGTCGACAGAGAACTTCAAGATAGGTGGTCAGCAGATGCCTATCGAAGTGATAAGAGCATTTGCTATTCTTAAGAAAGCAGCTGCTATTACGAATGCAGAGTTGGGTGTACTACCGAAGTCAAAAGCGACTCTTATAGGCAGAGTGTGTGATGAGATATTAAGAGGAGAGTTAGATAGTGAGTTTCCTCTCGTGGTATGGCAGACGGGCTCAGGTACTCAGAGCAATATGAATGTCAATGAAGTCATAGCCAATAGAGGACATGTACTTAAAAAAGGCAAACTGACTGATAAGAAAAAAGTCCTGCACCCTAATGATGATGTCAATAAGTCTCAGTCTTCTAATGATACTTTTCCTACGGCGATGCATATTGCTGCATATCAAAAATTAAAGGACGTTACTTTACCCGGCTTAGAAAAGCTAAGAAAAGAATTAGCTAAAAAATCTAAAGCTAACTCTAAAGTTGTAAAGATAGGGCGTACTCACTTTATGGATGCGACACCATTGACATTGGGCCAAGAGTTATCTGGCTATGCTGTTCAGTTAGAGTTTGCTATAGCAGCTATTAAAAATACCTTGGCTCATCTTAGTCATCTTGCACTAGGAGGTACAGCCGTAGGGACGGGGTTAAATACGCCTAAGGGTTATGATAAAAAAGTTGCAAGGCACATTAGTAAGTTGACAAAAATTCCATTCATTACAGGTAAGAATAAGTTTGAAGGTCTCGCAGCCCATGATGCTATTGTAGAATCTCATGGAGCCCTTAAGACAGCAGCTGTGTCATTAATGAAAATAGGAAATGACATACGTATGTTAGCATCAGGTCCGCGATCAGGGATAGGAGAGATTATCATTCCGGCTAATGAGCCAGGATCTTCTATCATGCCTGGTAAAGTTAACCCAACGCAATGTGAAGCACTTACGATGGCTATGGCACAGGTCATAGGTAATGATGTAGCTATTAATGTAGGTGGTATGAGTGGACAGTTTGAGTTGAATGTATTTAAGCCGATGATGATCTATAACTTTCTCATATCAGCACAACTCATAGGAGATGCATGCGTCAGCTTCTGCGATAATTGTATTAAAGGCTTAAAGCCAAATAAGAAAAAAATCAAAGAAAGTCTTAATAACTCCCTCATGCTTGTCACTGCATTGAATACAAAAATAGGTTATGACAAAGCAGCTGAGATTGCTAAGAAGGCCTATAAAGAAGATACTACGCTCAAGGCCGCAGCATTAGAATTAGGATACCTTACGGCAAAAGAATTTGATGCATGGGTACGTCCTGAGGATATGATCGGATAGTATGAATATATTCTCTCCAAGGGAATATTTTTCCTTGAAATGATACAAGAATATTTTCTATGAATATAAAACCTAAAACATTATTTCTGATAGATGGTCTTGGTGCCATTCTATCAGCATTAATGTTAGGTGTTGTTTTGGTTCATTTTCAAAATCTTATTGGCATTTCAATAAGAGCATTATATGTCTTAGCATTTCTGCCCTGTCTTTTTATGATCTACTCATTTTCATGTTTTTTCTTTCTCAGAGATAATTGGTCTCCATATTTAAAATTTATTGCGATAGTCAATTTTCTTTATTGTTTGTTTTCGATAGGAATGATGATTATTCATCGAGAGAGCTTGACGGCAGTGGGATACATTTATTTTATAGTTGAGATAATCATTGTATTGGTAATTGCAGGAATAGAATATCGAGCATCAATAAAGTGATAGGAGAGTACGTCGTATTTCAAGGGGACCTATTCCCATCAAACAAATTGTTTTTCTTGTTGACAAATATATAATACCCTATATTAGAATATCAAACAACAAATAAAAGAC
>CAZBXL010000059.1:0-24684 GCA_964495785.1 uncultured Saprospiraceae bacterium | reverse complement strand
TGGTGTAAAGTGGGAGATGTTAGTTGGTCTGACAACAATATAATACCTACTTCCCAATACAGAAATTACTGAAGATGTTCTGCAACAAATCATCAGTACTCACAGTCCCAGAAATCTCACCTATGTAATGTAATGCATGACGGATGTCCATAGCTACAAAATCTGAACTGATACCAGAGCTAATGCCATCATGAACTTTATTAAGGGATTCTTTTATTTTTTTGAGAGCTTCGTAGTGACGTAGGTTTGTGACGACGACATCAGATGCATTGTTTTTGATGTTATTAGCGTAATCGACGATAGTGTCTTTTATGGCATCTATTCCATGACCGTTAGTGGATGATATAGATATTGTTTTGGTTCTATTGAGTAGGGTACTTACAGCTTCTTCTACATCATACATATGGCAAGAATGAAAAGTGTCTGCTTTAGACAATAGAATAATCTTATGTGCTCTGTTAGGAAGATTGAGAGCTTGATATCTTTCGGCAATAGCTTTATGATCTTCTGACAGCTCGTCCATGTATAGAATGATTTTAGCGTCTTCTATTTTTTCATACGTTTTACTTATTCCTATAGATTCTATTTCGTCGATAGTCTCACGGAGTCCTGCTGTATCGACAAATCGAAATAAAATACCCTTGATATTAATTGTGTCTTCTATGACATCTCTTGTTGTCCCTGGGATATTACTTATGATGGCTTTATCCTCTTGTAGTAGAGTATTAAGGAGTGTTGACTTTCCGACATTAGGTCGACCCACAATAGTGACAGGAATGCCTTGCTTTAGAGCATTGCCATATGAGAATGATTCTACAAGACCAGTAATCTGATGTAGAGCCTTCTGGCAAAGTGATTGTAATTCTGATCGATCGGCAAATTCTACGTCCTCCTCTCCAAAATCATTTTCTAATTCCAACATACTGGCAAAATGTATCAGCTGCTCTCTGAGATCTTTTATTGTCTCAGAAAAACCTCCTCGCATCTGATGTATAGCAATATCGTGCTGGCTTTTTGTTTCTGAAGCTATAAGGTCGGCAACAGCTTCCGCTTGGATGAGGTCCATCTGACCATTTAAGAATGCACGCATTGTGAATTCTCCAGCTTTAGCCATCCTGACGCCTTGACTGAGGAATAATTCCATGACAGACTTTAAAATATAAGGTGACCCATGACAAGACAGCTCTATGACATCTTCTTTTGTGTAACTCCTCGGAGCTTTAAATACTGTCGCAATACATTCATCTATAATGACTCCTTTCTCATCCTTTATTTTCCCATAATGTACGGTGTTGCCATCTGCCTTTGTAAGTCGAGCACCGAAGAAAAATTTATCTACAATGGCGACACATTGTGGTCCTGACAGACGTATTATACCTATAGCTCCTGATCCCGCCGGTGTAGATATCGCGATGATATTGTCGTTGTTTAGTTCAATATTCATGATGATGGATGATTAGACTTCGAAGATTAACATATTAAGAGTTCTAATTATTTGATTATCATTTACTTAGCTTTTAGGTCATATTTATGTCATAGAGCTACTGATAAGCACTTTTTGAACTCAGATTATAGCATTTTTAGCCGCTCGTTTATTAAATTAGCGGATTGACGAAATTATCTAAAAACAATGTTCTTAACTCTATTTTGATAAAAGAATCAATATGTGTTAAGTTTTTAATATGATTTAAAGCTTTTTTTTACAGTTAGTAAGCGCTTTTCAAATAGACGAAATTTTAAAAAAGTAAAGCCTCACTTTCTAATTTTATTTATAAACTCAATCTCATGAAACAAACAGTTCAATACTTTTTGTTTATCGCAGCGATATTGTTTGCGACTCAAGGATATACCCAATCCTTAGCCTGTAATGACCAGATCAATGTTAGTGTTGATAATACCTGTGGAATAGACATAGGTGTAGATGCTTTCTTAGAAGGAAGCGATGCTGACTTGATGAATGGCATGTATTCTTATTCTATAATGTTCAATAATTCACCCATCGTCATAGGAGACTTAAATGGTCCTGTCGTAGGAGGTGATGATATGAGTCCTTATATCGGGATGACTTTAGAATTTAGAGTAACATACATTAACAACAATAATTATTGTTGGGGTTATATATTAATAGAAGATAAGATACCTCCATCTATTGTTTGTGATTGTCCAGTAGGAGGAAATGGATTTGGAGGATATGATCCAGAATGTATACTATCTTGTTACGAACTTGATATACTTGGAGAAGGCTATTATGCACCTCTTATCAATGAAATAATCACATCTGATGCAGAAGATCTTATAGATGCAAGCGTATCTGATAATTGTAATAATACCAATATCGATATCGGATTTAGCGATCAGATAATTGCATTACCAGATTGTCAGGGCTCACTACTCAGAAGGACCTTTGCAATAAATGGATCGAGCACAGGCTCTGTATGTGTCAAAGAATTTTTTGTAGAACCTCTGACATTAGATGATGCCATAACTGCACCATTTACTAACTCCTCTTCTGGACCTGTCCCTACTAAGATCGAAAACGTTCTCTTATTACCTAAGAAGACAGTCGAGATTCCGAGTTGTGGTGTGAGTAATAACCCTAAGAGCATAGCTGCTTTTTTTGATAATCCAGCTACTGAAGATCAAGATACTGATGATGACAATATAAGTCCTGATCAGTTAGATGTGGATCTCGTTGTCGAAAATAACGAAGGTATATGGTATGCTTTTCCTCATTATTATATAAAGGGAAGACCAGCTTCTGGAGGACAAATAGACCTGCATGCACAAGCTATTGATAATTCTATATGTAGCATCTTAGTTGGTTATACTGATGTAGAGTTAGAAGCATGTGCTCCTGGATGCGGAGGCAATAATAAGACTGTGAGGACTTGGACGATATTAGATTGGTGTACAGGTGAGTACATTACACATGAGCAAATTATAAAAGTTGTAGATGGTGATGGTCCTGTGATTACTGTTAATGATATCCATGCTAGTGTAGACCCTTGGGATTGTACAGCTAATATTAATTTTCCTCCACCAGAACATCTATTCGATGCATGTGATAATATTATCAGCTATACAGTTATCAAGGGAAGTAGCTCTTACAACCAAGCTATAACAGGTAATAGCACAACAGGATTTACTGCTAATAATGTGCCTGTAGGAATCCATACGTTTAGATATGTAGCTCAGGACTGTTGTAATAACTCTACGACAGCTACTGCCAAAGTAGTAGTTCAGGATTATACGCCACCGGTATCTATTTCCAAAGAATTTATTGTTACAAGTTTGACGAATGTTTCTGATCCATTTTCTACTGACAATGGAGTGTCTAAAATATTTGCTGTCAACTTTGATAATGGAAGTTATGATGGTTGTACAGATGTCACCTTACAAGTAAGAAGACCCAATTCATTCTGTTTTCCAGAGGATACCGTATGGGGAGATTTTGTAAAGTTTTGTTGTGATGATCTCGATGGACAAGAGTTTGTAGATATAGATGTAGAGTTACGAGTTTTAGATCTTTTTGGAAATGCCAGTAAGACATGGTCTAAGGTAAGATTAGAAGATAAATCAGGACCAGCTATTTTCTGTCCGCAACCTATGATATTGCAATGTGATATGGACATCAATGACTTCAATATGACAGGATTACCTGAGGGTATAAATGCATGTGGTGAGTATGAGTTCATTCCTAATTTTGCAGAAATAAGAAATAACACAGAACCAAGAGATAAGCCTATTGGAACATTGCCACTCTATGATGTAGATGGCGATGACGAACCAGACGCAGTGCCAGCATTTAACCAATCTTGTGGATTCGGAGCTATAAGAAGATTGTTTAGACAAGATGGTCAGACAATATGTGAGCAATGGTTCGTCATAGAGAGAGGTGATTCATTTGATCCAGCTTCAATAGAGTTTCCAGATGACTTGATTGTGGATTGTGATGATTATGATACAGGAGAACCTACATTTGATCAGGCGGTATGTAACCTCGTCGGCGTCACATTAGAGTCAGATACATTTGTATATGAATCTGGTGCTGCATGCTTACAGATATTAAATCACTGGAGTATTATTGACTGGTGTACTTATGATCCATCTTTTCCTAATGCTGGAGGACGATATGATCACACGCAAGTTATCTCACTCGTTGATAGAGAAGATCCAGTTGTTGTATCTCCTGATGGTGTACAGTTTCCTGTCGGAGCAGACTGCCTTAGTAAAGGTGTTGTTTTAAGTGCTGTAGGTACTGATAATGGAGAGTGTGGAAGTGAGTGGATCGGATGGGATATTGATGTCGATATTGATGGAGATTGGATATTAGATTATCATTATGGTTCTAATGAACTCCCAATAGTCAATGGAGAGCCTAATCCTTTCTACGTTCCTAAAAGCACGAGTGGAGAAGAAATAAGTATAGTACTACCTGATGGGATAGAAGGTAGTAAGAAAGATCACAGAATCGTATGGAGGGCTAATGATGGTTGTGGTAATAAATTTTCTATTACAAGATTTTTCCAAATAACAGATTTAAAAGCACCGACGCCGTACTGTCTGAATTTGTCAACAGCATTTATGCAGAATGGACAAGTGGAACTATGGGCGGTAGACTTTAATATTGGAAGTTTTGATAACTGTACTTCTGACGAGAACCTAATCTATACTTTCACTAATGTATTACCACCACCGAGATGTGATGCCGAGTATGATAGAGATGACTTCTATGATGGTACTTTCTGGTATTATGATTCAGAGGTGATTGAAGATGATCCTACAGATAACGATTGTGGTATTGTCGGGTCAGGTGAGTATATGGATGAAGGTGACTACGGAGGGCAAGTTCACAGATGGGAGCCAGGTCTTAGATCTTCAGGAAGGATATTTACAGAAGCAGATCTTGATGATCAAGGATTTGTAACGGTACCTGTATACGTATGGGACGGTTGTACCAATATAGACTTCTGTAATGTCAATCTAAGAATATTAGATAATGAAGGAGGAGGCGTCGTTGCTGGTCGTATTGTTAATCCAGATGGTTCTCCTATGGCTGGAATAACTACACAGTTAGATGCAGCTATGCCAGGCTATCCGAGACAAGAAGTAACAGATAGCAATGGAGAATATGCATTTACTAATGCACCATTTAATTTAGATTACATGTTGACTGCGATATCAGACAATGATGACTACCTTAATGGAGTTAGCACTTTGGATATTGTATTGATTCAGAGACATATATTAGGTCAATCGAGATTTGAAGATCCCATGAAGATGATCTCTGCAGATGTCAACGATGATAGAAATATCACAGCAATAGACCTCATAGAATTAAGAAAACTTATCTTAGGTATAAATGATGTATTGCCTAATAGTGACAGTTGGAGATATGTATCCAATACTACATTCCTGAGTATGAACAACCCATGGCAGTACAGCACTGATAATGCTATAAACGTCATGTCTATTAACATGTTAAATCAAAACTTCACCGCAACTAAAATCGGAGATGTCAATGAGAGTGCATCAAATTTTGAAAGTCACAAGGATATAGACAGTAGATCATATAATTCTGCAGAATTAAATATAGAGGACCAAGAGTTATCCGAAGGCGAAATTGCAGAAGTAGAAGTGAAAATGACGGCTAAAGATATCAAAGGATTGCAGCTGGCTATAGACTTGAATGGCCTTACATTTAATAGTATAAGTAGTCCAGTATTGTCAGAAGAAAACTATAGTCTTATTGGGCACACACTGACAATAAGTTATGCTGATGTCAATCGATCATTACAAGAAGATTGGCTTACGCTATCTGTGACAGCGACATCTTCTGGTAGGTTATCAGATATGCTTAGCATTAACAGTGATAGAATCAGTTCAGAAGTATATGTCGGAGATAGATTAGAGTCAAGAAGTCTTCAACTAAACTTTGGATCAAAGACTGCTGAAAGTGAATTGTTTCAGAATCAACCAAATCCTTTCTCTGAGAACACAACAATAGGATTTAATCTAAAGACAGAAGGTACAGCGGAGATTAATCTTTATGATGTGAATGGACGACTTATAAAAAATATAACGGCGCAATATGATGCGGGTTACAATGAAGTTGAAATCAATAAATCAGAATTAGAAACGACTGGATTAATATATTATCAGCTTAAGAGTAATGACTATTCTTCTACAAAGCATATGATAGTTATAGATTAGTAATATTAAAAATAAGATAAAAGACTCAAGAAGCTCCAAATGAAAATTTGGGGCTTTTTTATTTATACTAGAGCACATATCGATTGAATAAATCAATGAGAATATCTTGTGGCTCATGGCACAAACCAGTATGAGCCTTAGAGCTCTGTATAATTGTACTTCTCGTAGCGACCAGCCATCTGAATCTCATCGACTGATCCATCTCGGCGATCTTACCGCCTTCTGGGTGTCCTTCGCATATAAGATCCCACGCTTTGAGGTAGTTAGCGATCAGTTCAGTATCTACTTCCTCAGAAAAAGAGAGTATTCTTTGCCTATCTAACTTATACTTGATAGATAGATATTTTTTCTTTTTGGAATAGACAATGACTCCGATATTTAAGAACTCTTCTCGCTCTACTTTCGGTACTAACCTGATGACTGCGTACTCATATGTAACTTTATCTTGCATCTTGTGCCTCTTTAGCGAGTAATTCTATTTTATTGAGTTTACTCATTAAGAAATCAACATATGCAGCCTTCATTTGCGATGGAGTCAATACATTAGATTCTTCTTGTAACCAGTCCTCAGGAATCAATCCGACAATATTACTGATCTTATCTTTATCTAAGGTTGATTTAATTTCTGTAGCTGCGTCGTCGAGATCATTAGCTCTTTCAAGTAAGACATGATCCTTGACAGCAGGAAAAGTTCTATTGAGATGATCTTCCCACTTATTCCAGTTATGATGAAAGTACATACTGGCACCATGATCGATTAACCATAGTTCCTTATTCCAGTTGAGGAGGTTGGTGTTTTTTACTGTTCTATCTATGTTGGTGATAATACTGTCAAGTAAGACGACTTTAGATGATGTGTAAGAATCTGCGATGGACACTATGGGGTCATAAGTAATAGCTCCGGATAGAAAATGCAATCCTAAATTCAATCCGACGCTAAATTTTAGTAAGTCTTGTATCTCCTCATCTCCTTCAGTTCTGCCTATTGATTCATCCAGATTCATAAATACAACTTCAGGAATCTTAAGCCCTATTTCTTTAGCTAACAATCCACCTATGAGTTCTGCGATAAGCGCCTTTTTTCCCTGCCCAGCTCCTTTAAATTTTATTACATAAAGAAAGTCGTCATCGGCCTGTACAATAGCGGGCAGTGAACCTCCTTCTCTTAGTGGTTTTAGATATTGAACCACATCTACAGTTCTTATTTCTATTTTACTCATGACTTTGTAAAATTATAAATTACAGCCTATTGTTGATACACAAAGTTTCTGTGATGATAATATCATTACATACCAATGATAAATATCGTAGGCCATTTTCCGATAGATATTTTTTCTTTCTTCCACTGATCTATCGTCTTGGTCAGAATTATTTCTTCAACGCCAGTAATATCTTTGGCGATACAAAGTTTGATATTGGGATTAAGTTGGTTTATTAGATTGTTTAATAGACGATCATTTCTGTAGGGTGTCTCAATAAATATCTGTGTTTGTTTTCGTTTGAGAATTTGATTCTCCAGTTGCTTTAGCACCGGTCTTAGTTCATTTTCTTTGATGGGGAGGTATCCATTAAAGGCAAAATTCTGACCACTCATTCCACTGGCACTTAGAGCAAGCATAATAGAGTTAGGTCCCACGAGAGGTATTACTTTGATCCCTTCCTTATGTGCTGCAGCGACAACTTTCTGTCCTGGGTCTGCTATGCCAGGCATACCCGACTCGCTCATCACGCCGACATCATAACCTGATTTGAGCCAAGATATACATTGTCGAATATTATCACCTTGCTCGTCTATCTCTATGACTTCTATGTCTGATATAGGATGGGGTGGTGACGTTCTACTTATAAATCTCCTTGCCGTACGTGCTCTTTCAACAATATAATGCTTGATATCGTGAATGAGCGAAATATTATACGTCAGAATGGTAGACATACCATCCTCAGTAATTTCAATTGGAAAAAGATATAAACGACCTTGTTGCATAATTGTGGATAAAACTAATGTAAATGGGAATAGGATTCTATACAACTTTTAATACTAATTGAGATATTAGCTCTCAGAAACTACAAATTCTAAGATTCTCTCAATAATGAACTCTTACACGGTAAAAATTCAACATTTTGAAGGTCCATTTGATCTTTTGCTCTACTTCATAGAAAGAGATGAGTTGGATATTGATAATATCCCAATAGCTAAGATTACACAAGATTTTTTACACTACATACAGGAATTAGAGAGACTTAATCTTGATGTTGCTTCAGAATTTATCTTAGTGGCAGCGACACTGATGAGAATCAAAGCCAAGATGCTTATTCCAAGAAAAGAAATCGACGAGGATGGTAATGAGATAGATCCAAGAGAAGAACTCGTAGCGAGACTACTTGAGTATAAGCGATATAAAGAAGTGCTTGGCACTCTCGAGCATATGGCAGAGGATAGAGAATTAAAACTCGATAGATCTTTTGCCAAATCTGAAAGGAAGCTGATATCTGAGACAGCGCTAATAGATGTAGAATTAGAATCTCTGGATACCTACAAGTTATTTAAGACTTTCAAAACTGTCCTTGAGAGATACAAATATCAACAGGAGCAATTCTCTTATCAGATTATAAAGTATCCATACACAATAGCTGGACAGCGAAAATATATCATAGAACAGATCAAAGTCAAAGAAAGAGTCTCCTTTGAAGAAATCTTTAAAGGATTAGAAAACAGAATGCACTGTATCGTTACTTTTCTTTCCCTCCTTGATTTGATCAACTCGCAGATTGTAATGATGACTGACTCGCTTCAGATTAATAGTTTTTGGTTAGAGTTTAAAGAAGGAGGAATGGCACTTCTTGAGAGCTTATTAGAGACGACCGAGACAGAAGAGATTTCTGATAGTTTGTAATTAGTATTTGAATCTTATCCGACGAAAAACCTATTCGTTTAGTTATTTAATTTTCCCACTATTACCAGCAAAGTATTTGCTAAGGCTTGCCATTGAATTTGTAAATATATATAAGACATTGTTCTCAATATCTCTAAATAACTATTCACCTAAGAATAATCTAATTCTAATAAACTTCAATTTTTCTACTTCTATACTGTTGTTATTATTTCCGTATATTGATCATTCAATATTCCATCATTTTCAGAATGCAAATGTCATATTCCTATGAGTGAATCAAAAGTTAATAAGTCATTTATAAAAAGATTTCTTACGATAATTTTAGCTTTTGGTCCTGGTATCTTTGCTATAGGTTATACCATAGGAACCGGGAGTGTGACATCAATGATTGTAGCTGGAAGCAAATTTGGAATGCAGCTGTTATGGGTTCTGATGTTGAGTTGTTTTTTCTCTGGTATATTGATATTTACTTATGGTAATTATGCTTTAATATCTGGAGAGACTGCGCTCTATGGATTTAAGAAACATATCAAAGGCGGTAAGATCATTGCCATACTAATTATAGTTGGAATTACATTTGGACAATGGGGATCTCTCATGGGTATACTTGGGATTTCTTCTAATGTAATTTACGAATTATTAGAATTGAATTTTCCAGCTCTTGCTGGTAGTCAGTATGGTATTACCTTAGGGATTGCTGTTTTTATCATAGCTGTCTTCTATTCTATTATGCTTATAGGCAAGTACACTTTTTTTGAGAAGGTGTTAGTCATATTTGTCTCGATAATGGGATTTTCATTTTTCATTTCATTATTCTTCGTACACCCACTTCCTATAGATGTTGTCAAAGGAATGATGCCTTCTATTCCAGATGTTCCTGATGGGAAGATGTTGATTGCAGCATTTGTAGGTACGACAATGGCAGCAGCGACTTTTCTTTCGAGACCTCTTTTCATACAGGGTAAAGGCTGGACAGATAAAGATCTTGTACGACAAAAAAATGATGCCATCTTAGCAGCGACACTGGTATTTATAATTAGTGCATCTATAATGGCAGTTGCTCATGGAGCATTATTTACAGAAGGTAAGACTGTAGAGAAAGTACTCGATATGGCGAATACACTGGAACCAGTAGCTGGAAAATTTGCCGTAACCATTTTCTTTTTCGGTACTCTAAGTGCAGGTCTCTCGTCGATTTTTCCATGTATGTTAATAGCTCCATTGTTGCTAGCAGATTATCAATCTGGTGAATTAGATACAAGTTCCACGCAGTTTAGAGTGGTCACATTTGTTGCTGCCCTTGTAGCTTTAATAGTTCCAGTATTTGGAGCTAAACCTATTCAGATACAGATACTTTCGCAGGTCTTTAATGTGTTCGTACTTCCATTGGTCATTATAGGTATCCTTCTGATGATCCATAAGAGTGATGTTATGAAAGGCTATAGGACGGGCTTATTCGTTAAGATCAGTTTATATGCAGCATTGTTTTTTGCATGTGTGATTTCTTATAACGGTGTATTGGCTATAATCAGTGACTACTTTTAAGGAGGGCATTAATAGTGTTCGCTATTTTTCAATCTCGATTGATAGACGGTTTAGAGATCTATTCGTTTGGTCATTCTGACTCAATATGATATCTCATTACATAAGATATGAAAAAAGGAAACTATAGTTTGAAATCAGTATTCAAATTAGCTTAGGATATACTGTCAATCTAATTCACTTCTAAATAATGTGTAAAGATTGCATGGCATCGATATCACAGACCTCGATGATCGGGTTTTAATTTTTTTAAGAATCATATCAAAGACTGATCAGTAAGAACAGCCTTTCACATGATTTCTTGTTTTATTTAACCTACTTCTTTTTGTATTAGGTAATAAAAAGCGACACGATTTTTCATCTTAATACCTGACATTTTATCAGCGATTTTGCTGACAATTGCTGCTCCTTTTTCTTTATCGGTTATCCCTAATTTCTTTTCCACAAAGTTTCTTCTTACAGTTTCTAATTCGGAAGGGTCAGATCCAGAAACTAACATGGCGTCTTTGTTGTCCAACATCATGCTAAATCTTCCTGCAATTTCAGATACTAATTCTGAATCGACTTCAGAACCAACTTCTCTAATTTGAGATTCAGCTTTTTCGATAAGTTTTGCTAATTTTTCATTCATGTGTAAATGGTTTTTTGATTAATTAAAATTTGAGTATTTTTTTGGAGAAGACTTCAAAAATTTAAAATAATATTTTTTAAATAAAATAGTAGCATAAGTCCGAGAAATTGAGAACCATAATCTGTCGTCGAATAGGCACTGAAGCTATTAAAAACTTTGAGTTAAGTTCGGTCAAATCTATTAAAGACTGCTTTTTTTATAATTGTAAATTAACCTGCTACACCTGATCGGACTATAGGCAATAAGAATAACCTTAATTACTTGAGGTACACAAATAAATAACTGTGTTTTTCTATTAATATAGAACTTATGATGCCTTTAAAATAAAGTATCTGAAAACGCTGTATTTATTGGCATTCTTCTATCTTTGTGCCGATTTTCCTATACTACATAAAATCATAAATACTTATGGCAAATATTGGCAAAATAAAACAGATTATCGGACCAGTTATCGATGTGAGCTTTACTGGCGAGGGTAATGCTTTACCACAGATATTTAATGCACTTGAGATTACAAGAGATAATGGGGATAAGTTGACACTTGAGGTGCAGCAGCACTTAGGGCAGGACAGTGTAAGAGCAATCTCAATGGATTCTACCGAGGGTCTCACAAGAGGTATGGATGTTACTGATTTAGGTGTTACAATTACAATGCCTACAGGTGACGCTGTTAAGGGTAGATTGTTTAATGTCGTAGGAGCTGCAATAGATGGTCTTGGAGAAGTAGATAAATCTAAAGACGCATATTCTATTCATAATAAGCCGCCAAGATTTGAAGACCTATCAACAGAAAATGAGGTCCTCTTCACAGGTATTAAAGTAATCGACTTGATCGAGCCATACTCTAAGGGTGGTAAGATTGGATTATTTGGTGGTGCCGGTGTAGGTAAGACGGTATTAATCCAAGAATTGATTAATAATATCGCCAAAGGATATGATGGTATCTCAGTATTTGCAGGAGTAGGAGAGAGAACGAGAGAGGGTAACGACCTTCTGAGAGAGATGCTCGAGTCAGGTATCATAAACTATGGAGAAGATTTCTTGCATTCTATGGAAGAAGGAGGATGGGATCTTTCTAAAGTTGACAAAGAAAAACTGAAAGAGTCAAAAGCCACTTTCGTATTTGGACAGATGAATGAGCCACCAGGAGCAAGAGCAAGAGTTGCACTTTCTGGATTAACATTAGCAGAATACTACAGAGATGGAGATAAGTCAGATCCTAACGGAGGTCGTGACATCTTATTCTTTATAGATAATATATTCAGATTTACTCAAGCGGGATCTGAGGTATCAGCCCTATTAGGAAGAATGCCATCAGCCGTAGGTTACCAGCCTACATTGGCGACAGAGATGGGTACGATGCAAGAAAGAATTACCTCTACTAAGAGAGGATCTATTACATCAGTACAAGCGGTATATGTACCAGCGGATGATTTAACAGATCCAGCACCAGCGACTACATTTGCTCACTTGGATGCAACAACAGTACTAAGTAGAAAATTAGCTTCTTTAGGTATTTATCCTGCTGTGGATCCTTTGGATTCTACTTCAAGAATTCTTGATCCTAATGTAATAGGAGAGGAGCATTATGGTACTGCTCAGAAAGTAAAGAATATCCTACAGAGAAATAAAGAGCTTCAAGATATCATTGCCATCTTAGGTATGGATGAGCTTTCAGAAGAGGATAAGTTAGTAGTACACAGAGCAAGACGTGTACAGAGATTCTTGTCACAGCCGTTCCACGTAGCAGAACAATTTACTGGTCTACCAGGTGTACTTGTTCCTATAGAGGAGACGATAAGAGGCTTTAATATGATTATGAATGGAGAAGTAGATGAGTATCCAGAAGCTGCATTTAACCTTGTAGGAACTATAGACGATGCGATCGCTAAAGGAAAGAAAATAATTGAAGAAGCTAATAACTAATTAGATGAAACTTGTAGCTCTTACACCAGAAAAAGAACTCTTTAATGGAGATATAACTTCAGTAAAAGTACCCGGCGTTGGCGGGCAGTTCGAGATATTAAATAATCACGCTCCCATTGTAGCGGCACTTGAGGCTGGCGAAGTCAGAGTTATAGACGCATCAGGACAAAGAATGATATTTAATATTGAAAAAGGGTTTATTGAGGTTTTTAAAAATGAAGTTAGTCTTTTGATACAGGCGTTAGCTGCTGATAACTAAGAAGTTATACAAACGATAAATGATATAAGAGGCTTATTGCAATTGCAATAAGCCTTTTTTGATTAATTTAACTGTGAAATTCCTCTTATATAGGATTTATATTTGTACTAATACTTTTGCAATATGGAATATGACAAGTTAGATTTAATTCACAAGAAAGCTGAGTCACTTCTTGAATCATTAAAAGAGGATGCGGAAACATCATATGTGACCAATGCTTTAGTGATCATAGTTTTATTATTCTTGATTCCCTTAGTTATACTATACATTGTAGACGTAGAGTCATCTATAACTAAATTCCTGATGTACCTCATCGTCTTATTAGGCTTACTCATATTATATAGAATCAGAGTGGGTAGTGCAGTGAGAGAGAGTTCTGAATTAGCTAATTATAAGAAAATTGATATTAGCGATAAGCCAAAATATATTGGCGGCCTATTAAAATATCTGAGCTCAGGTTATGGCGTCAAGGTCACAAGGTTACAGTCCGTACGTTGGATATACGTTATCATTTTTCCTCTTGTCATGATTCTGTTCAGCGAATTATACCAATACTTTTTTCATGATGATATAAAGACGAGTTTCATGAATTTTTTCATCGCCTACTTAATAGGAGGTACTTTCTGGTATTTGTATTTTAAAGAAGACCTCTACGCTTTAGAAATGGATCAGTATGATGTAGATAGCATGGTCGTAAAAGTATACTCGAAGTAATGAGCTTATAGCCAAGAATTAACTTCTTTAATTACGTCTTCATCGATATCTTTTTTCATAATTTTTTGGAGTTGCTGGTAAGATTTTTTCCTGACGTCATCATTGATATAACAAGCAATAGTAACTAAGCTAAACGCCATAAGACTTATATCATCCGTCATACCTATAATAGGCGTAAGATCGGGTATGCTATCAATAGGGCTCAAGAAATAAGCTAAGGATCCAAGGATTATATTCTTAGCCCATCTTGGTGTATTTTCATGACCCCACGCATTGTACAGAAGTATAGCAGAATAGATGCCCTGAGTAGACAACTTTCTGATATGACTCTTAGCGTAGTCGATGACTTTATTAAAAGAAAACTTTTCCACTTCCTTATTTTATATTATTAACGGTGATTGTCAGCTAAATAGTTTCTGTTGATATCAAGGGTATCCGATAATAGTCCAAACCTTAATCCCTTATCGTAGTTGTATAAGCTAAATTCTGACAGGGCGTATTTGTTTTTATTCCATGAGTGAGAAGTATCATGTAGAGCTATAATAGAGCCAGCCGAGCTATTGTTTTTTAGATTATTAAGAACATCAACTTTAGTTAGTTTTTCATCAAAATCACCTGGCATGACGTCCCACATAATTATGTCTTTCGATTTAGTGATCGTATTATATTGGCTCCAGGTCATACGGCCATAAGGTGGTCTGTATAAGGTAGAAGACATAAGCTCACGTGGTGGTTCCGCATTTTTTACATAAGCGCTATGAGAGGTAGTCCATCCTGATAAGTGATCAAATCCGTGATAGCCAAGATCATGTCCTCTTGAGGTGATATCTTGTATCAAATGCGGATATTTGATAGCCTTAGACCCTAAGCAAAAGAAATTAGCTTTTATATCAAGAGAGTCTAATAGATCGAGGAGATATGGCGTAGAAGAAGGATGAGGACCATCATCAAATGTGAGATACACAAATTCTTTAGTATGGATTGACCATATGGCTTTTGGTAATAAGAGAGAAAAGAAAAAAGGTACTTTCTTAAAGTACATTACCTCATTTTGGGCCTTCTTCTTTTACTGCTACCCCCTGATCTCATCATTCTCATACCTTGCTTACCCATAGATCGAGCTGTACTCATTTGGGCTTTGTTGTTTTTCATCGCTTTTTCGAAGTAATCGATTTGTCCTTTTATTTCTGCTTGTGTAACTTTTAGTTTCTTAGCGTCTTTAAAGTAGTTAGTAGCTGCTGTCCAGTTACCTTTTTGGGCTTTGATATTTGCGAGTTGCATAAGTACCATTGCTTTTTCATTATCACTTGGTAGCTTAAGATTAAGAGCTTTGTTAAAGTGATCTTCTGCTATTTTTTGATCACCACTTTGTGCTGATAATGTTCCTTTCATAATGTAATAGAATGCTCTATTAGTTACATACAGCAGCTTAGGAAATTTTGTCAGAGAAAGTCTCTGCTCAGCTCCTGCAAAATTCTGATCCTGAATAAGCTGTGCCGCAGAAGATACAGTACCTAATAAAATATAACTGGCTAACATCACAAAGCCTAATATCCAGAATGGGAAGGCGTACCAAAATCCAAACATTGTTGTAAATACAGCACCCGCGATAAAGCCTATCGCTATAAGCAAGAACTTGATATATATATTAATTATAAACATGTGATATTTTTATTTTTTAATCTACCCTTAAAGATACAATTTTAGCAAGCTATAGGAGATATGATCTATCATTTATAACAACAATATTTTGACTTACGTTAATGGATTCGCAGTCAGGGAATACTGTAGCAAAGTCTGATATAAAATCCTTGTATTCTCTTTTGTCCTTGCTCGAGAGATGCATGCGATTATATAACAGCAATCCGCCATCATTGAGTTTATCTTCTAATGAACTTATAAATTCTATAGATTGAAATTGATATGGGATAGTTGCACTTTGGAATACATCCATAATGATAAAGTCATACTGATGGTTGTCCAATTGAAGAAATATTTCTGCATCCGTATTAATGACCTCTACATATGACTGCAGATGTCTCGTAGTATAATGATGTGCCATTCTACAGATTTCAGGATCTATCTCTACGGCTGTGTAGTCAAGAACTTGATTCCATTTTGTTTCCAGCATATATATAACTGAACCTAAGCCGAGTCCCAGACAAAGAACTTTTTTTCCTATGAGCTTGGACCAGTCTATTAGTCCGAATGTATAGTTGAAGTTTTCATATTTATCATCGAAGGAGTAGATCGCATCCACTGTGGTAAGTTGATGTCTTCCATCAATCATCAGAACTTCAAGATGTTCATTGAAGTTGGAGGATGTTTTCTCTAGTGTTACGGGAGATATATAGCTCCATAATTTTTTCCAATAAGGAGTCGTCTTAGGCTTCATTGTTCGTTTCCCACCTTCTGTATTGACTCGTATTGTCGAAAATATATTGAAGAATATTTTTTTCAATATCTGTAAGCATGACTTTACGTCTTTGCATAACAATATCAGCTACTTCTAATGCCTTTCTTAGGCTATTAGTCTGAAATCCTTCTCTACCTCCCCAAGCAAATGATGGTATGAAATTACGAGGGTAGCCACTACCAAAAATATTGGCACAGATGCCTACTACTGTGCCTGTATTGAACATGGTATTGATTCCACATTTAGAATGATCACCCATAATGAGACCACAGAATTGAAGACCGGTCTTGGCAAATGATTGTAATCCATAGTCCCATAACCGGACTTCGGAGTAGTTGTTTTTAAGATTAGAGTTGTTAGTGTCGGCACCTAAATTACACCATTCACCTATGACAGCATTGCCTAAGAATCCATCGTGGCCTTTGTTAGAGTAGCCTTGTATAACTACATTATTTAATTCACCACCGACCTTACTATATGGACCTATCGTAGTGTTGCCATAGATCTTAGCAGACATCTTGACCACACTATTATTACATGCAGCAAATGGACCTCTGATAACACTTCCTTCCATTATCTCGACATGCTCTCCTATATAGACGGGACCTTCGCTTGCATTGATAATACAATGATTAAGAGTAGCTGTATCCGAGATAAAGATGTTTTCTGGAGACAATGTCCTTACTGATTCAGGTATCTGAGCACTCTTGTGATTCTTAGTTAATAACTTATAATCTTTCTCGATTTCTTTGCCATTATACTGGAAGATGTGGTAAGGTTTTTCTATGAGGACGGACTCTAATTTTTCTATATTAAGCAGTGTTCCGTTTAATTCTTCTATATCGTTTTCGTTAATCAGTTTTTCGAACTGACCATTGTCTAATCGAGCTGCGATAAATGTATCTTCTATCAGCAATGCATCATTTAATTCTAAGCCTTTAATGAGAGATGCAATCTTATCGTTAGGCAGGAGTCTGGAATTGATAACATAGTTGTCATCAGAAATATTGATGGGATATTTTTCTGTAAGATAGTCTTGAGTAATGTATGATACCTCACCATCAAGAAAGCGAGACCATTTTTCTGATATCTTGAGGATACCGATTCTTAATTCACTAATGGGCTTTGTGTATGTAAGTGGGAGAAGGGACTTCCACTTTTCGTCATCAAAGAGAATTATATTTCTGCTCAATGGGAAATTGTAGTTGTTTAATAATGGATACAAAAAAGCCCCTTAAAAAAGGGGCTTTATATTTTATGCTTTTTCTTCTGTCTGTTCTTCTGTTGCTTCTTTGGCATCATCTTGAGAGGTAGGATGATCCTTAGCAAATTTTGCAAACTTCTTGTTAAACTTATCAATTCTACCCGCAGTATCGACGAATTTCATCTTACCTGTGAAGAAAGGGTGAGACATATTAGATATCTCAAGCTTAACTAATGGATATTCTTTTCCATCTTCCCAAACCTCTGTATCTTTAGTATCTACAGTCGACATTGTCAACCATGACTTATCTATTGATATATCCTTAAAGATGACTGGTCTGTAATTTTCTGGATGTGTATCTTTTTTCATGACATGTAATTTTCGGATAGCAAAAGTAAGGCAATTATTAATTAAAAGAAAGTAATAATCAGTAAAAAAATGCATCCTCAAAATGTTTTAATTGACTGACTTTGAGATGCTTATCCAGTATTATGGAGATTATATCAAATCTTATCTGCCAATCATAGTCTATATGCTCCATATATCGCTGAGCCGCATCTATAATTAATGCTTCTTTTCCAGGACTTACTGCAGTTTCTGGCTGACCATAGTAATCGTAAGATCTTGTCTTTACTTCTATAAAAATGAGAATATCTTCATGCTTAGCTATAATATCTATTTCTGCTCTGCTGTACCTCCAATTGCACTCAAGAATCGTATAACCTTTTGATTCTAGATACTCTCTAGCCAGAATTTCCCCTTTATCTCCGATGTCTTTTTTTGTTGGCATTTTATAGATGTCGTTCTATGTCTTTTTGCTTGAGCTTGGATTTGAAGTCCATAAAAACAAGTTATTTATGTCACATTTAATCGTATTTAGTGTTCATTTTACACTTAAATGATTTTTGATAATATTTCAGGGTATCATTTTGCATGATTCTCTATAATATACAGTAAATTAAGTAATACTTTTGCAACTCAATAAAAACGATAGTCTTATGATGGATGAATTAATTGCAAGGTTTGCAGAGCAACTTACAGAAGCGATGCAAATCGGAGAAGCAGCGGAGATAACACCACATCACAAACCCGTACATAAAGTATATGTGGCAGGATTGGGAGGTTCTGGTATAGGAGCTAATTTTGTCCAAGAATTTATAAGAGAAGAATGTCCTATTCCATATAATGTAGGTAAAGGATACACGATTCCTAAATATGTAGACGAGAACACACTTGCCATTTGTTCTTCATATTCTGGAAACACTGAAGAGACAGTCCATTCATTCAATCAGATGTTAGACACAGGAGCTAAGATTGTAATCATCTCATCTGGTGGTCATCTGATAGAAGAAGCTAAGAAGCGCAACCTTGATTATATTCAGGTACCGGGAAACTGGCCATCACCTAGAGCTTGCTTGGGATATTCTGTAGTACAGCAGTTGTATGTCATGTACAGATTAGGGTTTATAAGTGACAAATTCGTATCTGAATTAAAGTCAGCCATTGATCTTGTCAAATATGATAAAGAAAGTATCCAAGATTCTGCTAAGCAAGTAGCTGATAGAATCTATGATAAACTTCCGGTCATTTATACTACAGATAGAAATGAAGCTGTAGCAGTAAGACTACGACAGCAGATCAATGAGAATGCTAAGATGCTATGTTGGCACCATGTTATTCCTGAGATGAATCATAATGAACTTGTAGGATGGACAGAGAGGCATGAGGATATGGCAGTTATATACCTTAGAAATCATGATGACTACAAGAGAAATCAAGTCAGAATAAAGATTAATCAAGATATCATCTCTAAATACACAGACACAATTATTGATATTTACTCAAAAGGAAATTCTCTGATCGAAAAATCAATGTATTTAGTCCATTTTGGAGATTGGATTACTTGGTATCTTTCTGTACACAAGGGAGCAGATTCGATTGAAGTAAACGTTATAGATTATCTCAAATCGGAACTTGCCAAAGTATAATCTAATCCTATGTCTGAATTTCTTTGGGGTATAGATCTTGGAGGTACTAAGATAGAGTGTGTTGTCTTAGATAAGCAATCGCTTGAGATTATTGAAAGAGAACGTATCCCTACAATGGGTGATTCAGGATATAATACTGTACTGTCACAGGTACAAAAACTAGTTAATCAAGTAAGTGTCTCAGTAGGTCACAAACCTCAAAGAATCGGTATTGGAACACCTGGGTCTATAAATCCTTACACACATAAGCTTAGAAATTGTAATTCCGTCTATCTTAATGGACAGACTTTTCAGAAAGATCTCGAATCACTATTAGGTATACCAGTAGCTACAAGTAATGATGCTAATTGCTTTGCCTACTCTGAATATAAATTAGGCATTGTAAAAGATGATTTTCCTGATGCTAAGGTTGTATTTGGAGTCATTATGGGTACTGGAGTAGGTGCTGGCCTTATTGTCAATGACCAAATCGTAGAAGGAAAGAATGGTATCGGTGGAGAGTGGGGACATAACTACTTGGATGATTCAGGTGGGCCATGCTATTGTGGAAAAATGGGTTGCGTCGAAAAAGTCATTGCTGGTCCAGCATTAGAATCTTACTACAGTAAAATAAGTGGTGAATCTAAAAAGCTAAAAGATATAGTTACTGCATATAGGTCTCATGATGATGAACACGCAACAGCTACGATGAATCGACTTTTCGATTATTTTGGCAAAGCTATTTCATGCATTATTAATGTCGTGGACCCTGATGTTATCGTCATAGGTGGTGGGGTAGGTAACATAGATGAGTTATACACAGAAGGTGTAGCCGCTGCCAAGAAATACGTATTCAGCGACTATATAGAAACCAGCTTTGTCAAACCAAAACATGGCGATAGTTCTGGAGTGTTAGGAGCTGCTTTGCTATAATCAAGTTCTCACATAAGTTCTGACAACACGATCCATCAAGTATTTTCTATAATGTAGAGCATGTTTGCGCATAGACTCTAATTGCTGCGGTGTGAATTTGCATACGCTAGAACCATAAGACATGTGGTTATGACTTTCATCAATATTAGTCCGTATTCCGAAAGCTAACTTAGCTGATCCCTTTAGCTCCCATGGGTGACTCAGTCCAAAAAAATGTCCCATTTCATGGACCAGAGTAGACTTATTACCTAAGCCTTCATAAGCCATAAATATTCTATCAAAATTTGGACTATTAAGTCCATAAGATTCTTGATGAGCTTTCAGCCTTGGAGTAAATCCCATAAGAGCCTTATCAGTCCCTGCTTCTGCATAAGTATCAAACAAGAAAACATTAATCGCTCCCTTGACTTCTATGGGCTTAATAAGCTCGTCTATAGTGGCAGTCTCTTTTTGATGTATGTATTCTTTGTACAAATCTGGTAAGTAAGCATGACCATGATCCATAAAAAATTGATTGAATTCAAATTCAATAATTCCCTCAAATTCTTCATTGAGAAAATCAATATTTTCATTAACCAAAACTGTGATCTCTGGATCTACCTCTACCATACCCATCATGTAGACATTGATTCTCATGACAGGAACTTCCATAGGAACTGGTTCCGTATAGACAGATGATATCGATGATGGCGCCCCGATATTCAGGCATAGTAAAGCCGTGATAAACATACTGGTCCATGTCATAATAATAATTTAGTTAGTAACTCTAATAGTACGGGCTTTATTGCCTATAGATTCTAATAAAAGGGCTTATTAGAGGAATTACTTTTAAGTGTGGCTCAAGATTCAGAATATTATTCTGTTATTATATAAATGGCAACTTAAATGCCATTGTTGTTCTAATGATGTGTTTTTAACTTATTGGAGCTCTGAAAAGTACTTTTTGGCAAGATACATGACTTTTGGTGCTAGAGCTATGGATGCTATCATAGTCGGAATAGCCATCAGTGCAAAAAAACCATCGATCAGATTTAGAATCAAATCTAAGGATGTCACTGCTCCTACAAGTATGCTTAGTAGGTATATGTAATTGTATAAGTAAGACCGATGAGCTCCAAATAAAAAGGACATACATTTAGAGCCATAATAGGCATAGCTTAATAGCGATGAGATACTGAATATTGATATACATAATAGCAATATGTATCTGCCATACCCTGGCATAGCCTCTGAGAATGCTGAGGCGGTTAAGCTTACACCATTACTATCTGAAGACTGCCATACTCCTGTGACAAGTATTGCGAGTGCAGTCAATGTGCAGACAATAATAGTATCTATAAATGGTCCGAGCATGGCTACTAACCCTTCCCTGATAGGCTCTGAAGTTTTAGCAGCGCCATGGGCCATAGGAGCAGTACCTACCCCTGCTTCATTAGAGAAAGCTCCCCTTCTGATACCCAGTATAATCAAGGCGCCTAATACACCACCTATGAGAGGCTTGTCTCCATTAGAGTCAATTTTATAATAGTCAGCTGCAAATGCGTCTGTAAATATTAAGCTGATATATTTCGGTACTTCTTCTGCATGTATAACTAATATAGTAATCACAGCAATGAAGTATAGTAACACCATAGAGGGTACTAATTTACTTGCGATGTTACTTATTCTCTGGATGCCACCTAAGACGACAATAGAAGTTATAGTCAGTAAAGTAATACCAATAATCAGATTAGAAGAGAAGCCTGTCTGAATACCGTTAGGTATAAGTAAGATATCTGTAACAGCCTGAGTCAGTTGATTGACATTGAATACTGGCAAGGCTCCGACCAGACCAGCAATGCTAAAAAAAATAGCGAGTGGCTTCCATGATTGACCTAACCCTTCTGTTATAAAATACATAGGGCCTCCTTGCAGTTCTCCATTTGAATCTTTGCCCCGGTACATAATCGATAAGGTACAAGTGAAAAATTTAGTGCACATACCTATGATGCCACTGACCCACATCCAGAAGACAGCACCTGGACCACCTATGGTAATGGCGACTGCTACACCTGCTATGTTACCCATCCCCACAGTGGCAGATAAGGCTGTTGTGAGAGCCTGAAAGTGATTAATCTGTCCTGGATCATTAGGGTCATCATATTGACCTCTGAGCACCTGTATAGCATGACCAAAATATCTAAATGGAATAAACTTTGATATTATTAAAAAGTATATACCTCCTCCAACTAAGAGAACTAACAAAGGTAAGCCCCACACGAATGAAGCAAATTCTGAGACTATTGAGTTGATTGTAGACATAATTTTGATTGGAGGATGCTAAAGAAGTTAAATTTAAAAAATAAAGTGACAATATTTAGTTTAGACACTCTAAAAGAGTAAATTACGCATAGCAAATTATTTTAATATGTATACCGATCTTTATTCATTATATAAGTTAAATACTGAGGCCGTAGGATTTTGGTTTAAGAAGAAGAACTGGTGTAACCATGTCGCTCAAGTTCTGAAAGTAAACAAAAGATTCGAGGGGAATCTATTATTATCTGATAATCATGAGGTCATAGTTATGTTAATGGATACTCGGGATAATAAGATACATGAGATTGTCGAGATATCAGAACCTGATAAGCCTAAGTTCAAACAACTGAACAAACAATTTATACCCAATTACGATCTACCTCAATATGTCTTAGATTACCTATCTAAGGCGTAGAAGACTTTCAAAAGTATCGTTACACACATCTTGAATATTTTTAAATTTAACTTTGACTCTCTAAAATAATCTTGGATTTGTTCAGTTATATATTTGATTAACTTACACATCTAAACAAAACATACGGCTGAAAAGATTTTACATTTTTATTTAACTAACAAAACATTTAAAAATGAAAAACTTATTAGCCCTCATAGGTATCGTTTTCTATTCCACAACTTTATTTTCTCAAGACGTAGAGTCAAATTCTTCTAAGTCCCTTGAATATGGATTATCCATAGGAGTAAGCTATAACGATTATAGACTCAGTCCTACTCCACAGATTGAATCTTCAGATAATGTCTACGGAATGAATGTAGGCGTCTTAACGAAAATCAACTTTTCAGAAAAGATCTCCATTATCCCTCAGGCCTCTATTAATTTCAGAGATAGCAGTATTCTTTTCACAGATGATGATGGCAATGAATTAGAAAATACTTCTCTCAATATAGCTACACTTGATTTTCCTTTACATCTCTCTATGCATTTACTTCCTCAGACTTCTCTTAATCCGGGACTTGTATTTGGCCCGAGATATAGATACAATATTTCAGATACAGAAGATCAGATTATCTTATATGATAAAAGTCAATTTAGTATTGATGTCGGTTTTTCTTTTGATTTTAAGTTTAGTGAATTTACGATGAGATCTTGCTTTTCGTACTCAAGAGGTACTAACAATTTATTGACTGATGCAATAAGTAGGAATTCTGATATTGATTTGAAAATGCATAGCTACGGTATTACAATTCAATTCTTTGGCTAAGATAAATTTAGATTATTGGTTCTTAGCTTTGAATTTAGCACTGCTCTGATAGATTTTTTATGTCACTATCCCTCAATTTGAACTTTGAAAAAGTGATAAATAGTAACAGATAGCTGTCAGAACTTATCAAATATTCACGATAATGTTTAGATAGGAATAGAGATTGCATTATTTTTATCATGAAGTCAACAGATAGGGTATTGAATGAATAGGTGTAAAATCTTAGTCGTAATTCTAAGTATATTTTTTTTCTTAAGCGCATATGCTCAAGACCCTTCTACATATAGATTCGAAATAATAGACAATTTCAATGGCTTACCTAACAATAGTGTACTACAGGTAGAATCTGATATTTTTGGCTTTAATTGGATAGCTACTGCTGATGGTTTGTGTAGAATGGAAACTGACAGTAGGATCAAAAAATTCAATAAAGAAGATTATCCAGAGCTTAAGTCCAGTAATATTAG
>CAZBXL010000058.1:0-25546 GCA_964495785.1 uncultured Saprospiraceae bacterium | reverse complement strand
ATTAAAAATCACTGTATTTGTATTCTAATCCCTCATTCATTTTTCATCTTGAACGCAGTGAAAGATCTATTAAAAGCTGAGTGATGAGGTCAGGTCTTTTCAATGATTTTCATATAGAATAGATGTCTCCCGTTGGTCGACATGAAAAACAGAAATTCCACCCCCTAACCCCCGCAAGCGGGTAAAAACGCATACAGTTATTCTCAAATAGATCAATTCAGAAATCATTAAATTTATTAGGTCATACGGGATATGAGAAGGGATTCTTTCTTTAATAATTCAAGCCGAAGATATCTCCATACGGAAATCAACTTAGATCTATCAGAATAGAAAGATATCCGACATTATAAATACTTTAAGATATGGAGCTGTTACTTTCATCTACCATCTCGTCTAAAAAGCGTAAAGAGTAGTTTTTTCATACTGGTTTGATAATAAGAAGCTGTCTACTATGATAGCTTCTTTTTTTATTGATATGAAGTTGATTTAAGATTTTAGATGCATAGAATCTAAAAGTTTAATAACCATTAGTTGGACTGAGACATAAAGCTAATGAGAGTTTGATGTGATTCTGTTATCTGATCTTTTGACAATATACTAAGAATAGAATCATAGTTTTAAATTTTAGGTATAACTGACGTGCTTATAATTAGACATCATTAAGGCTCGAATGACAACTACTTTACAAATATAAATGGCCAAAAAACTATAGCTTTGGCATAGAATTTGAATTAAGCTCTTTGAATTTTATATTATCCTTTTAGGTAATATGATTTTTTAATGAGAACACAACCGAGAATGAATTATCTGAGTAAACTGACAGCACTGCTGTGTGTGGTAGTATTCTGCGCTTGCGCTGAAGACCAAATAAATCCTAATGATGAATTAGATTTTAACTTAGAGCGTGCCATAAGCACATACTCTCCTACTAACTCTTCAGACTTTTATATCCTTCCACAAAGCTCAGATTTATCTCAAATACCGCAAGACTCTAAAAACGAATTAACTCCACAGAAAGTAGAATTAGGAAAATTTCTTTTCTTCGAGACAGGATTAGCCACTGATGCTAAATTTCCAGAAGGTATGGGTACATACTCATGTGCAACTTGTCATGTTCCGGAAGCAGGATTTAGACCAGGTTTTCTACAAGGTGTCGCAGATGGAGGAATGGGATTTGGATATCATGGTGACGGTCGAGTTATGAATGATATCTATAACGAAGAAGATCTCGACGTTCAAGCCGCTCGTCCACTCTCTTTGATAAATGTAGCGTTTGTTAAGAATACATCATGGAATGGTGCATTCGGAGCTGGTGGTGTCAATGCAGGTACTTCAGAATTATGGAATAGCTCAGATGGTACTATAAGAAACAATTTAGGCTATGAGGGTCTTGAGACTCAGAACATACAAGGCCTTACTACTCATAGAATGATCATTAATAGAAATCTGGTCGAGCAGTTTGGTTATAAGGATCTCTATGATAGTTCTTTTCCTGAAATTAATGAGACATGGAGATATTCTAATTTCACAACAGCAATGGCTATATCCGCTTATCTGAGAACTGTTGTATCTGATAAAGCGCCATTTCAAGACTGGCTTAAGGGTGATAGTTATGCAATGACACCTGAAGAAAAAGAAGGTGCTTTAATTTTCTTTGGCAAGGCTCAGTGTAACAGTTGCCACTATGATAAGAATTTAGGATCAAGTGAATTCCATGCGCTCGGTGTCAATGACATTGATCAGCATCCGGGATCTTTCTTTAAGAGACCTGAGGATAAAAGAAATTTTGGAAGAGGTGGCTTTACAAATGAATTAGAAGATCTATACAAATTTAAAGTTCCGGGTATATACAACTCGAGTGACACTCCATTCTTCTTCCACGGATCAAGTAAAGAATCCTTAGAAGAAGTTGTTAGATACAAGATAGCAGCCGAAGGAGAAAACGATAGAGTACCTGCTGAGCAAGTGTCTAAGAAGCTTAGAAAAATTCAATTATCTGATGATGAGGTAGATAAATTAGTACTCTTTCTCAGTAAGAGTCTAAGAGATCCTAACTTAGAAAGGTATAAGCCTGACCATATATACTCAGGCAATTGCTTCCCTAATAACGACTATATCTCTAAAGAGGATTTAGACTGTTATTAATAAGACTTTCTCCTATTCAGTATATAATTAAGTCCATAGCTGTTCTGGGTACACACCTCTGTTAACTAAATCTTGGATTCTTTTCACAACAAAAGGCTTATCTTCTTTATATGTTACGCCAAACCACTTAGAAGGTGAGGTTAATACTTGCACTTTGATTTCATTATTATTAATCATCTTATCAAGAACAAAAGGAATAAAGAATTCAGATTTCAATTCCTGTCCTCTTGTCTTTAGGAATGTTGTAAAGTAGTCCTCCGTCTTATCAAAGTAGTTAGGGAAGAAGCCAAACATATTCATAGACACCAAAGTGTCAGCAGTGAGATTAGCTTCTCCTTGTTCTGTAGGGTACGTAATAGACCCATCAGGATGTCTTGCTATTTTTAGTGTCTCAACTATTTTTGTCAGATAATCATTTTCATCCTTATAGCATACTCCCCTATTCACTGTCCCATGATCTGATAAGGTGTTGTCTAATAGATATGAAACTACAGCGTAGATATCCTTATTCGTTTGTGTCTTAAAGTAATCAATCAATGTGGCATATGACTCCTGACCATAATAATCATCTGCATTAATAACCGCAAATGGCTCATTAATGACCTCCTTACCCATTAAAATTGCATGAGCGGTACCCCATGGTTTTTCTCTATCTGGTGTGTAAGTACAACCTTCTGGGATCTTGTCTAATTCCTGCTCTACAAACTCA
This sequence comes from uncultured Saprospiraceae bacterium, assembly GCA_964495785.1. GTDB lineage: Bacteria > Bacteroidota > Bacteroidia > Chitinophagales > Saprospiraceae > RFSX01. The sequence continues at coordinate 22,692 of CAZBXL010000058.1, read as the reverse complement.
ATTTGTATATGATCTCCTATTCTGCGGCTAAAGTACTTCTCAAAATCAGCTCTAAAACTTTTTCTGATGACGAATACCACCTTATTGAATCCCGCTTTCTTAGCGTCATAGATAGAATAATCAATTATTGTTTCTTCATTAGGACCGAAGGCGTCCATCTGCTTCAATCCACCATATCTTGATCCCATTCCTGCAGCTAATACTAATAGTGTTGCGTCCATATTTATAGATATTTTTTTGATTTAAATTAAAAGAAAAACCCAACTTAAAACGTTCAGACTTTGTTTTATAGTTTTAATTTTAGATTGCAAATTAAAATATTTAATTACAAGTAATTACATATTACGATTTTTTATAATATATTATTTCGTATTTATAAATTTTAATTATTTTTGCGAGGCTTTAAGTGAAATGAAAATGAATCGATATATAATAGTCGCCCTTATTAGTGTTATTTGCTTAGCATCTTGTGTTAAAGATAAGATGCCGGAACTTATAGAATTAGATATGCAACTGCAATCTCTAATCAGACAAGTGCCTGCAGCAAGAGGCAATTTAGACTATTATGTTATTCCTGATGCAGATGATTTATCTAACATCCCCCAAGATGTTAAGAATCCTCTTAATCCTGCAAAAGTCGAATTAGGCAAATTACTTTTCTTTGAAACTGGATTCTCAAGAAATGCTGTCAAGCCAGAGGGTATGGCGACATATTCTTGTGGCTCATGTCATATACCTTCAGCTGGGTTTAAACCAGGCTACTTCCAAGGTATTGCAGATGGCGGCGAGGGATTTGGTATAAATGGGGAAGACAGAAGAAGATCACCCGATTATATAGATTCAGAATTAGATGTACAAAGTGCACGACCTCTTACGATGATCAATGTGGCTTATGTATCTAATACTTTCTGGAATGGCTCATTCGGCGCTAACGGGGTTAATGTAGGAACTGAGCATCTGTGGAATGAAGAAGAGGGTACGCATCTTAACGCATTAGGTTTTGAAGCTATCGAAACTCAAAACATGGAAGGGCTTCACGTCCATAGAATTACATACACAGAAGATCTTATTAATCAATTTGGATATAAAGAACTTTTTGATGAAGCTTTTCCAGATCTCACTGAAGAAGAAAGGTATTCAAACTTTGGAGGTTCATTAGCATTGTCGGCATACATAAGAACAATATTAGCTACAGAAGCACCATTTCAAAAATGGCTTAAAGGAGATAATGATGCCTTAGGATATGAAGAAAAGCAAGGTGGAATATTATTCTTTGGTAAAGCAAATTGTAGTGCATGTCACTACAAGGAAAACTTAGGATCTATTGAATTCCATGCTTTGGGAGTTAATGATATGGACCAGATACCATCTTATAATACTTCTGCATCTGACAAAAGAAATCTTGGTAGAGGAGGATTCACTAATCTTGTACAAGACTATTACAAGTTTAAAGTTCCTGGACTGTATAATGTGAGTGATACACCTTTCTATTTTCATGGTGCAAGTGTAAGAAGCTTAGAAGATCTTGTAGAGTATAAAAACCTTGCATTATCAGAGAACGAACGTGTAGATCAGAGTTTGATATCAGAAAAATTCCTACCACTTAATCTTAATGAAGAAGAGAAAAAACACTTAGTTGCATTCTTAAGAAATGGTCTGCAAGACCCTGATTTAGAAAGATATATGCCTTCTGAAGTATTGTCTGGTAACTGCATACCTAATAATGATCTCGAGTCAAAGAATGACTTGGGTTGTAATTAACACAAAATTCATAAAACTTTCTTTCGAGCCCACTTAGGGAGTGGGATTTATTCATATTCTACGTACAGCGAAGGATCTAAATACCAAGCTCTATAGGCTATCTCTCTGCGTATATTTTGTAGAAATGACTCTAAATCTGTCCCCTCATTGCAATCAAAAAGAAGACCTACTCGAGTATATTCTCCTATAGACTCAGTATATACCTCATAACCTGCATTACGAACTTTATCCTTCATTCTCAATGCATTATTGTTTCTTGCAAATACTCCAGTAATAATCTTACACTGACCTGATGCTGGTATCAAGCCATCCTTACTATCTCGTAATTTTGATAAGGCAGCAGCAGATATAGAATCTGTTGCATATACACCATCCAGAGGATCAACATCTTCTACAATCATATCAGCTTGAATACCATCATTCTGACGACCACTGAATGCATAATTAGAACATGCTTTGTAACATAACAAAATAATGAGTAATCCCACTGTCGCAAGTAAAAGTGGCCATATCACACTTGGCTTTTTTTCTTCATAATGATATATGGGCGATGGCTCTATATTAGATGGGGCCTTCACATTACTAGACTTAACTGGTTCTGCGGGACCGGGATTATATTTTAAATCTAGTTTTGGCTCTGCAGATTTAGCTGGAGCTAAGAAAGGCTTTGTCGCCACTTCTTTTTTGGATTCTAAATTAGATGGTACACTGTTAGACCCTGAACCTAATGAACCATTCGTAGATTGCTTAGGTATAGCTTTCTTATCTACAGATTTAGTTATGACTTTGGTTGACTCAGGTACTGCAGGAGTTACAGGCCTATCAGTTATTCTTTTTGTAGAATTCATAACTGAAGATATCTTGACCTTCGGGAGTCCATTATAGTATCTGTATATATCTTCAGTATCAGACTCTACTTTTACTTTTCCCTTCTCTGATTGCTTTATAAGAGCTACTCCCTTGAGGTATACTTTCTTATAATTTACAAGATTAGTGAGTAGCTTTTTGTTGAATTCCGCAACGACACTCTCAGCATCTTTGATATGAATGCCATAATTATTAGCTATAGTCTGTATGAGGGGGCTATTAGGAGTAACGCTATCACTAATGTCGAGTACTATCTTAGGAGGGCTGAGAGTCGTACCATTATCAGAGAAGAATGCTGACATATGCTTTAACTTCATGGTGCCTATACCAGTTATAGACACGGCATGCATGTCATCTAATACTTCTCTAATAGTTGCGGCAACGTCTATATGCACAGGTTGATTTTCTTCCTAGCCGCTAAAATAGTTAATTCTATTATAATACTATCTAAGGATAAGTTAGTTGATGACTTTGGATTTTTGATGATATTGATCAATCTTCGCAACAAATAATCGTTATAAACCTTAATCTTATACACATAATAATGATATGAAGAAGCAGAAATCAAGGCAACTATTCGAGGAAGCAAAGAAGATGTTTCCAGGAGGGGTACACTCTCCAGTAAGAGCATTTAAATCTGTCAAAGGATCTCCCTTATTTATAAAATCTGGTAATAAAAGCACCATTAAAGACGTAGATAATAACAAGTACTTAGATTTTTGTTGTAGCTGGGGTCCATTAATCTTAGGTCATAATAATAAAAAGATCAAGAAAGCTATAACAAAAACACTAGCAAATGGGACTTCCTTTGGAGCACCTACTATGTTAGGTAATAAAATAGGTAAACTCTTACTTGATAATCATAGATACTTAGATAAGGTTAGATTCGTTAGTTCAGGTACTGAAGCTGTTATGTCAGCTGTCCGTCTTGCAAGAGGATATACTGGCAAAAATAAGATTATCAAATTCGAAGGTTGCTATCACGGGCATGTTGATTCTCTATTGGTAAAAGCAGGTTCTGGTTTAGCTACTTTCGGAGTTTCAATATCTGCAGGAATTCCAGAATCATTAGTTAAAGAAACTCTTGTATTACCATTGGATGATCTTGATGTTGTCAAGGATACCTTGTGTAAGAATGATGATATTGCTGCTATTATTATAGAACCAGTACCGGCTAATAATGGTCTTATACTACAAGATAAAGCCTATCTAAAGGGACTAAGAAAGTTGTGTACTAAGCATGACATCCTTTTGATTTTTGATGAAGTTATATCAGGGTTTAGAGTAGGTTTTGAAGGTGCAGCAGGATATTATGGTATAGCCCCTGACCTGATAACCTTTGGTAAGATTATTGGCGGTGGACTACCCGTAGGTGCATTTGGAGGTAAGGAAGAAATCATGAATCATGTAGCACCTGTAGGTAATGTCTACCAAGCTGGTACCCTATCAGCTAATCCCATAGCGATATCGGCGGGGATTGCAGCGCTTGAGCAGCTATTAGTCAATGGATTCTATGAAAAACTCAGAGATAAAACTGAAAGCTTTGTCAATCAGATAAATGCACATATCAAAAAGAAAAAGTATCCAATGCATCTTGTCTCCATAGGGTCAATCTTCTGGATAGCATTCTCGGACAAACGCGTAAGGACAGCATCTGATATAGATCCTGATAGTATGAAGTACTTCAAGGAAATGCACAGCCAGCTTCTCAATAAAGGAATCTATGTAGGTCCTTCTGGATATGAAGTAGGATTTATAAGTGAGGCACATACTACAAAAGAGCTCAAAAAAGCAGCTAAGACAATGTGTAAGATTATAGATAATGTCATGGGACACTAAGAGATGAAGAATATAAAAATCTATAGGATTCTTCATTTTATTATTATGGCGTATATGCTCACAGCGTTTGCGTGGTGGGCTATATTACTCAATAAAAAAAATGAAGAAAATTATCATCTTAAAAACAGAATATTACACATAGACAAATCTTACTCCGTACAAGATATAGAGATGGACTACAGGAGACAGCAGAAAATGATTATAGGAGAAGGATTAGTATTTGGGATAAGCTTGCTCTGTGGATTATTTCTTATAAATAAAGCCTTTTGGACAGAAATAAAAGCTAATAAAAGTCGAAGCAATTTTCTACTTTCAGTGACACATGAATTAAAAACACCTATAGCCTCACTCAACCTTATCAACAAGACACTGGCTACTAAAAACCTGACTCCAGAAAAAAACAAAACTCTCCTCAAGGCCGCTTCAGAAGAAGGAAGACGTATAGAATCACTCGTCAATAATATATTAACAGCTGCACAGATAGAACAATCCTACAGCTATAATATGGAGTCTACTAATCTGTCAGAACTTATAAGCAGATACATATATAGGACTTATATCCTCAATGACATTCATCAATTTGATCAAGATCTCAAAGAGGATATTGTTGCGGATATAGACCCAGAAGCATTCACAAGCCTTCTTAATAACTTGTTGGATAATGCACTTAAGTACTCTCCAGATGAAAGCGATATCAATGTGATTCTAAGTGAAACCGATAATCAAATTAACTTAAAGATTAAGGATCAAGGCGTAGGCATCACTGATGAAGAGAAGAAGCAGGTACTACAAAAATTCTATAGAATAGGAAATGAAGAAACACGAGAAAGTAAAGGCACTGGACTGGGTTTATTCATTGTAAAACAAATTATAGATGCACACAAAGGCTCTATAAATCTCCATGACAATAATCCTAAAGGTACGGTTGTCGAGATCATCCTTCCAAAAAAGAAAAGATGAGAATCCTATTAGTAGAAGACGAAAAAAATCTCAGAAATATCATAACGCTTAATCTTGAGCTTGAAGATTATGAAGTTATCGCAGCAGCCAATGGTGAAGATGCACTGGCAAAAATAGAGGGCCAGTATTTTGACATTATTATATTGGATCTCATGTTGCCAAAAATCAGTGGTTTGGATGTACTTGCTACACTGAGAATAAAGAATCCAAATATTCCAGTCATTATCATATCGGCTAAAGGCACATCCATGGACAGAATCACTGGCCTAAAGTCCGGAGCTAATGATTACTTAAGTAAGCCATTTGAGATGGAGGAGCTTATCTTAAGAATACAAAATTTGGTTCAGAGGAATCCCTCTACAGTCAGTGATCATAGTGAAGATACTTTTAGGTTCGGTAATAACAAAATTGACTTCAAGGCATACAAGGGATGGCATGGCAGCCAGTCATTCGATATGAGTCCCAAGGAGACTCAAATAATAAAGCTCCTTGTCAATAATAAAAACGAAGTGGTCTCAAGACAAGATATTCTTAAGACTGTCTGGGGTTACGATATCTTCCCATCTACACGTACAATCGATAACTTCATAGCTGCTCTCAGGAAGTACTTCGAGGATGATCCAAAGGAGCCCTTATACATTAAGTCAGTAAGGGGAATAGGCTATAAATTTGAATTAGAATAGAAATTCTTAGAACCCATTTACAGATTTTGGATGTATTAATTTCTACTGTAGTATAGTGAAAGTGGTCCTTCTGTTTGTTTGATGTTGCTCTTCTGTACAATCATCACAATTACATGGTATGGCGGGTCTGGTTTCTCCGAAACCCACAGCCGTAATCTTTGTCTTGGCTATCCCTTTTTTAATGAGATAATTGACTGCTGATTGTGCTCTCTTTTGAGATAGCGTATTATTAAATGCATAGTCACCCCTACAATCTGTATGCGATGACAATTGTATATTTAATTGATCATTGTATAGGAGCGTATTATATAATGAATCTAAGGCCGGCTTAGCATCTTCTCTTATATCCCACTTCTCAAAGTCATAGTATATGTTGTTTAATGTAATCTCTTTATTGTAAATAATTTTCTCGAGAGGTATTTCTATGTTTATCGTCGTATCAGAATTAGTTGAGGCATATCTGGATATCACTTCTGTTTGGCTGGCAAGATAATCATTATGGCCTGCGATTAATCTATATTTTGATTCATCCAGTTCAATTAATAATCTGCCTGAGTTATCTGTGGACACAACAAATGTCGTATCAGAAGATATAAATTCGACACGACTATTAGGTAGCTGTTTTTTATCTATGATCTTTTTATTAGGGTCGTCATCTTCGTGTATAACTTCGACCACTCTCGCAGCTAAATAGATCTTAAAATTCTTAGTACTCTCTGCTATTGGTCTATCGATGTCATCTTCTATTTCTTCCTCCTCATGGTATTGAGTAAACGAAAATATATCATCACCAAATCCTGTATTACGAGAAGAAGAAAATAGCCCTTTAAGTTTAATATTGCTTCTTGACTTAAGATTAGGATCCACCGCTAATGAAAAATCATCCGACCCACTATTAATCGGAACTCCAAGATTAATAGGACGTGCCCAAGAACCATCAGCTTGAAGGTAGGTCTTAAATATGTCCAACCCACCATAGCCAATATGTCCATCTGAAGAGAAGAACAATGTATCTCCATATGAAGTCGAAAATTTTTCATCTCCGATAGTATTTATTGTTGAAGGCATAATTTCAGCTTCTGACCATCCATTCTCTAAACGTACGGAATAGTAAAGGTCATGATTATCAGATCCATCAGGCTTAACTGAAAAGACCAATACGCTATCATTTTCTATCAATGTAGGATGACCAAAGTTAACATCATCTCCAAAAAATGGCATCACCTCAGGTTCTACCCAGAAATCGTTAGGCTTTAGACTATAATATATTTTACAGTGCTGATCACGAGATTCTGTTGAGATACATCTTGTGAAAAATGCCTCATCAAAATCTTTATTGAAGGCTATGGTTCCTTCATTAGCATTGGTATTTATAGCTCCATCAAAACTATAGATATTTCTCCCTTTGAGATTAGCAATATAGATATCTGAGAATGGATGATCGGTCCACTTATATACGCCATTACCCGTGCTACCCTGCCTATCTGAACTGAATGTTATAAAATCATTTTCGTAGTATACAGGAGAATAATCGGAATATTTAGAGTTAGCTGCAAATGGTGTAATGATCGTACTACTTTCTTCTTCAAGGTTCTGTGTTGCAATCCGACACAACTCCGCTTCATTTCTATATTTTTGATTTCGAGTTTTTTTATAGATGTCTGTAAATAGTTGGAAAGCATCTTCATACCGTTCATTACGCTTGAGAGCATACGCCAGATCTACATCACTTTCTGGACTATAATTTAACTGATCTGCGATATCATACCATTGCAATGCATCGCCATGTAGCGTCAAAAAATCAAATGACCTGGCCGTCAGATAAGCTTTGCGGGCTTTTTCATTACGAGCTTCTGCTTTGTCATATTCTGCTTGCAATAACTCTGTCGCTAGTCTGTACTGCTTATATTTATAAGCTTCCTCACCCGTTTTGACTTTCTTAGTTACCGTACAAGAAATAACAAATGCTAAAAGTCCTATGAAGTATAGTTGTTTGATATGATACATCCTTTATATAACGCAAGATAAGAAAGTATAGATTATTATGTGGAAGAGAAATTGTAACAAGACCTTTAGTTTGTCGTATAAGAGAATAGGTACTAAATATAAATAGCTGAAACTTTAGCCTACAGTAATTTAGTTTGACTTTCTATAGATCAAGCTTCCTATATATGTCACAATTGTATCAAACAGGTATTCTATTCTTTAACTATACGTTGGGTACGAGAACCATTTTTATTTGAATACTTAACAAGGTATACACCTGATGTTAAATGATTGACATCTATTTCATTTGAATTATCCTGTGAGTATAAAAGCGTACCCCTCATGTCAAATAATTCTACTCTACTGTTATGTGGTAAGTCCAAGTATATTTTTTCATTGGTAGGATTTGGATAAATACTAAACTCTCCGATATACTCGGAAGCAATTAAAGAAGTTTCAGATATTTCTACTTTGAATTCATAACTAAAACTACTTTCAAAAACTCCAGAATCGACTATCCCATAAATTGTATTACCTGAAATTTCGGAATCAATTAGCCAAGCCCAAGTGCCGTAGACAGAATGTTCATAATACTTTATCTCATTTAGATTCTTATCGTAAATGGCAATAATAATATTATGGTACCCAGTAATTCTATCTGCATTAAACCAATTAGTACCAAGAACTATTAATTTATCTTGATAGCTAAGAATTTTTGAAAACGCTATTTTAATAGGATTTAATTGTGGACCAGGATCTCCTTCAATTTTTAGACTATTTAATATTATACCATTACTATCTAAACTTATCAATACAGCTTCATAACCATTATTTATATCATTAAGATCCTCTCTTCCTGCAATGTATATATTGCCATCTCCATCCTCATGCAAAGCATTAATTAGTATATCATCAATTTTTGTTTTCCACAAAATATTCAAATTAGAATCATACTTTGATAGCTCAATTTTTTTGTCTCTATTATACCCTATTGATTTTGCCAGTATAAAAGTATTATTCGAGAGAAAATAGTAATTACCCCATCTCTCTGGAAGCACTTGAATGTCTACAACCTCAAGAATCGAAGTATCGTAGGTCAGTTTTGCTTTAAGTTCATTTTGGTTATCAATTATTGTTGCCTCCAGTATCAACTCATTATTTTCATTATAGATTTTTGAGATTCTTTTAATTGTGAGGTTGTCATCGCGGTCAAGATATTTATTAATCTTCAAGTCTTCTAATTCATCTCCTATTGTGACAAAAAAAAGCCTATCTGAAACAACTCTACTCCCTATTCCTAAAACCCTACCATTATCCATTTGACTGACAATTCTTAGAGAAGACAACTCTGGATAGGACAATGAATCTATAAATGCTCCATCAGCATCTGATAGCTTTAGAATAGGATCTCCATTAAAAGTTGCATATGGCACATACTTCCTCTGATATCCTGAGATAAGAACATTTTCATTGTCCAATGTAGTGACGGAATTGACATCTGTAATGTCATCTAAATCATGAATTTCTGAAGATAAATCCTGAGAGTAACAAATGTTCGAATAATAAATAACGCTAATAAGAATACATGCTAATAGTTTCATCTAAGTTGCTTTTGCAGTATTAAAATAATTAGATTGAAAGGTATACTAAGTATATCGTACAATTAAGAATTGTGAAATTTACAAGCTATAAGCTTAGCTTATGATTTTTATTACTTAGATTTAAAAGACATCAGTAAATATATATTGAAGTCTAAAGGGTGGTATAGCTCTAATATAAGAAAAAATATTCTATATCTTATTGGATGTAGTATTATCACATTGTAGTTGAAATTAACTAAAGCAAGAATTACCCCTGATACACCCTACTAAAAATCTCAGCCATCTCAGCCTTCAATTCTCTATCAAACTTCAATTTTGAGCATATTTTCTGACACCTCACTTCATACTCTTTTTCCATACTGCAAAGCTTAATCAGAGACATAGCCAAATCAAAAGTCTTACTAATCATATTAAACAGAGGTGTAGATGCAAACTCATACTCCCAAGCAAAATCTATCGCTGTCTCACAGGTGAATAAATAAACATCTATCATCTCATAGTCAAAGACAGTTTTAGACTTGACATCACTTAATATCTTGTAAGTTTTCTGAATTCGGGGACGTCTTGGACGCCGATAACTTTTAGTCGCAAATTTAGATGCGATGTCCTTCTTAGCTTTATCATATAGTTTTTTTCTGTCAGCTTCCGATCCCAATTCCATTTTATAAAATTCTGACACTCCCTTTACTTTGCTGAATAGCATAAGCAATTCAGATCTTAGATCCTCTTCTTCTAATTGATTAATATGCTTTATGAAACTTGATTTTCTCATCTTGATATTAAAGGTAGAAATTATTCATTTTTATATTCCCTGATTAGAGTTGATTAATGACACTACAGTTAATAATGACCCTTTATCTCTCCGATCTCACAGAATCATTTATACCAATATAGAAACATATTTTCCCATCTGATTTTGGTATGATACTCGATGCATGTCTGAAGTTGCATGATTTATCATGGGGTATTTTAATACAGCTATCAGTATGACGACTGACCTGCCTATTCTTTCACAAAAAAAAGAGGCTACATTAATTATAATGCAGCCTCTTATATTTATTTACAGAAAAGTATTTCTATCTCGCAGATTCTGCTGCTGAAGAAAAGCTCTTCTTCGTTACTACTTTCTTAGACTTCATACTTAAGTCCTTAGATAAATCTCTTACGATCGGTGTCGCTACGAATATAGAAGAATACGTTCCGACAAGGATTCCTATAATAATCGCAAAAGCAAAACCTCTAATACTTCCTCCACCAAATATAAAGAGTGGTAGAAGCATGACTATCGTCGTCAGTGAAGTAATGATCGTTCTACTGAATGTACTATTGATCGCCATATTCAGAACTTCATCAACTGGCTTCTGAGTATATATCCCTAAGTATTCTCTTATCCTATCGAATACAATTACTGTATCATTAATAGAGTAACCGATTACTGTAAGTATTGCTGCTATGAAGGCTTGATTAACCTCTAATGAGATAGGTAGAACATTCCATAGTAAAGAGAATAATCCCAATACAATCAATGAATCGTGGAATAGTGCAGCCACGGCACCCATACTAAACTGCCACTTATTAAATCGGATAAAGATGTATAAGAAAATCAATAGTAAAGAGAATAGACCTGCATACAATGAACTTGTCTTAATATCATCCGCAATTGTAGGTCCTACCTTACTAGAACTTGTTAATGTCACCTCTCCAGGTATCTCTGTATCCTTAAAGTGCTCTAACGAAGTCGTCGCTCCTGAGATATTAATTACACCTTCATAGAGTTTCTCCATAGCTCTCTCAGATGCATCATCACTACTATCATTGATTAGATAAGATGTTACTATGTTGAAAGAATTTCTTGTATCTACAGCTTTTACCACTGGTACTGAACCGAAGTCTTTTGCTAGTTCTGTTCTCAATGTCTGAGCATCTACAACTTTGCTATCATCAAACTTAATGTTGTATGAATATCCTCCTTTGAAATCCACACCAAGATCAAATCCTCTTGTGAACATACTACCAATACCCACTACCAATAATGTACCTGATATAATATATGCGATCTTTCTCTTACCCATCCAATCTATCTGAAGATTAGAGAATAGGTTTTTAGAGGGTGCTGTCCAGAACGATATTCCTTTATCTCCCTTAGTATACCAATCGATGATCATCTTACCTACAAGTACTGCTGTAAATAATGATGTCAGAACACCAATAATCAATACTGTAGCAAATCCTTTAATCGGTCCTAAACCGAAGTAGAATAGAACTGCTGCAACTAATATTGTCGTTACGTTAGCATCTATAATGGCTGAATAAGAATTCTTAAAACCATCATTAATGGACGCCAACAGAGTCTTTCCTGCCCTTACCTCTTCTCGGATTCTCTCATAGATGATAACGTTAGCATCTACAGCCATACCGATAGTCAATACGATACCTGCGATACCTGGTAATGTCAATACAGTACCAAAAGAAGCTAATGCACCAAAGATGAAAAATACATTAAGTAATAATGCTAATATCGATACGATACCACCACCTCCATAGTAGAAGATCATGAATAAAAGTACGATCACAAAACCTATGATTAAGGCCTTAATACTGCTATCGATGTTCTTAGCTCCTAATGATGGACCTACGGTTTCAGATTGTATAATTTTCAGCTTAGCTGGTAACTTACCCACCTCTAAGATATTAGCGAAATCTTGTGCCTCTTGTATAGAAAAGTTACCTGTTATCTCTGTAGATCCTCCTGTAATAGGACCATTGTTTACACCTGGAGCAGATACAACTTCATCATCTATACAAATAGCAATTTCTCTACCGCCATTATTATATGCCTCTGTTGTCATTTCTGCCCATCTCTGAGCTCCTCTATTATTCATAGATAGATTAACTGCAATCTGACCTGTAGGATTAGGTCCACTGCTCGTACGAGTAATTACATCACCTTCTATGACAGCTTTGTCAGAGGTCCCTTGTTTTTTGATGAGGTACAACTGATATTCAGGAACTTCATCTTCTTCAAAAGAAGATGCTGATCTTGACCATAAGAACTTAGAATCTGTAGGAAAAAGAGATTTAACTGAAGGATTATTAAGCATCTCAGATATAGCCTTTCTCTTATTCTTTTCAGCAAAACCAAAAACAACTGGACTATACTGTCCTGTATTTAATCTGAGTAAAGATAGTAGAGGTCCTTGATTAGCAAATGGATCTGCAACTTTAGGTTGAATCGACATTGTCGTCTCACCTGTCTCATTCCCTAAGCTATCCATTACTGGCGTGTAGATTGTATCGAACTTGGCTTCCTGATCTTCTACAACATCACCAGATTCTAAACCCTTAAGCACTCTATCAGCTTCTATAATTTTACCTGCAACTGTTGGGTCAGATTGTCTGTAGGTATTCCAGAATTCTAATGCTGCACTTGCTTGTAAGAAGCTCTTTGCTCTCTCTGGGTTCTCTACACCTGGAAGTTCTACCAATATAAGATCTCTTGCATTGTCCAGTGATATATTAGGTTGTACAACACCTAACTTATCTATCCTTTGCTTTAATCGACCGAAAGTCAAGTTGACAGTTTCGTCAGCTTTTTCTCTTAGTATTCTGATAACTTCTGTATCATTCATATTAAGATCAATCACCTCACTCATTGAGGCATCTCTCTTGAATATAGCCGCTAAGCTTTTCTTATTATCAGAACTGGTCTGAAAGTATGCATCTCTGAATAAAGTGATGTAGTCCTTTTGAGAACTTTCAAGTCCTTTCTCAGCAGAATCTAACGCTGCTCTGAAGTTCTCATCCTTACTATTACGAGATAGTCTGATAAGAAGATCTTTAAGATCTACTTGCAATACTGAGCTCATTCCTCCTTTAAGATCCAGACCAAGAGCAAGTTGTCTTGATTTTAGATCCTCATATGAGAATTTTCCGATTAGTGGGATAGTCATGATATCCTCTGATGAGATAGAATCGAGGAAGTTCATCTTAGCTGTCTTGCGAGCTTCGAATGCCTCATCTCCAGAATAATTAGCTGCTACGTTTTCAGCATATTGGCTAGCTTGTTTTTCTACCTTTCTTGTAGGAAACATGTAGAATAGTTGCAACAAACTTACCAGTATAAGTAGCACTAAGAATGTTTTTATTAATCCTTTACCTTGCATTTTTATTAATTTTTACTTGCGAAAAAGTCCGCAAATATAAGTTTATTAAAAGATAATTAATGATCTACATATCGATCATTATTTATATATATAAAATATTGTTTTTAAATAGATTAGAGCTCTATATCCGTGTAGGATATTATAAGTCACGAAGTATACACTGCTGTAAGTAGCGTATTACTTATGCCGAGAGGGCACTATCTCCATCGTCTGGGGGAAAGAAAAGAGTATTAAAGAAAGTGTGTTCTAATATAGCTGGATTAACCATAGGTGCATTCTCAGCATATCCAGACATTTCGTTATCGACTCTCCAGAATCTTGGGTTAGATTCTCTATTATAGTAAGTCTCAAAGGCTTTGAGAGTATTTTTCTTTGATTCTTTTTGAGATAATCTCTTCGAAAATTTTGCAAATAAGCTCTCTCCATATTCTACGATAGCTTCATGAGATTCTTGGCCTTGTTGTCCATCACATGAATCAACTACATGCTCTGTATCATCGCTGATGCCATGGCATGCAAATAAGAAATATAGTATGAGTCCTAAATTACGCATTGTTAAAATCGACGTGAAATTAGATATAACTGTTGATTCTATCAATTATAAGAGGCTTTTATTTAGACCGACAATCATAATTGTAGCTTATTCTAAAGCAATTTTATGCTCTTTATACTCGTCCACAAGTATAATTGCTGCAAATAATCAGTACGATGATCTTCAAGTTACTATTGAACCAACAGCAATAGAAGTGAACTAATCAAGAAATATTGTCGTTGATTTTCCTTGAGTAAGGGGTCTTGTATCCTACTCATATTTCATAATTAAATATCAAAACAATAGTTAAATGGGTTTATTTTCATTTTTAAAAGGAAGTGGTTCTAAAGCTATGGCAGAGGCCGCAGCTAAAAACGAAGCTAAAGCAAAATCAGAAGAAGCAGCTAAAGAAAGATTAGAGGGCTTATTAGAAGGTGTGCTTTATAGTGCTAATGTAGGCATCAAAAACATAGATGTAGAAATAGAGAATGATGTTGTAAAAGTATATGGTGAGGCAGGTACACAAGCGGCGAGAGAAAAAGCCATTCTCATACTTGGCAATATGGAAGGTGTTGCTGCTATAGATGACCGTATATCTGTTGTCAATCCAGAACCGGCACAACCAGAATCAAAAATGTATGAAGTCCAGAGTGGTGATTCATTATCAAAAATAGCTAAGCAATTCTATGGTGATCCTATGAAGTATAATATCATCTTTGAAGCTAATCAGCCGATGCTTAAAGATCCGAACATTATACATCCCGGTCAGACTCTAAGGATTCCAAATTTATAAAGAGAAGTGACATAAAAAATAAAAACCGAAGTTCGTATTGAGCTTCGGTTTTTTTATGTCGGATATGTTATTCTAATCTAATAAAAAAAGAGGTCGCATCTTCTCGATACGACCTCTCAGATTATCTGTTTATTGATTGCTAAATAGTATTAGCAATTACAACAATCATTTTGGTTTAGATTTCTATTTCTATCTACATCTCTCTGAGGCAAAGGCCAGATGTCATCACATGGAACATCATAACCTAATGGACCTAAGACAGCTCCGGCATTACCAGTTCTTCTGAGATCTAAAAGTCTATGAGATCCTTCCATAGCAAGTTCTACCAATCTCTCTTGAAGAATAGCATCAATGAAGTTACCTGCATCTAATGTAATATCATCTAATCCTGCTCTTGAACGAACAGCATTAATAAATGTACTTGCTGATGCAAAGTCCCCTGTCTGAGCTGCTGCTTCTGCAGCAATCAAAAACATCTCAGCGTGTCTGATAAAGAATATAGGATCTGTAGCAGATCCTGAACTTCCTGCATCAAAACTTGGGTACTTAATACCATATGGTACAGAAGCTACAGCAGCGTCATCAACAAAACTTAGAGCTGCTCTTGTATCACCATCTTCAAATGAAGACATATAAAACGCTGAAGGCTCTATTGAATGACGTCCTCCTAACTCTGCAGGTCCATAAAAGAATGGTATTGAACTACCATCAACTGATGTAAAGTTCAAGCTATAAATATTATCTGATAGATAAGGTATAGTCGATAAGTCGACACCATCTATGATACTACTAGCTAATGTTAAAGCTTGTCCATAATCAGCTCTATATAAAGCAATTCTTGCAAGAAATGCAGTTGCTGCTTCTTGACTTGCAAGAAATTCGTCAGATGCTCTTGTTAGGTTATTCTGCGCAAAAGTGAAATCTTCAATTACCTGAGCATAAATCTCGTCAGCAGAAGTAACATTAACCTCTAATGCTTCGCCAACATCAATTGTAGGTTCTAAAATAAGAGGTACATCTTGCCACTGATTAGCTAATGTCAAATAAACGTGTGCTCTGATAAATCTAGCTTCAGCTATAACACTTTGCCTCTCTTCCATAGTAAATGCTTCATCCTCAACTCCAGGCACGAGTGCAATAACATTATTAGCTCTGTTAATTACTTCATAAAAGTCAGAGTAAACTGTAGCCATCGTTCCATTAGCAGGAAAAACATTGAAATTTCCAAATTCTAATCTTGTTGGAAATGTACCAGTAAAAACAGTCTCATCAGAAAAGTATTGAGCTAAACTCAACCATCCATCAAAGGCAAGATCTCCATCCTGCATATCACTGTACACACCATTTAGAGCTGCTTGTGCAGACGCTCTATCAACTACAGCAAATTCAGTACTGATAGAGTTTCTTGGTTGTGGATCATCTAAGTCAGCACACCCAAAAAATGCAATCGCAATAAATATTAAAGTATATCCTAAAATCTTTTTCATAATTCTAATTTTTATAGTTCGAAATTAAAATCCAACATTAATACCGAATACAACAGATTTCGGTTGTGGGAAAGTTAAGAAATCTGTTCCTCCAGCACCATTAGAAGTATTGAATGTACTTACTTCAGGATCAAACCAAGAATATCCTGTAGCAGTCCATAGGTTATAACCTGATACATATACTCTTAATCTATCTAATCCAATATTATTGATTACTGATCTAGGAAGTGTATATCCTAAAGAGATTGTTTTAAGTCTAAGATAATCTCCGTCTTCAACAAATCTATCTGAATCTCTTCTGTTTCCATTAGGATCTCCACTTGCTAATCTTGGAATATCAGTGATATCTCCTTCTTCCTGCCATCTGTTCTCAAATGCATTAACCGTCGGAGCAAATACACTATTAAGACCTTCAGCGAAAGCTAAATTATTGTTGTAGATCTGGAATCCTGTTGCAAATTGTAAAAATGCGTTGAAATCGAAACCTTTAAATTGAATAGAGTTTCTAATTCCACCAGTCCAATCTGGTATAGCATTTCCTATGAATGCTCTATCATCATCATTGATAATGCCATCTGGTGGTAAATCGTCGCTTGTACCTACGATACCATCATCTCCAGCACCTCCACCTATATCTTGGAATCTTATATCTCCAGGAGCTGCATTAGGCTGTGTTGCGTGTGCTTCGATCTCAGCTTGGTTTTGGAATAAACCATCAGTAACATTTCCAAAGAAACTACCTAGTGGTTGCCCTTCAGCAATTCTTGAAGCGAATCCTTGATCAATAGGAATACCATCAACTAATGTGATAACTTCATTTTGATTATGACTTGCGATGATTCCTAAATCCCATGTAAAATCATTGTTGTCAATAACTCCATAATTAATTGCGAATTCTATACCCTGATTCTGTACTTCACCTACATTCTCAAGAACGCTTAAGAAACCTGATGTTGTTGGTATAGGTCTATTAAGTAATAAGTCAGTTGTATTCTTTTTGTATATATCAATTGAACCACTTAATCTATCATTAAGGATAGCAAAATCGATACCTGCATCTATTGATGTTGTTGTTTCCCATCTCAAATCAGGATTACCGATTTGTGTTGGCGCTGTACCAGGAAGATCTAAGAAGTTAGCTCCACCTCCGAATAATTGTCTCGCAGCAAAGTTTCCTATGTTATTGTTTCCTGTTTGTCCCCAACCTAATCTTAATTTAAGATTTGTGAATGGACCATCTGCTAAGAAACCTTCTCTTGATATATTCCATGCAGCTGACACACCTGGAAAGACACCTACTCTATTATTGATGAATCTTGATGATGCATCTCTACGAATCGTTGCTGTGATGTAATATTTCTCATCAAAGTTATAGTTAGCATTAGCAAAGATAGACTGTAGATTGTCACCAGTGAATGCTCCATTTGTAGTCAAAGGTTGTGCACCTGAGCTAAGTCCAGTAAACTGGTCTGTTGGGAAATCTACAGCTTCAGCGAATGTACTGTTTCTCTTATCTTCTTGGAAAGACGTACCTACAATAACATTTAATGAGCTAAAACCACTTTCCCATATGTAGTTTAAGAAGTTATCATAAACTACTCTTGTATTAGAAATATTACCAACAACAGCTCTACCTGTAGCAGAACTTTGAAGAACTGACGGTTCAAATATTGACTCGTTGTTATTAAGTAAGTCTACACCTATTCTTGACGTAAATGACAAACTAGGTAAGATCTTAATCCTAGCGAACACATTACCTTGAGTTCTTCCTCTGATGACTGTGTTATCATATCTAGTAGACGCCGCAACTGGATTTTCTAATCCAAATGCAGAACCGAAACTACCATCATCATTGAAAATTGGAACAACAGGAGGTAATAATATTGCAGTAGATAATGCACCAAAAATATTGTTATCATTTTGGATCTGATCAGTCACAGAGTTAGAATATCCTAAGTTCATTCCAAAATCTAACCAATCATTTGCTCTTTGGTCAAGGTTTAACCTTGCATTATATCTTTTGAATCGTGATCCTACAATTATACCTTCATCATCAGAAAATCCTAAAGATGCAAAATACTTAGTATTCTCATTACCACCACTCAAATCAACACTGTACTCCTGTATAGTAGATGTTCTGAATATTTCTTCTTGCCAGTTAGAGTTGGCTTCTGTTCCAACAATATTAGCTCCAAATACTTCAGTAATATATTCTATATATGTAGGGCCATCAACAACGTCGATAGTCTTGATCGCTTGCTGAGAACCTCTTGAAGCATTAAAGTTAATTCTCGTTTCTCCGTTTTTCCCTTTCTTAGTTGTTATTAATACAACCCCATTAGCCGCTCTTGATCCATAAATTGCCGCTGTCGCTGCATCTTTTATGACCTCCATAGACTCTATCTCATTAGGGTTAAGATCAGAAAGTACACTCAACTGAGCATTACCGACACCTTCTTGTGTAAAATCAACGTTATCGTCAATAATTGGAATTCCATCTACAACGTATAGAGGTTGGCTACTCGCATTGATAGATGTTGTTCCTCTTACTCTTACATCGATTCCACCTCCTGGTGTTCCTGAATTCTTAGTAACTTGTACTCCTGACGTACTTCCTTGTAGAGCAATCTGAGCTGCAGGTAATGTAACATCCCTGTAATCAGCTAAGTCTACGCTACTAACAGCTCCAGTAAGATCTTTTCTGTTCTGCTGAGAATAACCAGTAAATACAATTTCGTTTAATAGCTCACCTTGTGTGAGTATGATAGGGTAATAATTATCAGTTCCGAGAGTGACTTCCTTAGACTGATATCCAGTGTAACTTACAGTCACCACATTAAATCCAGAAGGGACTTCAAGAGAAAAACTACCATCTATGTCCGTAATGGTACCGATAGTTGTCTCTTTAACGATGACGTTAACCCCTGGAATAGACTCGCCACCTTCTTCTGTAACTACACCAGACACTGTCCGTTGTGCCGACAGAATCATCGTCGAGGCTACAAAAAAAAGCAAAGTAATAATTTGTTTTTTCATAAAAATAGGTTTAGTGAATTGAAAGAATTTTAGATGAATTTAGTAAAAAACTAAACTTCCCTTAGCAATTCCTTAACAATTTTCTTTTGAATTGATGTTTTTTGACAATCCAACACTAATTGATCTTAAATTAGTTAAAGAACATATCTTATTGATTATCATCTGTTTGACCAGTCTCATAGTCAGATTTATGGCCCATTTCAGAATAAAAAATAGGACTAAGAAAACAGGTCGAATATATTTTTTTTCTAATATGATAAAACATAGATAACCGAGCCATTTTCTACGATATCCTTGTGAGCTGTTTAGATGAGAATTAAGTCCTTATAAAAACTTAAATGAAAATACATTTATGATCAAGAAACTAAGATGACAAAAGATCAAAGAATTTAGATGTTACGGGATTTTATAACGATTAGAAGCCTATCTTTGGAATATCAAAAATCACTCACTTAATGGCCAAGATCAACATAGAGCACAGCAAGAATGAAGATGAAATGAAATTGTCAATATCGGCAATGAAAAGGCGATTAGAAAAAATAAATCTCGGCGGAGGAGAAAAAAAACTTGATAAGCAACGAGCTAAAGGTAAAATGACAGCTCGCGAAAGAGTAGCCGCTCTTATAGATAAGGACTCTTATTTTATGGAAATGGGAGCATTCGCAGCATACAAGATGTATGAAGAACATGGTGGCTGTCCTGCCGCCGGTGTTATAATTGGTCTTGCTCCTATTAATAATAGACTCACAGTTATCGTCGCTAATGATGCATCTGTCAAAGCCGGAGCTTGGTTTCCGATGACATGTAAGAAGACACTAAGAGCACAAGAAGTTGCTATAGAAAATAAATTACCTATTGTCTATCTGGTGGATAGTGCAGGTGTCTATCTGCCATTACAGAATGAGGTATTTGCAGACAAAGAACATTTTGGGAGAACATTCAGAAACAATGCCGTCATGTCTTCTATGGGTATACCTCAGGTATCTGCTATCATGGGTAGCTGCGTCGCAGGAGGCGCCTATCTTCCTATCATGTCTGACGAAGCGCTTATCGTAGAGGGAACTGGAAGTATTTTTCTCGCAGGACCATATCTGGTCAAGGCCGCCATAGGCGAAAATGTAGATAAAGAAACTCTCGGCGGAGCACATACACAAACCGCTATCTCAGGAGATGTAGATTATAAGTGTGAAAATGATCAAGAATGTATCGATACAATAAGAGATTTATTTTCTAATCTTGGTTCTCGAGAGACGGCGGGATTCGATAGAATAGAAAGCAAAGATCCCGAGTATAATATCGATTCATTATATCAGAACTTTCCTTCTGACAGAGCTAAACCTTATAACACAAGAGAACTCTTAAAGTCCTTAATAGACGAGGGTCAATGGACTGAGTATAAAAAAGAATATGGTCAGACCATCATCTGTGGATATGCGAGAATAGATGGATGGTCAGTAGGTATCGTCGTGAATAATAGAGAGGTCGTCAAGACTGCCAAAAAAGAAATGCAATTCGGTGGAGTGATCTATTCTGATAGTGCAGACAAAGCTGCTCGCTTCATCATGAACTGTAATCAGAAAAAAATTCCACTCGTCTTCTTGCATGACGTATCAGGATTCATGGTCGGTAGTCGGTCTGAGCACGGCGGCATCATTAAAGATGGTGCCAAGATGGTCAGTGCCGTATCCAATAGCACAGTACCAAAGATCAGCATCATCATGGGCAACTCATATGGCGCAGGCAACTATGCAATGTGTGGCAAAGCTTATGACCCAAGATTTATTTTTTCTTGGCCATCAGGTAGAATCGCCGTCATGGGAGGTAAGCAAGCTGCTCAGGTACTCATGCAAATACAAGTAGGAAGTATGAAAGCTAAAGGCAAAGAACCAACTGAAAAAGAGCAACAAGAAATTTTTGATCGCATATCTGCTAAGTATGAGGAGGAGACTTCTCCTTACTATGCTGCAGCCAGATTATGGACTGACGGTATCATAGACCCCGCTGATACAAGGCGAATCATATCTCGTAGCATAGAAGCAGCTAATCATGCTCCTGTTGAGAAATTTAATGTAGGCGTTATACAAACATAATTCTAATGAGTAATGATAAACTAAAGCTCATAGAATGTCCAAGAGATGCCATGCAAGGCATACATGATTTTATTCCTACCAATACCAAGGCCACTTACATCAATCAATTACTGAAAGTAGGTTTTGACACCATTGATGTAGGAAGTTTTGTCTCTCCTAAGGCTATACCACAGATGAGGGATACGTCTCAGCTGATACCCCAACTTGACCTCGATAATACGAATACAAAATTATCTGTCATCGTAGCTAATCGTCGTGGAGCTCGAGATGCAGTGGCTTTTGATGAGGTCACCTATTTGGGTTATCCATTTTCTATATCAGAAACTTTTCAAATCAGAAATACCAATGCCACAATAGAGGAATCACTGCAGAGAGTAGCTGACATCCAAGCCATAGCTGTGACCAATAAAAAAGAATTGTTGATTTATATATCAATGGCATTCGGTAACCCCTATGGAGATGTATGGAACGTAGAAATCGCTCAGAGCTATGTAGAAAAACTTAAAAGCATGGGCATCAATAGATTTTCATTATCAGATACCATAGGTGTCTCTACACCCAAAAGTATAAGCTACTTATTCGAGAATCTGATTCCATTATTTCCTGATGCCCACTTCAATGCTCATCTGCATACCACGCCTGACAAATGGGAAGAGAAAGTACATGCGGCCTACACGAGTGGTTGCAGAAGTTTTGATGGTGCACTCAAAGGATACGGTGGTTGCCCTATGGCCAAAGATGAACTCACGGGCAATATGCCGATGGAAAATATGGTTTCTTATTTCGATCAAAATAAAATAGAAACTGGATTGGATATGGATGCATTTGCCATAGCTATGAATGGGACCACTTCAGTTTTTCATTAGGAGATGGATCTTTTATAGGATTTACTAT
>CAZBXL010000057.1:0-26471 GCA_964495785.1 uncultured Saprospiraceae bacterium | reverse complement strand
GGCCCTTCCCAGTTATAAGTATAAAATGTTGGTCCAAAAGGATTTAATTCAACAAAGCTATCTCCACACTGAATAATATCATCTATGGGAAACTCAGGGTTATTAGCCGCATCTATCGTTACTGTATCAGTGAGAAAACAAAATCCATCATCGACATTGACTATGAAATCTTGAGTCCCACTAAAATTTGGTAAAACATAATCACCATTAGCATCTATAGTTATACCGTTATCAGGAACAATATTAACATTAAGGTTAGGTAGGTCTGAAGAGAATATAAGTGCATCTTCCCCTGTACATATGATTTTATCAATAAACTGAGCCCTTAGTGGTATCGTATTTATTTCGATATTTTGGACAAATGTAGAATCATTACATCGCGATGGCGTTGTAATTAACAGAGATACATCAATGTCCTGATCCATTCCTATATCAAATACAGGATTCTGAACAAACGACGTATCACTGCCAGAAGCCGTTGTAATTATCCATTGGTATTCTAAATCTTGCGATGATGTACTTAGATCTGTTAATTGTATCTCGGTGGTCCCATCACAATCAAACGACTGTACATCAAAATCTGCAGTGGGATCTCCATCTATCGAGACACCTACGTCAGCATAAGTTGTATCCGTACATACTCCATCAGTGACTAACATCGCTACATTATAAAGACCAGGAGCAGGAAATGTAAACACGGGATTCATTTCAGTACTACTCAGATTTGTATTTGGAAAATCAAATAGCCATAAATAATCTAAACTATCAACCGGAAGAAAATTAGACGTGGACTCATTAGTAAATGCTACTTCGAGATCATTACATTGAGTGACAAACTCTGGTGTTATAATAGCTACTGGATTACGACCACATACACGGACATTATATTCAAAATCTCTACGTACTTCTGAGAGTAATACTCCATCTCTGAACTCTCTCACACATACACCTATAAGAAATTGTCCTACCTGGGATGGTACTGCTAACAGTTGACCTGTAGACGAATTGACACTTATAGGAGATCCGCCCATAAGATTATTAGAGCTAAAGCCATTAGCATAAGTAACTGGTAAATATGGGGGCGGTCCTGGCGGCTGTGGATTAGGGTTCATCATATCTGCTCCCTGAGAAGATGCACACATGAAATACACCAGAGAATCACCATCCACATCTATAGCACTATGATCAAAGCGCAATGTATCATCAGCACATATAAATACACTTGGCGATTTCAACCACACCGGCGAACTATTACAAACTTCTAATGCAGCTTCTGTAATTTGAATCCAAATCGTAGCACCAGTATTCAATGGATCCTGTACATTATTAAGGGTAGAATTGTAACAGCATCTTTGGTATGCCAATATATAACCTCCTGGGATGGGTGGTAAGACAATCGTATCTCGGTATACAGTTACCTGAAGACATACATCACCACCTATGACATTACACTCACTTGTAAGAATCTCATTAAGCGTATCATCATCCATGAAAGGAATTCTTATTTCTCCAAACTGCCCCACAGTTAGGACTTGTTGATTGGCACTATTAAATACACCTATTGACGCAAAGGCATCAAATTGGGCATTATCAGCACCATTAAAACAATCTCTTCTAAACTCTAAGCTCAACTCATAAGTGTCCTCACCTATACAACGATAGGTCATAGAACCTCCAGCTACATGGGTACCGTAAGCGGAATAACTTATAAATATGAAGGCAACACTAAGGCTTATAAGATTAAATATATTTCTCATCATTCTTAGATTATTAATTCTGATTAAATTGAATTTCGTCTATCTCTACTCTTCTTTCTCTACTGGCATTAGGACTGTAAATTGACTCCGCAGGGGCATTCTTATTATCACTGACATCATTTGGAGAGGTTGACTCACCGAATGATCTTTCTGTTATGATCAATTGCTTAGACTGGATGTACGGCACTAAGGCGCCATTTCTCCACTCATAAAATTCTTTACGTACACTATCTATACGTCTCTTGCCTAAGGCCGTGTTATAATCTGATTCTGCAACTGGACTTGCAAATCCTCTTAGATAGACATTAACTTCCTGGTCATTCTCAAGGACTAACAACAACTGTCTTTTGAAAACTTCATACTTATCAAATCCAATCTTAATATCTTTTTCGAATAGAAATTCTATCTCCTTCTCTGCATTATTCTTGTTTTTAGCACGAGCTTTATATACTTGCTTAAACTTATCTTTTCGGGCATAATATGCAGTATAAGTTTGAGTATAATTCTTAGATGCAGTTTCTCTCATTGTACCCGAATCGGGCTGATCATTATCAAAATACAAACTTACAGGAATAGCATTATCCAAAGACAACAAGGCCTTTTCGACTACATCTAACAACCTCAATTCCACAACCCTCTCTGTTACGGGCTGATTGACATCTGATCTAAATTCAAATGTTGCTTCCTTAAATCCATCTTTGTCTACCTCTACGAGATAATCACTATCAGGATCTATAGAGAAAGTAAAAATATTACCTTGATTATTCTCTAATTCTATGACTTCATTAGTGCTCTTATTCGTCACATATACAGAAGCTCCTTGTATTGGTTCAGCAGTTGATCCATTTATAACCTTGACAACGAGAGCATAATCTATAGGCTTCATGAATGTCTCTTTCGTGTAAATATTGTTTTGGCCAGGGACTCCATTAAGTGAACCCAGATCAAATGTCAAATCTTCATATCCAGGTTTTCTTTCAGTAACAACTAAGTTATCATTACATGGCACCTCTATGTTATTATCTTGATCTACAACACCCTCATATACTATATCTCCACTGAGCTTATCCATAATTGTAACCGATACATCATCTATCAGCTCATCTGTCCCTTCTCTGTATGCTAATAGCTTAAGTTCTACTGTACATAACTTGGCCTCAGCAGAATATATATCATAACAACATGACTCAAACTGTGAATCTATGTATTGAGAGCCAGCACGATTAGAAGCTAAATAACTTTTATCTGCTTTCTCATTCAAGAAAAAATATAGATCATTACTTGGTGAATTTATATTGTCTCCGAGATTTGAGATATCTCCATTTACAAATCCTTCATACTCTACTTTATACACATCTGCACCTCCAAATCCCTCTCTTCCATTACTACTAAAATAGAGTGTATTACTCTCTTCATGATGAAATGGTGATAACTCGTGATATTCTGTATTGACACCCAATAAATTTTTAGGCTCGGAGAACTCTATCTCATCTGTCAAATCTGACACCCAAATATCTAAACCACCTTTTCCACCAGGTCTATCAGAAACAAATAATAATTGTAATATAGAATCTCTGCCATAACTCACAGATGGCTGAGTAGATGTGTATCTTGATTTATTAATATAGGAAGGGGCCATTATAGGATTTCCTATTTGTCCGTCATCATTAATGGATGCATAATAAATATCGCATCTGATAGAATTTAACCCCGTATACTCTCCTACCGTAAAGAAAATATATTTTTCGTCCGGAGTGAAAGAAGGATGTGATATGACACTATTTTCATTAAAACCCTTAATATTAACCACTTGGTTATCGACTAAGATTTTAGATGTAAATCGATCATAAGTTTCTGCTTCCACTGGAAACCTCATAGAGTTATAATATAGACTATCACCTATTACATAAGGAGCATGTTCTGAGTAAGGACTATTAACAGAACTCTCAGCTGTAGCTGAAAAGAAGCTATTCTCTATCGATTGATCAGTAGCCCACTCTGCTGATGATCTTAAGAAATTGACTCTTTTGGTAATTGTAGAATCTACTTCTTCATATTCTGACAGATAAAGATCAAGATCTAATATAGCCTCTTCATACTGCCCCTGAGACATCTTCATATCTGCAATCTTATATCTTGCATCATGAGGATAAATAAGGTCTGAATCATCTAATAATCTTCTATACAAAGAGTCTGCAAGAGCATAAGAGTTAGTATTGTAAGCAGATTCTGCGAAGTTATAAATGACTTCTGTATCAAGGTCATCATTGATTTCGATCGCTTTGTTGAAGTGATACATAGCTTCTAAGTAGTTACCTATTGCATAAGCATCATCTGCATGTTGGATATGTTGCTTGTAAGAATAATATTGGGCCTGTACTTTTAGTGTAGATCCCAACACGACTATAGCAATTAATATATTTTTGAACATCATATTATTTTATAGCTGTTATGGGATTAATAAATAAGACATGGCTTATATACACCGTCAGGAATTCTACTGAATATATATCTTAGACTTAACTCAGGACCACCTCTATTATCTGTTGCGATATTAAAATCTGAGATATTAAAATCATAAGAGAATGCCCCATATAATCTTCCTATCTCAATAGCAATCATAGGATACCATGCGTCATCAAATCTGTAACCCAGTCCTAAGAATAATGCTTTATCAAGATTCTTTCCAAGATAGATTTTACCTTGAGCATTGACCACTGTTTCTCTGTAAGGTTCTTGCCTCTGGTGCATTACATTGACGAGTAAGTCTAATTTTTTGGATAATTGCTGATTAAGCATTCCATACAGAGTTAACCTCATCGGTCTATTAATATTGTTTCCAGTTGTAGAGCTAAAACTATCCTCGGGCTGAATGAGATGATACAGTCCTACTCCTATATCTAAGAACTTACGTATGTGCTTCTGTCCACGGTAATTCAAACCCAAACCTAAATCGAAATAAGAGACTTGCTCTGCACCGACAAATTCTGGTGATATATTTGGATCAAAAGCCACTCCATTCCACTGATTACCTGACCTCACGGCACTCAGATCGTATTGTCTCTGAGCATAAGATATATTTAAACCTGGGGTAATACTTTTATTGTCAGAAATAGCTATTGCATAGGATAGAAAACCATTAAGTCCCGTCATATTGAGATTGAGGTCTCCTGCTTGATCATAATTGATCAGAGCACCTATCCCGAGGGCGTTTTTCTTACCAGCTTTAGCAAAATTAAAATCAATACCCACGTCGGCACTGACATAATCCACAGGCACTGACTTCCATTGCTGTCGATAGTTAGCATGTACACGAGTATTACCATTAAACTTACCTGTCAAAGCAGGATTGAGATTAAGGGGAGAATTAAAGAATTGTGAAAAATGGATATCCTGCGCTTCAATAACTACCTGATAACCAAGCAATAACAATACAACTAAGTAAATACTTCTTCTTAGCATATAACAATAAATTAAATGAAACAAATAAAAGTCGTAACTCGGGGTAGGCCTTTGAATAGCATTAAATTGACTTCAGAACGATAAGCCCCTGACTATTGCTGCGACTATAACAAAACCTTATGATACTAAGTTAGATAAATAGCTTTAACAATACACTATATCGAGTATTTTATTAGCGTCTACCACTCATAATTACGAATCACTATTATATCTATGACAATTGCTTTGGAAATTGTGGAGAGGTATAGTATATTTGCAATCCTTTAGTAAAAGAGCTAAAATTTACGATTGAAATAACTTATTACGCGAAAGTAGCTCAGCTGGTAGAGCACGACCTTGCCAAGGTCGGGGTCGCGGGTTCGAATCCCGTCTTTCGCTCCATTTACCAATGATAATTATAGCTGCCCGGGTGGTGGAATTGGTAGACACGCAGGACTTAAAATCCTGTGACCTTAACAGTCGTGCCGGTTCGATCCCGGCTCCGGGTACTGTGTTATCCTCATGTGTTATAATTATCTATATTTTTTATCCCTTTACTTTACTCCCTTCTTCATAAAATGAATGAATTAAGTCTCAGCTTAAATTCATCCTCCTTTTTAAAAATACAATAGTACAGATTAAGTATTAATAACTATATCCCTTTACTGTATCCACAAGTACCTTAACATTATCCAGAGGTGTATCCGGATATACTCCATGACCTAAATTAAATATCTGCTTTCCTCCAAAAGACTCTATCGTTTTTATAGCTGTCTCTCTTACGCTCTCTGCACTACCGTATAGAACACATGGATCAAGATTACCTTGTAAGACTTTATCATTACCGTAAGTCGATCTAATCTCGCGAGGACTTAATGTCCAGTCTAAGCCTACTGCATCAGCATCAGTAGCCATAATATCAGCTAAAGAAAAATAGGCTCCCTTACTAAATAAAATTCTTGGCACAGAAGTCACCTCTGAAAGAATCCTATTGAGATAAGGCATACAGAACGTTGAATAAAGCTCATTATTGAGCATACCAGCCCATGAGTCAAATATCTGTACCACATCAACTCCAGACTGAATTTTTAAATTAAGATAGGCAATGACAGTATCTGTTATTTTACTTAATAATGCATGACTTTCTACTGGATTCTTATACAACATGCCTTTGGCTTTGCTAAATGTTTTTGATCCCTGACCTTCGACCATATATGCAAACAATGTCCATGGAGCTCCAGCAAAACCGATTAAAGGAACACGTCCATCTAATCTCTTTTTCGTCTCAGAAACTGCATCATATACGTAGCGTAGTTCTTCAGCAGCTGGACTACCTGACACCAGCTTATCTATATCATTTTGGCTCTTTATCGTATTAGGGAAAAATGGTCCTTTCTTCTCTATCATTGTGTATGGCAACCCCATACATTCTGGTATAACTAAGATATCAGAGAATATAATTGCTGCATCTACTCCGAGTATATCTACTGGCTGTATAGTAACTTCAGCCGCAAGATCTGGCGTTGTAACTAACTCTATAAATCCTGATAGAGAAGCTCTCACCGCCCTATACTCAGGCAATATCCTACCCGCTTGTCGCATAAGCCATACAGGAGGTCGCTCTACCTGCTCACCCTTTATTGTTCTAAGTAATAAATCGTTATTTAGTGCCATCGTTTATTTATTTTACAGAGATTTGCAGCAAAGATAAATTTAAATAGAATTCGCTATGAGTAAACTTAATATAGGATTAATAGGATATGGTAAAATGGGTAAAACAATTGAAAAATTAGCCATAAAAAAGAACCATGAGATCATCTTGCGAATCAGCTCAAAGGAAGCTTTAGAATTATCAATACCGAACCTTAAGGCCCTCGACGTGGCTATCGAATTCTCAAGACCAGAATCTGCGATCGATAATCTTAGAATATTAGCCAATAATAGAATTCCTACAATATGTGGAACAACAGGTTGGTTAGAGTCTTATAATGATATTAAAAATTTGTTTATAGAAAATGATACACCATTTCTATATGCATCTAATTTTAGTGTCGGTGTCAATATTCTTTTTGAAATTAATAAGAAGTTAGCTAAGGTGATGAATAGATTTTCTGAATACAATGTAGAAATAATGGAAAGTCATCATATAGAAAAAAAAGATGCTCCAAGTGGCACAGCTATAACTATAGCTGAACAAATCTTAGAGAACATAGACAGAAAAAACGACTGGCAGAATTCTAAATCTACAGATTCTTCTTTACTTGATATAGAATCGGTCAGAGAAGCTGATGTCAAAGGATATCATGAGATCAATTATGTATCTGCTATTGACAAGATAAGTCTCTCCCATGAAGCATACAGTCGCGAAGGATTCGCAATGGGAGCATTGCTTTCCGCAGAATGGATAGTAGGCAAAACGGGAATTTATCAATTTGCAGATGTGATGAAAAATCTTTAATTCTTGAAGGGAGTTAAGAACTCATTTAGAGATAAGTTCTATTGATATTCCATTTTGATCAATGTAAGGATAAAAAGAAAAAGTGCATCTGAAAATTAATTCAGATGCACTTTAAACTTATTATTACAAGTAAGTATATTGACTATTGTCCGCCTACAGCTTGTCTTTTTTCTTTATACTGCTTTGACTTTTCAAGATCATTTAATCTCGCATAGATTTCAGACAGTGCTATTAAGGTATTCATGTCATTACCATTTAGTTCTTCTGCTTTGATGAAGTATGGTAAGGCCTTATTGAATTCTGCATCCATTTCCATCTTAGTACTATCATATTTTTTCATACCAGCAGAAGATAGATCATTAGCTAAGTCATTTAGTTTTTCAACATACAACGCTGCTTTGTTATAATATAATGCACCAGAACTATAATTAGCATCAAAGTTACTTGGATCTTTAGCTAATACATCTCCGTAATATTTTAATGCTTTATCAAAATATTCAGTAGACTTTGCTTCATCGCCATCCTTCTCAGCTTTCTGATGCAATTGATCATACACTGATCCCAATGTATTATAGATAGATAGATTGTCCGGTTCTTTTTCTATAGCTGTCTCTAACTTTCCGATCAACTTATCTAATTCTCCTGCTGCTAAGTAATGATTGATTTCAGAAAATAATAATCCTGTATCATCAGGGTTAAGTTCTCTTCCTTTAGCTAAGTATGCTAATGCTTCTTCTTGGTTGCTATCCTTAGTGATATTATATAATGCATCATATACAAACGGATCTTCAGCATTATTCTCAGCAAGATAAGTGAGCATTGGTTTTGCATCGTCGTACTTCTCTCCATAGTATGCTGATACCGCTGCATAGAAATACTGGTCTTTTAGTAATGCAGGATCTTCTAACCTACTTTTCTTCTTCATTGAAGTTAAAGCTTCATAGGCATCTATACTTGCTTTGAAGTTAGAATATGCAGTGGCATAGTCTTTATTCTGGTAAGAGACGATTGCTAAGTTGTTAAGATTTTTTTCTGCGTCTTCCATTGCGTAAGCAATATCTTTAGCTTTCTTTTTGCCATCTATTTTGTTAGCCATCATTAGAGCATCATAAGCTTGTACTGCCGCCAATGGGTTCACTTGCTTGTACTCAGGATTTATAGTTGACATTTTGAATTCTTCATTAGCCATAGAGTTAAGCAACTTAGCTTTTGTAATGAAGTATTTAGCATCTCCTTTTAATTTATCTGATTGTAAGGCGTCATTCATACTGACCATAGCATTAGCTACTTCATTCTCTGTAACTGATGCAGGATCAGAGTTGAATTTCTTCAAAACCTTTTCTGCAGATTTAAAATCTTTAGATGCATCTTGTGCTATACCAGCATTGTAAGCGAGTAATGTCACAAAGAGTATTAATAAGATATTTTTCATTTGTATATTAATTTGAATTATTTACTTTAATGTGTACATAGTAACAAGGGCAAAATTGACCTTAATAATCCTTAAAATTAGTTAAGGTTTTCTTTGACTTATGTTAATGGTTGATTTTAGCCATTATTCTTCTTCATCCGCATCATGTTCATCCTTCTTAATGATTGCTGCATCCGCTATTGAATCTTTATCATCTATCTTGATGACTTTAACTCCTTGCGTTGCCCGACCCATGACTCTTATATCTGACACTTTCATTCTTATGACTATGCCATTCTTAGTTGTAATCATGAGATCATCAAATTCTTCTACAGACTTGACATAAGCCACTTCTTGGGTCTTGTCTGTGATCTGCATATTCTTCATTCCTTTACCTCCCCTATTGATGATTGTATAATCGTCGATATTAGATCGCTTACCATATCCTCTTTCTGATATAGTCAATATTGCTTGACCTGCTGACTCTGGAGAATCTATAATCATTCCTACTATTCTATCCCCCGCTTCTAAATCTATTTTCATCCCCCTAACACCAGCGGCTGTTCTACCCATAGATCTTAACTTCGTCTCACTGAATCTTATGGCTCTACCTTTCTTACTTCCTAAGATGATGTTCGTATTCCCATCAGTCAACCTCGCTTCTAATAGATTATCATCTTCCTTGATAGTAATAGCATTGATACCATTCGTTCTTGGTCTGGAGTAGTCTTTGACAGGTGTCTTTTTGACTATACCGTTCTGAGTAGCGAATACTATAAAGTTGTTATTTAAAAACTCTTCGTCAGTCAAATCTTCAACGAGTATATATGCTTTGACTTTATCATCTTTAGGTAGATTGATTACATTCTGTATGACCCTACCCGTACCTGTCTTAGATCCTTCTGGTATCTCAAATGCTCTTAGCCAAAAACATCTTCCTCTTTCTGTAAAGAACAGCAAATAGTTATGATTATTAGCTACAAAAAGATGCTCTAAGAAGTCTTCGTTTCTCGTTTTACTTCCTTTAGAACCTCTTCCACCTCTACTCTGAGTCTTGTACTCATTAGAATTTGTTCTCTTGATGTAACCGAGTTGTGATATTGTAATTACAACTTCTTCGTTAGGGATCATATCTTCGATATTAATCTCCCCATCTGAGAATGTTATCTCTGTTTGTCTTTCGTCGCCGTACTTTTCTTTGATTTCTCCTAACTCGGTTTTTATAATCTCCCTTCTACGTCCCTCATTAGATAAGATATCTTTTAAGTCTGCTATGTAAGCCATCAATTCTTCATACTCCTTACGCAATTTCTCCATCTCGAGATTGACAAGCTTCTGCAGCCTCATCTCGAGGATAGCCTTAGCCTGAATCTCTGATAAATCAAGAGCAGCTATCAACTTTTCTTTAGCCTCCTCTACAGTCTTAGAGCTTCTGATAATCTTGATGACTTCGTCGATATTGTCAATAGCCTTGATGAGTCCTTCAAGGATATGAGCTCTTTCTTCTGCTTTTCTTAGGTCATATTCTGTTCTTCTGACGATGACCTCAAGTCTAAACTTAATAAACTCTTCCAGCATTTGCTGAAGGTTTAATTGTTGTGGTCTGCCATTGACAAGGGCTATATTATTTACACCATAAGATGTCTGTAGCGCCGTGTACTTAAATAACTTACTTAGAACAACATTAGAGATAGCATCTCTTTTGATATCTACGACTACTCTCAATCCGTTTCTATCAGACTCATCCCTTATCTCACTTATCCCGTCTATCTTACCTTGGTTAACAAGGTCTGCCATTTTCATGACAAGGTTGGCTTTATTAACCTGAAAAGGAATTTCAGTAATGATTATAGACTCCTTACCGTTCTTACCTACTTCAATATTAGCACGTCCTCTAACGATAACCTTACCTCTACCTGTTCTGAATGCTTCTTTTACACCTTCTATTCCATATATTATTCCACCAGTAGGAAAGTCAGGAGCTTTGACGTGTTCCATTAATTCTTCGATTCCGATATCAGGATTATCAACCATAGCTATCGTCCCATCGATGACCTCTGATAAATTATGCGGAAGCATATTTGTAGCCATACCTACGGCGATACCTTGAGCACCATTGACGAGTAGATTAGGGTACTTCGCTGGAAGAACAGTGGGCTCTTCTAATGAGTCATCAAAGTTTAGTCTAAAGTCTACAGTTTCCTTTTTGATATCATCTAAAAGCTCGTCGCTTAACTTCATAAGACGACTTTCCGTGTATCTCATGGCCGCTGGACTATCACCGTCTATAGACCCCTTGTTACCTTGTATTTCAGCGAGTGGATATCTCATGGACCAAGGCTGCCCCATACGTATCATAGCATCATACACAGAGCTGTCACCGTGTGGGTGATACTTACCAAGCACCTCTCCTACGACTCTTGCAGATTTCTTGTAAGGCTTATTATTTCTAAGGCCCAGATCATCCATTCCATACAAAATCCTCCTGTGGACGGGTTTTAATCCGTCTCTTACATCAGGTAATGCCCTACTGACGATTACAGACATAGAATAATCTATGTACGCCGACTTCATCTGATCTTCAATATTTACAGGTATAATCCTCTGATTATCTGACATTTATATATTATAATTCAATTATTAAAAATGAGCTCAAATATACTGAAAAAACCCATGAAAACAGAGTGAAAATCAACATAATATGAACCATTAACTTTATAATTTATTAGGTTTATGATTTAAAGAATTACAGCTATTACTTTTACTCAGATTTTGACCAAAAAATACTTTCCAAGTGCAAGAAAATATAGTTAAACCCTACGAAGAAGAAGGTTCTAAAAAAGAGCAGGTTACGGCCATGTTTGATAACATAGCTTCTAAATATGATCTACTTAACGGCGTGTTAACTGTAGGTATAGACAAATCTTGGAGAAAGAAAGCCGTATCAGAACTTAATTCTACTGACCATAAAAAGATATTAGATGTCGCTACTGGCACAGCTGATATCGCCATTGAGATCAATAAACAAATATCACCGCAAGAAATCATAGGCTTAGACATATCTCCTGAGATGATTAATTATGGAAATAAAAAATTAGATAAAAAAGAACTTAATGATATTATCTCATTAGAAGTGGGTGACTCTGAAAATATGAGGTTTGAAGACGGATACTTCGATGCGACTACTGTCTCCTTTGGAGTCAGAAATTTTGGCAATCTTGAGAAAGGATTAAGCGAGATGTATCGGGTCACAAGGCCTGGCGGAAAGATTGTTATTTTAGAATTTTCTAAACCTACGATGTTCCCATTTAAGCAAGGTTATAATTTCTACTTTAAGTATATCCTACCTAATATTGGTAAAATGACCTCAAAAGACCCTAAAGCATACAAATATCTATACGAATCTGTACAAGCATTTCCTGATTATAATAATTTTGCAGACATACTACAAAAAATTGGATTTCGTTCAGTAGTATGGACTCCATTGACATTAGGCATATGCACAATATATACAGGTATAAAATAGTCTTCGTAATTGTCCTATTGCTCTCAAGCATAGGTCTTCAAGCACAGACTAAAAAGAATAAAGGGAATTACAATTTTTGGGAATATCGAAGTAAACCTTTCTACTTCGGATTGACCATAGGAGTACATAGTACAGGCTATCTTCCAAGCAAGTCACGACAGTTTCAGACAAGTGATTCCATTAGATTAGTCGATGGTATTGATAAGCCTGGTCTTAATGTGAATATCATTACCAATCTTAAGATAGGTCAGTATTTTGATTTCAGATTTATACCGGGATTTGCTTTCTCAGAGAGGAGCTTAGAATTCCTTAAGCCTAACGGCACAACGGATTTTGAGAAAGTAGAGTCCGTCTTTCTTGAGATTCCTCTACTTATGAGATTCAAGTCTGAGCCTTACAGAGATAAAAGATTATTTGTGGTAGGAGGTCTTAAGTATAGCTATGACGTAGCCAATAATGCGAGAGCAAGATCAGAACTTGCTCGAGATTTAATTAATGTATCCCCTCATGATTTCCAGTTTGAGGTCGGAGCTGGTATCCAGATGTTCTTCCCTTTTTTCATTTTCTCACCTGAAATTAAATTCTCTCAGGGGATAGGAAACATACACATCTATAATGGAGATAAAGCAGAGTCACGCGTGATAGACAGCATCATATCGAGAGCATTGACAATCTCATTTCACTTTGAAGGATAACCGCTCTAACAAGAGCAATAGGAATCTACATAAGTGATTAGGTCAGGGAAAAATTGGCTAAATAATTCTTCTATGTATTTATAGTTTTCTTCTACATCATATATAGCTCCTACGAAATCAGACGGAAAATTAACTCGGCGGTCCATCCATTCTAATGAGCTCTGCATCGACGACTTATCTCGATATGACAACAGAAAATCATTACCGATCATAGAATCCACTTTAGTCTGAAATGCTGTGGGTAATTCAGATTTTCTCCTTAGCAGAATTTCATAAATCGGAGCAGCAAAATTGTCTAACGTTGATCCAGAATAATCTGACCAGTGCTGACATAGCATATGGTCCCAGACAAGATCAACCACAACAGAGGCATACTTTCCATGACGCTTTCTCAATAGTGTTCTTAGCGAAAGGGATGCATTGTGACTATCTGTATATTCGTCTATCTTTCTATGCAGATGAATGCCTTCCAGCACCCTACCTGAATAATTTTGTTCCTCCTTCTTACGCATAAAGTCGGTTATTATATTGCCTAAAAGCAAGTCTTCGTCAGAACAAGAAAGAAAACAATGAGCTAAGTAATTCATGCTGCTATTAATCAAAGAGAACTGTAAAAATAAATTCAGTCAGGCATTATTATAATAACAATATATTTGCGGCATATTTCTAATAACAACTATATAATCATATGCCATTATATTGCGGAATTGTAGGATTACCAAATGTAGGTAAATCAACTTTATTTAATGCACTCACGAATGCAGAAGCACTCGCTGCTAACTATCCATTTGCAACAAAAGAACCAAATGTAGGCGTCATTACTGTACCAGACAAAAGATTAAATAAGCTTGCAGAAATCGTTAATCCGCAGAAGGTCCAACCCACTACGGTCGAGATTGTAGATATAGCAGGACTTATCAAAGGAGCCAGCCAAGGCGAAGGACTGGGTAATCAATTCTTAGCTAACATAAGAGAAGTAGATGCCATAGCTCATGTAGTACGGTGCTTTGATAATGATAATGTTATTCACGTAGATGGATCCATAGATCCTGTCAGAGATAAAGAGATTATTGATACAGAGCTTATCTTCAAGGATATAGAGACTGTAGAGAAAAGATTAGAAAAGCTCAAAAAACAAGCAAAAACTGGAAAGCCTGCGGATGTCAAAGCAGTAGAAATAGCTCAACATCTACTCGATAAATTACAACAGGGCATCTCTGCAAGAGCAGTAGAAACAGATGATGATGGCAAGGCATTAATTAAAGAAATGATGCTCCTCACCGCCAAACCCATTCTCTACGTATGTAATGTAGATGAAAATTCTGTCAAGGATGGCAATGCTCATACCGAAAGATTCAAAGAATGCGTAAAGGATGAAAATGCTCAAGTCATTCTAATCAGCGCTGCAATAGAAGAAGAGATAGCGAAACTTGATAGCTATGAAGAGAAGATGGAGTTTGTCACAGAAATGGGATTAAATGAACCTGGCGTCAATAGAATTATACTTTCCAGCTACAAGCTATTGGATCTAATTACATATTTCACAGCTGGCGAAAAAGAAGTCAGAGCATGGACTGTAAAAGTCGGCTCTAAAGCTCCAGCTGCGGCAGGTGTCATACATACTGATTTCGAAAAAGGATT
This sequence comes from uncultured Saprospiraceae bacterium, assembly GCA_964495785.1. Lineage (GTDB taxonomy): Bacteria > Bacteroidota > Bacteroidia > Chitinophagales > Saprospiraceae > RFSX01. Next base: position 11,542 of record CAZBXL010000057.1, on the reverse strand, counting down.
TATCAGAGCAGAAGTTATCAAATATGATGATTATGTCACTTATGGATCAGAGTCCAAATGTAAAGAGGTCGGCAAACTTTCAGTAGAAGGAAAAGAATATGTCGTGCAAGATGGTGATATAATGCACTTTAGATTTAATGTATAATTATGAAAAAATCAGAAGTTAAAAACCTTATAAATCAGAGCACAGATAAAGTAACAACTTGGTTTGCCTCTTACCCGAGAGAGAAATTTGAGTACATACCAGAAAGCAAAAATTGGTCTACTGGTCAGCACCTCCTCCATCTCATTAAAGTGTATAAAGCCATCAATCTGGCTTTAAGATCACCTAAGCTTATTTTAAGATTCAAATTTGGAAAGAGAAAGCATACCGAACAGACTTTTGAACAAATGCAATCCATCTTCTCAGATAATTACAGTGAGAAAAAATACGAAGCGCCTGAGAACGTAACGCCAGGAGTTGTATCTGTCATAGACCGTATGAATCTCATGTCGAAGTTAGATAGAGAGAGTACACTCATGATAGAACAAATTGAAGAATTATCAGAAAAAGATCTCTCCAAGTATGTTATCCCCCACCCGTTTTTTGGCAAACTGACATTCAGAGAATTTATCATGTTCAACTCATTACATAATGAGCATCACCTAAACACATTGAATAACTTTTACCTGTAGAAAAGGATCTATATTCCTTATCCTTTGAAATTTACTGATACCTTAAAAGGAAAAATACATTAATTCAGAAATCCAATCTATGAATTAACGTACATCACTTCCTTAACTGCTTTGATTACTTTAGTAGGATTAGGAAGATATTCCTCTACAAATGTTGGAGCATATGACAGTGATGTATCAGCACTGTTGACTCTTGTTACAGGGGCATCTAAATAGTCAAAAGCATACTTCTGAATCTCATAGGCTACTTCTGCAGATACTCCAGCGAAAGGCCAACATTCATCCACGACAACTATTCTATTCGTTTTCTTAACTGACTCTACTAATGTATGATGATCTAAAGGTCTAATTGTTCTTAAGTCAATGACCTCTGCTGATATTCCTTCTTTAGCTAATTCTTCAGCTGCCTGTAGAGCAACTAAGCTCATTTTATTATAAGATACTATAGTCACATCTGTACCTTCTTTTCTGACTTTTGCTTTGCCGATGGGCACTAAGTATTCTTCTTCTGGAACTTCTCCTTTGTGTCCATAGAGCATCTCAGATTCCATGAAACATATCGGATCATCATCTCTGATTGCAGATTTTAACAAGCCTTTTGCATCATACGGGTCTATAATTGAGACCACTTTTAGACCTGGTACATTGGCCATCCAACTTTCAAAAGTCTGAGAGTGTTGTTGAGCTAATTGTCCAGCTGAACCTGTAGGTCCTCTGAATACAATTGGACACATAAATTCACTCGCAGATTGCGATAAGGTTTTAGCTGCGTTATTCACAATTTGGTCAAAAGCTAATACTGCAAAATTCCAAGTCATAAACTCAACGATAGGTCTCAAGCCATTAATTGCAGCTCCTACTCCTATCCCCGCAAAACCCAGCTCTGCTATAGGCGTATCGATGACTCTCTTAGGTCCGAACTCATCTAACATTCCTTTACTTACCTTATATGCACCGTTATATTCGGCAACTTCTTCTCCCATTATAAAAACGGAATCATCTCTTCTCATTTCCTCTGACATTGCCTCATTAAGGGCATCCCTTAGTGTTATTACTCTTGACATCTTAGTATTGTTAAAAATTTTGACGAAGATAAGCCTATTTAAGTGATTCAGCGAATAGATTTAGGTCAAATCCAGCTAAATTACCAGAACTCATGATCAAAACAACATCATCTCCATCACGACTACTCGATTCCATAAAGTCCGTCAAAGCTTCTTTACTATCGAGTACTACGAGACCATCAGTTCCAAAGGCCTGTCTGACATTTTCTTTATCTAAAGGTTTCATTTGCTTCATACTGATAGCTTTAGGGTCATAAAAAACCGCTGCATGATTAATCCCATCCATTGCTCCATTATAGTGGGTGATAAATTCAGGAGTCAAACTACTAAATGTGTGCAACTCCATCACGGCTCTAATTTTACTATTAGGATATTTACTTCTCACTGCTTCGACAGTAGCTTTACATTTAGACGGTGCATGAGCAAAATCTTTGTAAATTTTTACTCTTTCAGTATCTAAGATTAATTCTAATCGTTTGGCAGCTCCAGAGAAATTTGACATAGCAGTAAGGAAGTCTCTCTCTTTAATTCCTAAATCAGAACATACTAACTGTGCCGCCTTAAGATTCAATAGATTGTGTCTACCAAAAACCTGAATACTGAATAACTCGTTGTTGAAGACCAGCCTTCCTTTCTTATCAGTAGGATATGGCAGATACCCATGTCTTTTTGTATCAAAAACTTTCTTGGACATCATGTCAAATAAATCCTCGTCACTCTGATCAAAATAACATACCGAATCCTTATTCATGTTTTTGACATACTCATAGAATATATCTTTATAGTCATCATAAGTCTTATAGATATTAACGTGATCCCAAGCTATACCTGTTATGATAGATATTGTAGGATCATAGTGAAGCATTTTAGCTCTGCTATCTATACAAGAACTTGGGTATTCATCAGCTTCGACGACAAGTATATCTGAACCTGACAACTTCACCATTTTATCAAAACCCTTAATGTTAGCTCCTACCAAATAATCAAATTCTACATCATAAAATTTTAGTGCATGCATAATCATAGAAGTCGTAGATGTCTTACCGTGACTTCCGGCTACACAAATTCGAGTTGATGCAGATGTCGCTTCTCTTACAAATTCGGGAAAAGAATATATTGGTATGCCGAAGGCTTTTGCCTTAGCTAATTCAGGGTTATCAGACCGTGCATGCTTACCTAATATTATTGCATCAGTATACTCATCTATACGATCAGGATTCCATCCAATAGTAGCCGGTAAAAGCCCGTGATTACTGAGTCTTGAGCGAGATGGTTCGTAAATTTCATCATCAGAACCAGAAACATAATGCCCCATATCCTTGAGATCAATTGCTACATTATGCATGACAGCTCCTCCTATCGCAATCAGATGATATTTTCTTCTATTTTCGTTAATCACATATAATTTTTTGACAATGTATAATTATTGGTAATATATTTGCAGCTTTTTACGTTGGATAATAAGAAAATGAGAAATAAAATGAAAAAAAATCACTTCAGAAGCGTCGCTAAAGTATTTGCCATTCTCCTTGTAATGTCAGTATTTAGTTCTTGCGCAAGCAAAGGTGTAGGTTGCCCTAACAATTTTAAGGTCCTTCCTACGATTTGCGTTAACCTATTCTAAGGTAAATTTACCCCACATATTGTCTTTAGAGCTTTCAAGGGATGGTTCCCATACATTATATAGTGATAAATATGATTCTCATTATCACTCTATATATGGAGCTATAGATGAGTCCATTCACGTTTTTATCTCGGCAGGCCTTTACTATCAGTATCGTAAAGGATTAAGATCAGTTACAATATTCGAAATGGGACTCGGTACTGGATTAAATGCTTACCTAACTTTATTAGAAGCTCAAAAATTAGGAATCCAAGTCAAATACATCTCTGTAGAAACAGATCCGATTACGATAGACAAAGCCAAAGAGCTTAACTATGCAAAGATCATTGATGTAGGAAGTCAAATGTCATTTGATAAAATACATAATTCTCCTTGGGCAACACAAACTAAGCTATCTGATAATTTCACATTAGAAAAACACAACACCTCAATTCAGAATTTTACATTCGATCATAGTATTGACATCATTTACTTTGATGCCTTTGCACCATCATCACAGCCAGAATTATGGGAATCAGATATACACAAGGAATTATATGAGGCTCTTAAGACTTCTGGAATACTTGTAACCTATTGTGCTAAAGGAAGCTTTAAGAGAATGCTAAAAGATACTGGGTATAAACTGGATATGCTCAATGGTCCACATAAAAAACGAGAGATGACGAGAGCTATCAAAATATAGATCTCTACAAACCTCCTAATTAAAACAATCTTCTGTCAAATGTAAATGGCTCGGCTTGAATAATCTGAACATCCTTAAAACTGGGATGAAATGGATTAAGTAATATATTCCATTCTTTCTGGACCACCGCTGAAGGGACTCTAAGTGCCACAAATTTATTTTCGAGAATAAACTTATCACCTATTTTTCTTGAGGCATCTGTGTAAGGAAAAGCATTCCATTCATTGGGTAATTCTTCACATGTGCTGATGTAAATTTCATCTGGAATGTCTATTTCCATTATCCAATAATCAGATGGCATCATCTCATAAGTGAGATGAACGGCTACCTCGGACATAGCAAGAGCTCTACTGGAGGCCGTATATATAATTTCTACTCCTGCACTATTCCACCTTGCTCCTTTGATGGCGGCTCCTTTTCCTGAGAGCTTATCTTTATACTTCTTTTTAGTAAGTCTGTATACCTGCATATATTATGCAAATATTCCGTGCTCTAATCCAATCAGCTCTCTCATAACCAGCTCCTTACCGTATGAATTCTTAATAAGATCAAGAGGCTTTTTATGGCCTAACGCGAAGGAAGGTGTATTCAGCCATGACCTTAACTTATCCATATCTTCAAATACTTCAAACCCAAAAACCATAACCTCAGTCAACTCTATAATCTTCTCAGAATGAATAGGCTTAAAAGCTCGCTTCTCGTTACTGTACCGCTGAAGCGACTTAGGAGATATATCCAAAAAGGAAGACCAGTCTTGTAATGTAAATGGAAAAATCGTTCTTATTTTTTCAAATATGCTAAATGAAAGGCCCGCCTGAATTAATTCAACAAGCTTAAACTTATCGTTGAGTAAATCTAAGATGCTCAACTTAGGTGACTGAGCGTAAAGTACTATAGGCTCACTAATGAAACTTAGCAACTCAGCTTTATTAGATATTGTATATTTCATATGCGTCAATTGTCTTACGAAGATAGGTCATTTGTATGAGATTGTCAATTTATATCTTCCATAAAAGAAAACTATACGCAAAAAATATAATGTAGAAAGATTACAATATCCTTATCTTTCACAATTCTAATCCGCTTCTTAAAACTATAAATTATGAAAAAACTGGCTCTACACTGGAAGATATTATTTGGGATGTTGTTGGGTATAGCAGCAGGAGTCATATTTAGCCAATTTGATGGTGGCAAGACTTTCATAATAAATTGGATAAAGCCGATAGGAACAATATTTATCAAACTGCTTAAGCTTATAGCAATACCTCTAATTATTGCGAGTCTTATAAAGGGCATATCAGATCTAAAGGATATTGCTAAGTTCTCAAAGATAGGACTCAAGACCATCGTCATCTATATTATTACGACTATCATAGCTATCACTATCGGACTTGTATTTGTCAATGTAATACAGCCAGGCAGCAGTATTAGCGCTGAGACAGTAGCGCAATTAAGTGAAGCCTACAATGCAGATGCTGGCAAGAGAATAGCGTCTGCAGAATCACAAAAGAGCTCTGGTCCTTTAAAATTTATAGAAGACATGGTCCCAGACAACATATTCTCAGCGGCATCTAATAATAGAAACATGTTGCAAGTTATATTCTTTGTTATTCTATTTGGGATATCATTATTAATGGTCAATGAAACTCAACGAAAACCCCTAAAAGATTTCTTCGACAGTCTCAATGAAGTCATCATGAAAATGATTGATCTCATAATGCTTACAGCTCCCTATGCCGTATTTGCATTATTAGCTTCTCTCATAGTTGAGACATCTAATCCTGATGTATTTATAGCTTTAGCTTGGTATGCAGGAACTGTTGTCTTAGGTCTTCTCACAATGGTAGGCGTATATCTTCTCGTGGCAGTATTCATAGTAGGCAAAAGTCCAAGATTTTTTCTCAATGGGATAAGTCCGGCTCAGTTATTAGCATTCTCTACTAGCTCTTCTGCAGCTACTCTACCCGTTACTATGGAACGAGTAGAAGAACATTTAGGTGTGGATAAAGAGATAAGTAGTTTCGTCTTACCAGTAGGTGCCACAATCAATATGGATGGAACAAGTCTATATCAGGCTGTGGCAGCAGTCTTTATATGTCAAGCTATGAATTTTGAATTGACACTTACAATGCAGTTATCTATTGTTCTGACTGCAACCTTAGCTTCAATAGGATCAGCAGCAGTGCCAGGAGCAGGTATGGTTATGCTTGTAGCCATTTTAGAAGCCTTATCGGTACCAAGCGAAATACTATTAGTAGGCTTAGCATTGATATTTGCAGTAGACAGGCCACTTGATATGCTTAGAACTACAATTAATGTTACTGGAGACGCTACTGTAGCAATGCTTGTCGCTAAATCAGAAGGAAAGCTTAAAGATCCTAAACCTAAGAATTGGGATGATAATTACGGTAAGTCATAGCTCTTGACACGACTATTTGGCGACTATTCCAATATATAAATCAACATATATGAAATTTTAACATATATGAAGCAGCATTTTATTAGTTCTGTACGTTTTTAATTTTTATTAGATAGTGGATCAATTCTAATAGAATGTTAATTCAGACTAATAAGCAAAACAAAACCATAATAGCTTAGCAACTTATAATTTCCTTAACTTATATAATTCTCTAAACTGGGAATTATATCTTAATTTTAGGTTCAATTTTGCTATTTCTGGTGAAGTCTTCAATATAGTAGTTGAAAAAACTTCGTTCCAGAATTCTATCCTATCTAAGAGCAATATTTTAATCTCGTAATTTAATTTCTAAAAGATTAAGTCTTTTACATACATATCATTAATAGCTATATGCATTATTGTCATTTTCAGTATAACGAAAATGAATAATGAACATACCCTACAATATCTTCCCCCTACGGACGGTACAGCTATTATGGCAGATATGGAAGAAAGAAAAGAACATCTTAACAAAAAACTCTGGAAAGAAATCATCCATAGCTCAGCTCCAGATACTGACTGGCGAGCTATCGAAAGAGCAAATACACTCAACAATTATCACACAAATTATAATCAGCAAAATAATAACAAGTCTGGAGTCGTGGATATTGACAATGGTACATTGATAGCTGAGTGGGCAGAGAGAGGAAGTCGTAATCAAGCCGGTAGTATAATGGAGACTTCGTATGACTCCATTGGTAAAAAACTCTATGCCATTGCTGATGGTGGCTCTATATGGAAAGGAGGTATCGACGGGCTTTCATGGGAGTTACTCATTGACGATTTGAGATTTGATAAGAGATTTTTAGAGGTTGTCCATACAGAATCTAATGAAACAAGAGTACTCGCAAGTATAGCTGGGATACCATACTATTACGAAACACTCAGCGGATGGAGAAAAGCCGATGGCTTCTCTGATGTGACTGAACTCATAAATAAAAATCAAATAGTTATCAATAATGGCAGAGATATATTCTTCATAGCTGACCCTGGAAGTGGAAGGAATTTAAGGTTATACTATTCTTCAGACTACGGTAAGTCATATGTTGTTTCTGAAGAGTTCAATACAAGCAACATAGATAACGTTGCCATACACGGCCATAAGTACAATAGAGACTTTTACTTAATAGAACAAATCAGTTCTGCTAGAAGCAGAATTTTTCAGTGGAATTCTAATATAAATCAATTGACTCTTAGGAATGTAAGTTCTGCAATTAGTTTTGGACAAACTGGAAAAGCAAATATTGAGCTCGTTAAAAGAAACGGACAGAACTGGATTTATGTCATAGATGCTGACAGAAGGTTGATGCTGAGTAAGAATAACGGTATCTCATGGGAATTCTTACATAGGTTTGACGTAGACCCCTGGGACGGAGGATTATTTGTATCAAGAAAAAATCCTAACGTTATGATGATGTGTGAGGTACATGCTCACATAAGTACTAACGGTGGTAATACTTGGAGAATATTCAATCACTGGTCTGAATATTATTCTAATCTATCGGCTAAGTTTCACGCAGATATAATGCATATAGAAGAATATGAGACCGGAACTCAAAGTGTGATAACGGTATCAAATCATGGAGGTATAAGTACATCTTATGACCAAGGTCAAAACTTTGGTAATATAGGAATGATCAATCTCAATGTTAGTCAGTACTATAGTGTTAAGGCATATCCCAATGACGAAAGATACATATTTGCAGGATCGCAAGATCAAGGTATACAAAGGACTTTAGAGTTTGAAGATGGGACACTCTTTTTTGAACAAATGTATATCGGAGACTTTGGTCATCTTACATTCACTAATCAAGGCAAGAGTCTGTGGACAGTGTATCCGGGGGGTACCGTTAGTTATTACGAGAACCCAACAAGTAATAATGAACCCGATCATGAGTATACAATAAAATCGCAGCAAGAGTCAGTGTGGCTACCTCCGATTATTGCCGATCCTTCAGAGCCAAATGGCATCCTACTCGCGGGGGGAAATATTCAAGAAAATCAAACTGGGTCTTATATAATAAAATTATCCGTATCAGACTTTGGATTCTTTCAGATCGATCAATTAGATCATAATTTTGGTAACTTCGGAGGTGAGGTCAGTGCTATGGCCGTCAATCCTCTCGATCATACACAGATATACGTAAGTACAACTAATGGGATGTTTTTTAAATCAAAAAATGGAGGCAAAACATTCGATCTAAAAATGACAGGTCTCGGCGAAGCTCACTATCTATATGGACATAAAATACTATGTAGTGAATCAGACCCTAATCGAATAATTATATCTGGATCTGGTTATGATAACTCGCCAGTATTTATCTCTGAAGATAATGGAGACAGCTTTAGACCTATGCGTAATGGCTTACCAAGCACTACAGTGTTTGATATGGATTACAGCTTAGGAGAAGAATTAATATATGCGGCCACTGAAGCAGGACCTTATGTATATATCAAAAAGAAAAATGAATGGCATAATCTTAGTCAAGGCGAAGCACCTAATCAATCATACTGGAGTGTTGAAGTATTAGAGAATCAAAACAAAGTTAGATTCGGCACCTTCGGTAGAGGTATATGGGACTTCAATATTTCAGTAAGTACATCAAGTAAAGTTGAAATACAAACGAGTGATATCACGATCTACCCTAACCCTAGTTCAGATTATATCAATATCAATTCAGAAAATAAAAGCTCAAATTATCAAGTCATCGATAGTGGCGGAAAAGTAGTAATCAGAGGCAGACATAATGTTAATCAAAATACAAAAATTGACCTCAGACCCTACGATAATGGTTTATACTACATTATATTTGATGATGGAAAAAGTATTTCATCACAGGTATTAATTAAGATATGAGCGAAAACAGAATTTTGGGCGTGGGCTCAAGAGTTAAACATCCAGCATATGGAGAAGGTGTTATTATAAATGTAGATGTAGCTGCTTACAAAGTTGTTTTCATGACTTATGGTCAAAAATTAGTAGGCAAAGCATATGAAGAGTGGGATATTATAGAAGCTATCGAACATACAGACGCCGTTAGTTTTAACGCAGCTGAAAAATCTCTTATAAGAATTCTTAAATCATACAATGCTCTCAACGAGAAGGTTGAGCTTGCAGATAAGTGGGATGATGGCCAGCTGATATTAAAGCCTGGGAACCCTGACTTAAAATCCAAAGAAATGCCGATTGACACTTTCTTTCATAAAATTGTAATGGTAAGAGATCGGATCAGGGTGATGGAGCAACGTATAAATAGTAGTAAATTAACTGACGAAGAGAAAGTTAATTTACAACAATATATCACCAGAATTTACGGCAGCTTGACAAGCTTTAATGTCTTATTCAAATACAAGACAGATAGCTTCGTCGGTGAAAAGAAGTAAGGCTTCATACTGAAAAATCAGATACCCTCTTTCAGTATCGGTCAAAGAGAATTTAACTTCGGAAAGGATTGAATAATTTTCCTAACATTTCGAAACCAGAGTAGATATTTTGTCCCTTATCCATGGTTTCTTTCGTGTAGGTTACATCGATAGGATACTCGTATACTTTTGATTTATTGATCTGAGCATTCTTTATAATCTCAATACAGAATTCAAAACCGTTATAAGTGATAGTTAAGCTCTCAGCAAATCTTCTACTCATAACTTTTAATCCTGACTGGCTATCTGATATCACTATACCCGTAACGAAAAAATTAATAACATTTGCAATGAAGTTAAAGATGACTCTTGATATAGGAATTTCATTCTTCTTCATGAATCGACTTCCAATAACGAGGTCCACATCTTTTTCATTAAGGCATTCAATGAGTGGTAAGAGATCTTCAGGATTATGCTGGTGATCAGCATCTATTGTACATATTACTTGAGCACCTCTACTAAGTGCATAATCTATTCCTGTCTGAGTAGCACCACCTGCACCTAAGTTGATGATATGATCAATCACGACTATATCAGGATAAGCTTCCTGCGCAATTATCTTTGTCTTGTCAGAACTATTATCATTGACTAAGACAATATTCTTATATTCTAAAGAAACAAGCTTTTGGATGAGTCCACGTATAAACCTTTCTTCATCCTTAGCAGGTATGACAATGAAAGCATCTTGTGGAGAAGTGTACATAAGACATAAATGATTGTACACAAAGATAGCTTAATATTCAATTATTCCGTCTTATTGGCCAAGTTTTCTGAATAGCCCCATCAAAATAAAAATTAGGAAAACGAACTCTAAAGGTCTGATAACGTGAAACTTAACTTGCGGGGGTATGATACGCCAAAAGCCAGGCTTATGCTTTCTAACTAGTTCTATAAGAGCTGACGACTCCTCAAGATTAGGAGAAGTCGATATAATTCCAAAAATTAAACCTAAACTTGAAATTATTATAATGAATATAACTAAATAAAAAAAGCTACTCTTATACCATACCTTATTGTTAATCAGACTCTTAAATCCTTGAGATCTAACTATAATCAAACCTAATATTACTCCTAAAAAATTGATAATAACATCATTGAAATCAAAGTAATCCGATTTCTCAGGAAAAAGATACCAATATTGATATGCCTCATCAATAACGCCTAAGATCGTAGTGCAAAGCATTGTAAGATTAAAATTCTTCAATAATGGAAAAACCAATATGGCCATGACACAGTATTGTGCAATATGAATTATCTCTACATTGACAACCATGATAACATTAACTGCTACTATAATTAAAGCCAATAATAATCCCAGAGAGAATAAGACCTTTTGCTTCTCACGTATGTCCAGATTATTTTTAAATCTTTTGTAAAAAAAGGCTACAGAGAATAACAAAACTGACGAACCAACTAAAAGAACCAAGAGATTGTAATTATCCCTTCCTAATGGTTTATCTAAATTCTGAGCAACTAATCTTCCTACCTTTTTATGAGTTGTGACTACAATCAGATAATAGATTATTGCAATTGTAATATTGAGCCACTTATGGTTCTGAAGGTAACTTAAGAATCTGTGCATGATTTAAATAAATTCGAATATAGCATATCGGCCA
>CAZBXL010000056.1:0-26532 GCA_964495785.1 uncultured Saprospiraceae bacterium | reverse complement strand
ACCTCGGAGAGGTTATATTTTGTTAGCTATAAAATTTATGAAGAGTTTGACCTCATAGAGGTCATATTAAATATCAATTTATCCAAAATTCTATTATACATAATGCGACCACTCTGCGGTCGATGATAACGAGGTAATTGATTACTTACATAATGCGACCACACTGTGGTCATCAAAATCATCCCTAATAAATACGATAGCTACATTCTCTAAATTAGAGTAGCGGCGAGCACAGGAGTTTAGAAAACAATGGGAGTTTATTACCTTCTACTAAGTCTCTATTTCTTTTTAGATTTTGATTTGTAAGATGATCCTCCAGAGCTTTTCTTTTTCTTCTTTCCCTTAAAGTCTTTTCCGCCACTGGAAGAACCACCACCGCTTCTCTTAGCTCTACTTCTACTGCTGCTTCTATCTCTATCTCTGTTTCTACTTCTGTCTCTACCACCTCGGCGTCTACCATAACCTCCGCCTCTTTCAGATCTTTCGCTGCTTTTGCTTGAGTCGTTAAGATCCTTAGATGAGCCCAGATTCATATTCTTCATTTTAGAAGATAAGAAATGAGCAATAATATCTTCCTTACTCATATCTACAAGTAAGAGATAAGCTTGAGATAGCAACTCTACTGGAACCCTAATTTTCGTTTCAGGATCGAGTAATTTCTCAGCCCATCTGTTGATTCTGATACGAGCGATCTCAGCAGAATCAGGTATTTCTATTTTCTTTATAGATATATCTAATTGCTTTTCTATTCTTCTGACTTTATATTCCTCACTGCCATTGACAAATATCATAGAGATACCTTTCTTACCAGCTCGTGCAGTACGACCACTACGATGCGTATAGTAGGCATTGTCATCAGGTAGAGAATGATGGAAGACATGTGTCAGATCATTGACGTCAATTCCTCTTGCAGCGACATCAGTTGCGATAAGCATAGCAAGATCACCTTTCTTAAATCTTTTCATCACACGTTCTCTCTGAGCTTGTGATAAGTCTCCATGTATCGCATCAGCCTTGTACCCCTTACTGAGAAGGTCTTCTGCAAGCCGCTGCGTATCAGATCTCGTACGACAGAATACAACGCCTCTCATGTCCTCATAGATATCTATGAATCTCGTAAGCGCTTCCATCTTATCTTTATTCTTGACCTTGGTGTAGAGGTGTTTAATGTTTTTGTTGACCTCCTGTTTTGTGTTGACCCTGATGTCTATCGGGTCATCCATATATTTTTTGACTATCTTTTTAATGTGTCCCGGCATCGTTGCCGAGAATAGCCAAGTCAGTTTTTCTTCTGGTGTAAAGCTGAGGATCTCTTCTAGCTCATCCTTAAAACCCATATTAAGCATCTCATCTGCCTCATCTAAGACTAAGAACCGGAGCTCTTCTAATCTTACAGCCTTCCTCTTTATCAGATCGATAAGTCTACCTGGGGTGGCGATAATGATATGTTGAGGTTTTCTGAGAGCTCTTATCTGATCCATAATCGAGGCACCGCCGTATACGGCAAGTACATTTATCTTAGGTAGATACTTGCTGAAGAGATTAAGTTGCTCTGCGATCTGCTTACCGAGTTCTCTGGTAGGTGCTAAGATGAGACCTTGTGTAGCTCCATCAGTAGGATCTATACGTTCGATGAGTGGCAGCCCAAAAGCTGCAGTCTTACCTGTACCAGTCTGAGCTAAACCTATTAGATCTCTGTCTTCTGCAAGGAGTCTTGGGATGGCTGACTTCTGAATGTCAGTAGGTTCCTCAAAACCCATTTCTGTAATAACTCTAACGATCTCATCAGAGAGGCCGAGTTTGCTAAATTTTCCCAATGGAATTAATTTTTTATGAAAAGTGCTGCAAATGTAGGCTTATTATAATCAATAGACTTGGTCTAATGCTATTGTTTCTCAAAGCTTTAGCCATTTACGGGTGCTTTTAGCATATCGAGGGTGTCTTTGAAGGTAGAACTCATAGAAGCATCAATCTTAATAGGCCCATAATCTTTATGTACAAATGACAAAGATTCTGCATGGAGCAGCATCGTAGTCATCTGAAAATGGGCCTTCCACAATCTATTTTGCTTATTACATCCATGTGGTCTATCACCTATAATGGGATGCCTAATATGAGCCATATGTTTCCTTAATTGGTGATATCTACCTGTCTCAGGTAGGAGTTCTACCAGACTGTATCGAGACGTCTTATGTTTTTCAGTTTGTAAAGGAATCTCATATCGTGATAAGGTCTTGTATCGTGTGATAGCGTCTTGTGTTGTACCTCGGTCATTAGTCAATGCATAGTCGATAATGCCCGAATCTTCAGTATATCCTCTGACGAGAGCTTTATAGATTTTATTCATCTGCTTATCTCTGAATAGGGTCTGCAAATAACTATTCTCTTCTTCTGTTTTTGAGAATAATAATACGCCTGAAGTTTTTCTATCTAAGCGGTGAGCTAGATGTACCTTACATCCACAATAGTCTCTTACCCACTGCAGAGCATACTCAGTAGCATCTCTGGCAATGGCTGATTGATGTACAAGCAGACCATGAGGTTTATTAAACCCGATGATCGTGTCGTTTTCAAATAAAATAAGATGCTTTATATCCATGTATTACTAATTTAAGGACATAATGTCCCATCGGATTTTGGTATAATGTTCGATGAGTGTTTGAAGCTGCATTATTCATGATTGTGCATTTTAAACAGTTATCGGTATTAGAGTCTCAGATTATCTATTGTAGCTCAAGATATAGCCATTTATTTGGCTATTTTTGTATTCTAATTTTTTATAATATAATAATGAGAGATTTCTTTATTGCCCCATCGATTTTAGCAGCCAACTTCGCCAATTTGCAAGAGGATATTTCTATGATTAATCAATCAAAAGCAGATTGGTTACATGTAGATGTCATGGATGGTCGATTTGTACCCAATATTTCTTTTGGTCAGAATATCGTAGCTACGATGGCAGCTCATTGTGAGAAAACGATTGATGTACATTTAATGATTGTAGAACCAGAGAAATATGTGCTTTCGTTTATAGAAGCTGGAGCTGAAGTTATTTCATTTCACTTAGAGGCTACTCATCATGCACATAGATTGATACAGACGATAAAGGAGCATGGAGCTCAGGCTGGTGTGGCTATCAATCCTCAGACCTCCGTAGACACATTGGATGAGATATTAGAGGATTTAGATATGGTATGCCTCATGTCTGTCAATCCCGGCTTTGGCGGACAAAAATTTATATACAGAACTCTTCATAAAATACGTTCTCTAAAAGATAAAATCATCGAAAGAAACCTATCTACAAAGATTGAAATCGACGGTGGTGTAGGCTTACAAAATGCGGCAGCAATATTAGAGGCTGGCGCAGATGTCTTGGTAGCAGGAAGTAGTGTTTTTAAATCTGATGATCCGACTAAGACAATCAAGCAATTAAAGTCCATAGAGATAGGCAATTATGATCTATAGTTTAATAAATGTTCTTAAGTATAAATTCATTTTATACTCCATCATTTTCTTAGTAGGAGCAGATACTCTTCTGGCACAAGAATCTATCGTATTCGGTACTGTCAAAGATCTTGATACTGACGAGACGATTGAGTTTGCTACGGTTTATATCGAAGGTACTAATACTGCAGTAGAGACTAATGATTATGGAGAATACAGTATCAAAGTCAATAATGATAACCTTACTATTGTCTGCAAAAGAATAGGATACGTAGAAGCTAAGGTATCACTACAGAAGATGAAGCCAGGGTCTAAAAGAAATATCAATTTTGATTTAGTGCCGCAGTTATCTGACGTAGATATCGTCATCCGTACAAGTAGAATTGATGATGTCGGTATGGTAAAGGAGGAAGTGACTGAGCTTAAAAAGCTTCCTACTGCGTCTGGTAATTTTGAAAGTATACTGCCACATATCGCTTTAGGAACTTCGGGAGGTACAGGAGGGGAGTTAAGTTCTCAATATAATGTGAGAGGAGGTAACTACGATGAGAACCTTGTCTATGTTAATGACTTTGAGATTTTCAGGCCTCAACTAATTCGTTCAGGTCAGCAAGAAGGGTTGTCTTTTCCTAATATAGATTTGATCAAGGAAGTCTCATTTTCTTCTGGTGGTTTTCAAGCGAAATATGGAGATAAGTTATCGTCTGTGCTTGATATCCGATATAAAAGACCAGACGAGTTTCAAGCTTCTGCGACTGCAAGTTTTTTAGGAGCGACGGCACACATCGAGGGGAGTAAGAAGTTAGGACCTAATGCTTATAATAAGCTTCGATATCTCATAGGCGCAAGGTATAAGACGACACAATATCTCTTAGGCTCATTAGATGTACAGGGAGAGTACACGCCTAACTTTGGTGATATTCAATCTTACATCACCTATGATATCAGTAGGGATCTACAAGTTGGCTTATTAGCTAACTACAATATCAGTCAGTACGAATTTATTCCAAGATCACGGGTATCAGCATCAGGTTTGTTTACTCAGGTGTTGCAATTAACGACTGTATTTGAAGGTCAGGAAGTTGACGAGTTTGAAAGTGCTCTGGGTGGAGTGTCATTGACGTATGTGCCTGAGCGTGATCGTAATCCTATATTCTTAAAATTATTAGCATCATACTACGATAATTATGAAAGTGAGAATTTTGATATTCTTGGTTTCTACAGATTAAGCCAAGTGGAGATAGACCTTGAAGGTGATGGTGGGCTTAACGAAGTGGGAGTCTTAGGTGTAGGGACACAACAGCTCTATGCAAGAAATAGACTTAAAAGTAATATAGGTAATGTAGAACTTAAGGGAGGCATAGAACTACAATCTGATTCTGATGACTTAAATAACTTTATCCAGTGGGGTGTCAA
Source organism: uncultured Saprospiraceae bacterium (assembly GCA_964495785.1). GTDB lineage: Bacteria > Bacteroidota > Bacteroidia > Chitinophagales > Saprospiraceae > RFSX01. The sequence continues at coordinate 21,672 of CAZBXL010000056.1, read as the reverse complement.
GTATCAGAGAGAACATATCGATGATAGGTTAAATGAGTGGGAGAGGATAGACTCAGCTGGTTACTCGCTTCCTTTTGACGCTACAGAAGTCCGACTTAGTGAAGTGATAAAATCAGAAAATAATATCACGTCTTATCGTCTGCAAGCGTATGTACAGAATAGCTTCAGTCTGACGAATCCGGGTATATCAGAGATTAAGATCACAGGAGGTGTCAGAGCTAACAGATGGACTTATAATGGTGAGACGAATATCAGTCCTAGAGCACAGCTATTTTATAAGCCTCTCAATTGGTCCAGAGATGTCACATTTAAGTTAGCGACAGGAGTATATTATCAGCCACCATTCTACAGGGAATTCCGAATGCCTGATGGGCAGATTAATCCTAATATTAAATCTCAAAAGTCTACTCATATTGTCGGTGGGATGAGTTATGATTTTAATTGGTCTCGTATCAGCAAGAAGAAATTTAGACTTATCGCTGAGGTGTATTATAAGAAATTAGAAAATCTCATCTCCTATGAGATAGATAATGTCAGAATAAGATACTCAGGTGTCAATGACGCAACAGGGTATGTTGCAGGTCTCGACTTTAGAGTCAACGGAGAATTTGTACCTGGTGCCGAATCATGGATTAACGTATCTATCTTAGGAGCTAAGGAAGCTTTGAATGGGGTGGAGCATCAAGCGTTTTCTATCGGTGATACAGCTTCTACTACAGTGAAGTATGTCTCTCGTCCTACCGATAGGCTTTTTAATTTATCAATGTTTTTTCAGGACTACCTTCCTGGTAACAATGATTTCAAAATGAATTTGAACTTAAGTTTTGGTACTGGTCTGCCTTTTGGCGTGAGAGGAAATAATCGAATTTTCAGAAATACTTTCAATTTTAAAAACTATCAGAGAGTAGATATTGGTTTTGCATATCAGATATGGAGTCAAGAAAAGAAAAAAACCAAACCTTACCACCTATTTAGATGGACGCAAAATGCTTGGGTCAGCTTAGAGGTTTTTAATCTACTACAGATCGCTAACGTTGCCTCCAATACGTGGATCAAAACTGTAGGTAATCAGCAATATGCAATTCCTAATTTCTTGACATCAAGAAGAATCAACTTAAAGTTTAGAGTAGATATTTAATTTTTTTGCAAAAAAGTCCTCCTTTCTTGCAGCGATGTGTTCATTATATGCTTTATATGTGTAAAAGACATAATAATATGCGTCAATTATTTACCTATCTTCTCTTAATCCTTTTCATATCAGCATGTTACGATGATTATGATCGATCGGTTACCATAGAGGATCGTCCTCAGCCAGAAACTACGATGGATAGTGGCCTCACCGGTAGAGCTTATAATAACGACAGAAGCATACTCTCAGATTATAGTCTTAGCATAAACGGCATGACTTATAATCAAAGCGAAGCTTATTACGAAGATATATCTCAACTCAGAAAATTTGGTCAGATCATATATCTTATGAAAGGAGAAGAAATTATAGGATTCAATAATCAACTTCTTTTAGAAAACGATATCAACAATGTAGACCTTATTGCTTTTCCTCAGAAACAAATGATTACAATAAGCTCCGATTCTCAAACGATTGAAATCGATACTGAAATAAGCATTACTATAAATAAGAATCAACTTCTTAATATAGACAATCAAATCCCATTATCTGATATACTAGTCAATCATTTATCAACAACAGATCCTGATATTTTATCTCAGGTAGGCCATCACGGATACAATAGTAATATGAATCTATTGGTCCTCAATCCAAGTAGGCTATTCTACTTGGAGCTATTATCCGAAGGAGAACAACTGACTATAGATGATGACATGCCAATACAGCTGAGTCACAATTTTATAGACAACAGTTTGTTTAGATTAGATGAGAGAGGGTATTGGTCTGAAGTATCAAATGATTCAGGATATGGGATCAAGCAATCAGGATATTACATATTTGCTGAAGCTCAACCTGGTGTCTATAATGAAGGCACATTGCTCAAAGAGAACAAAGCCGTATCTTATATAGATCTCAATTTAAGACATGAATTTGATAGTAGAAATTATAATTTAAAGACAAGCTCTAAGGGTCGATGGGCAATGGTTAACTATGCTGATGAGTCAGTGACATTGCAACTAAGTACACCTTGTGACCAAGTTATAGAGAATGCTAACATTGATTTAGCAGGAGATATTAATTTGGATTTATCTTATGAGATGACGACAGATGATCTGCTCTTAGATGTGACAACACAGGTCGTTGATTGTAGAGGACAACTATCTGATGTACCGACAATTAATATAAGAAGTCAAACAGATTCATTTCTTTACCCGTATGTCGGCAGTACCATCGATACTTGGATAGCAATATGTGAGGAGAATGTTGATATCACTGGTTATGACATCTCTGAAGATAAAGCAGGGCCTTTATTAGATTGGAACATCGGAATAGAAGATGCTATCAGTTATTTATCATACTGTGAGAATTTTAGCTCTGGATTTAGTCTGCTCAAAATCCGAGAAGATATGATGGTCTATAATTCTCCAGATATCGAAATGGAAGGAAATGAAACTAAGTTGATAGAATCTGATAATCGATTCAGGCTCAATTTTAAAGGCTTAGATATAGGTGCTTATGAGAAAGAAGATGTAAGGATTTTCTTAGAAGATTTTAGTTTTGGTTCAGAGGGATATAGGATCACTTGTGAGAATTCTCCATTGGGCTGTGGTATCGAAGATTTCAGAGTGAGTCATTTGGATATCACAGGAGGCGGATGGACGAGAATTACTTTTTCAGGTACGATATGGATGCAGACGATAGAACCACCATTATCTGGAGATTTTCCTGTAGAGGGCATCATAATGAGAAGATAATAATATAGGTAGTACTGATTTAAAGATCAATTTTTTTTAATACTTAATAACAATCTATACTTGACTGAGGCGGACATCATACGAGGATGTAGAGAAGGCGATGAGAGATCATGTAAGGCTTTGGTAGAAGCCTACTCAGGGTATGTCTACACCATATGTAAACGCTATGTAAAAGAAGATGATGTGGCTAAGGATTGCATGCAAGAATCGCTCATACAAGTCATAAGAAAAATAGATCAATACGAAGAGAGAGGAAAACTAAAGTCTTGGATAAGCGCAGTTACAGTCAAGAAATGTCTTGATATAATTAGAAAAGAAAAACGTCATAAATCAAGTGATATTGACTTAGTCGCTGAGCCGAGTGTAGGGGAAACGATATCCAATGCGTTGAATGCACAAGATGTTGTGATCTTCTTAGATCTTTTACCAGATCAATATAGAATAGCACTCAATTTATTTTTGATCGAAGGCTATTCTCACAAAGAAATATCGGAGCAATTAGGTGTGACAGAAAGTAGCTCTCGATCTATCGTATCTCGAGGTCGGAAGATGATTTTAGAACGATTTCGCTTAGAGAATAAAAGAACGGAAAACTATATTTCTAAACAAAGTACTTATAAAGGATTTAATACCAAGATAGTAATTGTCAAGTAAGAACTACATATTATGAATCAATTAAATAACCTGGAGGAAGAATTTAAGAAAGTGCTGGAAGGCATATCTTATGATGTTGATACATCTGTTGTATGGCAGGATATTAAGGGAGAGCTTCCTATCAAAAAGAAAAAGAGAAGAAGTCCATTTTGGTTACTCTTTGGGGTATTTGCCTTAGCATTATCTGGTGTATCTGTGATGCTCGTTCTGGAACAAGAAAATGCTATAGATTCATTATCTCAAAAAACTGATATTACAGAAATTAAGCAAAGTCAAAACACACCTAATATATACGACAAGACGGACTTGAATCAAGGAATTAAGTATGAATCTAATGCCAAAAGCTACACTAAGAATTCGAAAAAAAATCAAATAGATAAATTAACAAAAAATGATGATGTCATTAGATCAAATATTGCATTAGATTTAGGATTGGAAAACAATCAAGTGAACAATAGATTTTCTGAAAGCACTGGCTTATTGAATCAAGATCCGACTCTAAATATGAAAGCATCGGGTAAGGAAAATCTAAATGGAACATACAATGCACGATCTACTAATCATATTACAAAAAACCCATTAGAATCAATTTTGGATGAACACAGAAATCATCTAAGTATATTGTCTCTCATAAAATCTCAGAAAAGGGTGGCATTAATTTCTAACGATAGACTTATCCCTCAAATTGGGATTGATTATGAAACACAAATTATACCTCTGAATTCTCAAAGTAGGTTTCCTCAATTCTTTACTGAGTTAAGGTTAGGAACATTATTAGGTGTTGCTCAGAATTCAATTACAGATATGAATAGCGAATTCAATGAAGATAAATTCAATAACGAATCGGGACGCTTTGGTTATAGCGCTAATCTTATCGCAGGGTTAGAAACATTAAATGGTTGGGCATTTTTTGCTGGTATAAATTTCAGTAATGAAGTTTATAATTATAGAAATCAAAACATAGAAGATACAAGTTTTACAGAAGAAGGAGTAACTTCATTTCATATTGACGGTAATGGAAATACAAATGAAAATAGAGGTCCGGTTACTGTAAATAGTGTCACGAATTATGATCTTAATTGGCACAGACAACATAAGAATATAGCTTTGGGTATAGGATTGGCTAAACGTATTTATATGCTTAAGAACTTTTCTGTCAGACCTGAAGTGAGTGTGCTATATAATATATCACAAGAACATTCTGGTTATTACTTTTCAGAAGACAGTGGTGATATAGAGAAATTCAATAATGGTGATACGAATCCATATAACATATCTGATAATGTGAAGTATAGGATGGGTCTTGGAATTCATTATAATTTTGAAAATATTTCAATCGGACTAATAGGTACTTATGTATACAATCCCAATAATTATCTCAATAGCTCAAATTTTTATCAATCCAAGAGTGATCTTTTTAGTACACAATTAAGTATAAATTATTACCCTAATTGGTAATGTCAATTTTAGAAATTAATCATTTTTAATTAAAATAGTATGAAACAATTTATTACTTCCATTTTATTTATTCTCGCTACAGGGTCATTGTTCTCGCAAGCCGTACAGTTTAATTTTTCTAACTCTGGTGGTCAGGTAGCACCTAACGGTACAGTAGATGTCGATGTAAGAGTTAGTGACTTTACAAATGTAGCTGGAATGCAAATAGCTGTTCATTGGGACGAGACAGTCTTGAATGTCAGCTCTATTGAAAATATAAATACAAGTTTATCAGGTTTAGCTACAAGTAACTTCGCATTCGGAAATACCAATTCATTCGGTAGTCTTAGAATGTCATGGTCGGCGATCTCAGAAGCTACATTGCCCGATGATGCTATACTGTTCACAATGAGAATGAACGCCATCGGGAATGAGTGTGACTATACAGGATTCTCCATTTTTGGTTCTGATTCATTTCCAATAGAAATATTTGATTTTAATTTGAACTTCAAAGATTTCTGTACTAATACTTATGTGTCTCAAATATCAGGATCAAACTGTACACCGTCTAATGTACTCAGTTGTAATGACAATATTAATGTTAGTATAGGTAATACTAAAGTTGTCCTTGTTACTCCTGATATCGTCTTAGAGGGTGGACCTTATGACTATACACGTATCAATGTAGTGCCAGCTAAACTAACTTGTGCTAATGACGGTCAGACGGTCAATTATACTGCGACAGATGCAGTAACTGGTAATTCGTGTTTTGGAACAATTACAGTAGAAGATAGACTGGGAGTATGTGATGGCAGTGGTAGTGGTAACGGACCATTAGCCTGTACCGCGACAGTTAATGTTTCTTTGAATTCAGATGGTGAAGCCCAATTATTTCCTCAGTCAGTACTTGTAGGGACATACGATTATTCTACAATTACCGTGTCACCGTCGCTACTTGACTGCAGTAACGTAGGGACAAGCCAATATTTAGTTAACGACTCAAATACAAATAATAGTTGTTTCGGAAATCTTATTGTCTCAGATAACCTAAGCGTATGTGATTCTTGCGAAGATCCTGATACGACTAAGCCAACACCGTTCTGTATTGCTTCTTCTACAGTAGTGATCTCTGGAGGGGCAGTAGATGTTTTTGCAATAGATTTTAATATAGGCAGTTTTGATAATTGTACAGAAGAGGATGATCTCAGATTTACTTTTACGGATACCGATCCTGCAAGTGATCCAGATTATCTTACTGCATCTAACTCTTCCAGAATAGTATTAACCGATGCTGATCTAAATGGAATGAGCAGTAGAACATTATCATTAGATATGTATGTATGGGATGAGAATTCTAATAGAGATTTTTGTAGGGTCGGTCTTACGATTACTAATGATAATACCACTTCGTCCAATGTGACATTATCTATGCCTGACGTAATAGGTGAGCAAGGAAATCAGATTTGCGTACCTATAAGAACGACAGGTTTTAATGAAGTGAGTGCATTGCAAGGAACGATAGAGTGGGATAGCCAAGTTGCAAGTTATAACAGCACTCAAGCTCACGCTCTCCCAGGATTTAATAACAATTCATTTTTTAATATCACAGTAAATCAACTCACATTTGTCTGGTTTGATAATACTGGTAATACACCTTCGACCTTATCTAATGGTGCTGCGGTTTTTGAGGTTTGTTTTGATGTCATAGGCGCTACAGGTCAGTCTACACGATTAGATTTTGTAGATTCTCCGACTCAATTACTATCAAGTGACAACAATGGTAATGAATTTGCCGTACAAGGTATATCGGGTTCTATAACTGTAGGTACAGCTCCTGATTGCGCTAATGATGTCACGCCACCTGTTGCTGTGTGTTCTAATTCTATCATCGCATCTACAGATAACGGTAGCGTCACTTTGTTTGCGTCTGACTTTGATAATGGGAGTTATGATAATTGTACTTCGGATTCTAATTTACTCATCACTTTTGATGGAGGAGCAACATCAAGAGAGTTTACCTTAGCTGATGTAGATACTAATAATCAAGTGGATGTAACGATATTCGTTACTGACGAGAGTGGTAATGTCAATGCATGTTTTACAACATTGACATTACTGAACGATGGATGTGATATCGATGAAGATGACATTAGCTTTCCTACAGTTCTACTTAATGTAGATGTGGTAATTAACGATATCTCTGAAGTTTCAGCAGCATTTGAACCTGATGCATTACTTTCAAGACCAGAATATAATGAATCTGATGTCTTTCCTACATTCTCACAAATTGGGTGTTCCAATATTGCAACGGCATATGAAGATAATGTCTTTGTCATAAACGATAATTTAGGATGGTATAAAGTTATAAGGACTTGGACGGTCATTGATTGGTTGACTACTGATGTTTATACTGGGAATCAAGTCATTCAGAACTATGGTCAGGCTGATGAGTACATATGTGATACCTTACCAAGGTCAGCGCCTGTAGGAGATTGTGATAGTGGTCATACACTTACAGATGATGTGGAGTGGCCTGACGATATAAGTATTAGTGACCACAGGATTAAACCTGATGAGTTAATTATGTCTTCGATGATTGATTCACTTGATGCGAGACCGAATTTTTACGATGACCAACAATTCTATACAGCTTCTTATGTAGATGTGGTTAATACTTTGACTCAAGAGACTTTGATAATTGATAGACAGTGGACAGTGTCAAGAACAGATATAGTTGGCTTGTCATTTGATTATACTCAGATGATTACGATTGACCTAACGACCTTCAGTAGATTAGTTACAGTTAATACATATAGTAATAGACCTGTGCCTGATGTAGATGTAGATGGGCTGAATGTGACTAATGCACAAGGTCTTGTATATACTGATGCTAATGTAGAACCTATTAAGTCAGATAGTCCTGATAACGGTTTGAATATATTGGACCTTATTCTGATGCAAGCACATGAACTTGGTCAGAGGACTTTTAATGAATTTGAATTAGCCGCTGGGGATATCAATAGTGATCAAGAAATCTCTAATTCTGATATATCATCTGTCAGAAGAGTTATCTTAGGATTAGATGACCAATTAAGTGCCTCTTGGAATTTTATAGATAGAACAGGATTTTCAGAGACGGGTGTTGAGCCTAAGGCACATTACATAGCGATTAAGCCCGGTGATGTAGATGACTCTGCGGTATTATCTTCTGATGTTGTAGTAGATGCCACTGAGTCGATATATATCACGGATACAATTCTAAATGCAGGCGAGTTATATTCTATACCATTGTTCTTTGGTAGAGATATACAGTCACATGGAGCTGAATTACATTTAGACTTTGACAATACTGTCTTGGATATCAGAAGTGTAAGTGCTACAGATGCATTCGGTGAGATCAGTTGGAGTCTTGATGGTGATAGTAGAATCGTCATACTTAATTATAATGGTGATGGAGAATCAGAAATGATAACTACAGATACTCCGATATTAACTTTAGATTTTGAAGCCCTGCAGAATGGAACGCTACAGACAGCAAATTTCGCTGTTGCAGATGATAGAGATTCTTGGATCGTAGACGAAAATTATAATCTACTCCGTATAGAAGAGACTTTTGTAGGACAGATAGGTACGAATACTGAAGACATACAAAATCTGGGTATAAATGTGTATCCCAATCCAGCTGCAGATATCGTAACGTTTGATGTGGATAATGTTGTTGTAAATGAAGAATACAATATTCAATTATCTGATATCACAGGCAGAATAATCTTCAATCAAAATAATGTATCAGTATTAGACTTATCAAATGTAGAATCTGGTATCTACTTATATAAACTTACAGTTGCAGGCAGAGCACAAACAGGAAAATTAATTATCAAGAAATAGTATAGTTGATTATAGTCCCCAGAGCCACATTGTGATATTCATAGTGTGGCTTTTTTTTGTAATGGATACGTCATTCGTTTAGCCAGTCAAAATTTCCTTGATATATGAAGCTAAAAAATAGAGCAACAATAGCTGGCACGATACAAAATATAATCATCCACATAAAATAACTTTTTGGGACTTTTGATTTTTCTACCATTTCTATCACTACAGAGAATATGAGAATGCCTCCAGATATAAAACTCATAATGAGACATACTAATAAGCCCAGATACTCATCATAGAACCAAAGTAGAGCATATAGAATTACCTGTATTAATATGGCGATGATGTAATTCAATAGGTTTTTTTATCAAATCAATATATAAATATAATGTGACTATCAAGGGTAAAGACTCATTGATTTCCTTAGTAAGCATACTTTAGGAGATAGTACTATTATTTTGTCAAAGATTAGCCGAATTGTCTATCAAGACCAATTATGACAGTTTTGTACAAACCGCTCTTCATGCAATTATATTTCGTATAGATTCTACTGGTCATAATATAATTCAGAATTATATTAATTTAAATATGTAATGCATTGTCTTACAATGCTTTGCAATTGGAATATGAAATTTTCAATATTAATTGAATGTTAATAGAATCGCTTAAGCTATTAATGATTAGATAATGAATGATTCATAGTGAGGTTATAGTATGAAGATACTTTTGCAGTGATTAATCGAGGAAGGAAAAGTTGCGATCATATCTTAATCGAACTAATCACAAACTAACTATGAAAAACACATTTTATCTTATTCTTTGTTCTTTCATCATCATTATCATGAATTCATGTGGAGATGATTGTTCTATAATCTGCTCTCAAGGAGAGACACTATCAGTAGAAGATTGTACTTGCATTACTAATAATCCTGATCCATGTGCTGGTCTTACTTGTCCAGATGGTCAAGAATTAAATAGCGATTGTGATTGCGTCGAGGTAACTACTGGCAATACGATTATTGTAGAGACTAATATCACTCAGTCTACAACATGGACTTCTGATAGAATCTACGAATTAAGTGGACGTATCAATGTAACATCAGGAGCGAACTTAATCATCGAGCCAGGCACAATAATAAAAGCCAGAGCCGGTGCTGAAGAGAATGCTACAGCTTTAATCATAGCAAGAGGTGCAAGACTTTTTGCTGAAGGAACTGCAACTGAGCCAATCATATTTACATCAGTAGCTGACCAAATAGAACCAGGTCAGATCACAAGTCCTAACTTGGATGCAAGTGTTAATGGATTATGGGGTGGACTTATTGTATTAGGTAATGCACCGATATCAGGAGATGCTGCTTCTGTTCAGATAGAAGGTATACCTCCTTCTGATCAGAACGGATTATACGGTGGTACTAATGCTACAGATAATTCTGGTATTATAAGATACGTATCTATCAGACATGGAGGTACAGATATAGGAGAAGGAAACGAAATTAACGGATTGACATTAGGTGGAGTTGGTAGCGGAACCATAATTGATCATGTAGAGGTCGTGTCTAATGTAGATGACGGAATAGAATTCTTTGGTGGTACTGTTAACTGTACTAATCTACTTGTATACAATCAAGGAGACGATGCATATGATGCAGATCAGGCATATCAAGGAACTGTTGATAACTTTATTGGAATAGCTGGTCCAGAGTCAGATCATTCATTAGAATTTGATGGACCTGAGGGATCTAATGTTGGTACTTACACATTCATTAATGGTAGCCTTAAGGGCTGGAATGATGGAGGTACTGGCGGAGGCGAGTATGCAGATATGAGAGATGCCGTGACATGCGTTATTGAGAATTGTTACTTCTTTAATTATTCTAATGATTCAGACTTTGAATTAGACGGTGATCCTGAATCTGCGAATTATACAAATGGCACGATCGTATTCAGAAATTTACAATTTAATACATCACACTTGACTGACGGTAACCTCACAGTCGTTGATATCTTTCAAGATAAAGGTTCTTTAGATGCTTTTTCTGCTATGCCAGCTGATGCAACTATAGTAACCACAGCTACAGTAGGTGCTAACGTGAGTGAGTTTGCTGATTGGACATTAACGGATGCCCAAGGATTATTGACAGGATTTTAATCATCATTTGATGATTTAGATATATAACTAACTTTTATATTCTAAAGAGAATTGCATTTTGTGTAATTCTCTTTAGTTGATTTTTAATCATTTAATTTTAATATGAAAAATTGCATTTCTTTTCTCTTAATGATTATTTCATTCTCTGCATTTGCACAGACAGGCACAGTCAGAGGTTACCTTTATGATGAAGGTAATGGAGAGCCCGTATTATTTGGTAATGTACTGGTAGATGATGACGGTACAGGAACCACTACTGACTTAGATGGTGCCTATGTCATTGACTTAGCGCCAGGGATTTATTCTTTAACTTTTAGCTTTATCGGTTATACTGCGACTACTGTAAGTGATGTTGTCGTAACAGCGGGAGAGGTTACTAATCTTGATGTCAATATAGCTGAAGAGTCTCAAGTTATAGAAGAAGTTGTCATTACGGCTAAGCAAGCCCGTAATACAGAAGTAGCCTTAGCTACAATCAAAAGAAAATCAACAAACTTACTTGATGGTATATCTTCTGCGAGCTTTAAGAAGATAGGAGACTCAGATGCAGCAGCAGCTATTAAGCGAGTGTCGGGCGTATCTGTAGAAGGCGGTAAGTACGTCTATGTGAGAGGACTCGGTGATAGATACACGAAATCAATTCTTAATGGAATGGATATACCAGGACTTGATCCAGATAGAAATACAATACAGATGGATCTATTTCCTACAAGTATCATCGATAATATCATCGTTGTTAAATCATTTACTGCAGATCTTCCAGCTGACTTTACAGGAGGGATCGTAGATATAAATACTAAAGACTTTCCTGACGAAAGAAACGCTTCTATTTCTGTAGGCTTAGGATACAATCCTTCTATGCACTTTAATAGTAGTTACTTGACTTATGCTGGTGGAGGTAGAGACTTCTTAGGTTTTGATGATGGTACGAGAGCGATACCGACTGATAGAAGAACTGATATTCCTACGAGAGTAGCTGTCCTTTCAGATCCATCTAATCAATCAGAATTTACTTCTATCTTAAATGGTTTTAACCCACAATTAGGAGCACTTAGAAGTAGCTCATTTATGGACTATAGCGCAGGATTTTCTATCGGAGATCAGATCAATAAGAACGGAGGTTCTTTGGGTTACACATTCAATGCCTCTTATAAAAATTCTACAGATTTCTACGAAGGAGCAGTGTTCCAAAGATATGGTAAAGGCAATACCTCAGATGTATTAGATCTTCAATTAAGAGAATCTCAGATCGGTGACTACGGTACTAATAATGTGCTTATCGCTGCTATGGCTGGATTATCATACAAGAAAAATGCTAATCGATTTACATTCAATGTGCTCAGATTACAGAATGGAGAATCTACAGCAGGTCTTTTTGATTATATAGGTGCTGATCAAGGATCTAACTTTACAGCAACACAACACAACTTAGAGTACAGCCAAAGATCAGTGACTAATGCTCTCTTAAGCGGTTCTCATTCACTTAATCAAGGGAAGTATTCTATAGATTGGAAGTTATCTCCTACAGTGTCTAACATTACTGATCCAGATATCAGATTTACAAGAGTAAGAACCGATGGAACAAATCTATCTATAGGAACAGAATCTGGTGTACCTCAGAGAATATGGAGATATTTAGAAGAGACCAATTTATCAGGAAAAGTAGATTTGACTAACAACTATACTTTTGCAGATAATAAAGCCAAATTGAAAGTAGGTGGTGGATATACATATAAGAATAGAGATTATGAGATTCAGAACTTTGCCATTTTTACTGGTACTACTGATGTTACTGAAGATGTGAATAGCCTTTTTGCAGAAGAGAACTTTTTTGATAGTGAGAATATAGGAGGTCTATATTACGAACCACAATTTATTCCTGTTAATGCTAATTCGTATGAAGGTAGAATAGAATCATATAGTGCATATGTTTCTAATGAATTCGAGCCGATCAAGGATATGAAATTCGTAGTCGGATTAAGAATGGAAAGTTTTAATCAGTTTTATTCTGGGATAAATCAAGCAAGAGAAACATATTATAATGTACCGGTTCTTGATGATTTAGATCTTTTTCCTACAGCTAATATCATCTACGCATTAAATGATAACGTTAACATTAGATCATCATTCTCTAAGACGATAGCAAGACCATCATTTAAAGAAGCATCATTTGCGACTATCATTGATCCGTTATCTGGACGTACATTTATTGGTGGTTTCTTCCCTGATATTGATGTCGCTACAGGTACTCAGATATGGGATGGTAACTTAAGTAGTACTGATATTTATAACTATGATGTAAGATTAGAGCTATATCAAGAGAGAGGACAGAATGTTTCTATAAGTGGTTTCTATAAGTCATTTATCAATCCTATAGAAATTGTGCAATATGTGCAAGCTGCTAATAACTTCCAGCCACGTAATGTCGGTAACGGTCAAGTAATAGGTGTAGAGCTTGAATTCATGAAGTACTTAGGGGACTTTGAATCAAGGTTAGGTAATCTGGGTGTAAATGGTAACGTAACATTAGCATCATCTAAGATTGATATGAGTGAGACTGAGTTTACTTCTCGTGTAAATAATGCAAGAGTAGGAGAGGAGATATCAGATACAAGAGTGATGGCAGGTCAGGCGCCTTATATTATCAATGCAGGTATCTCTTACAGAACACCAAGTAATAATTTTGAGATTGGTACTTTCTATAATGTCAAAGGAGAAACATTACAGTTCGTAGGTATCGCTGATAGACCAGATGTATACACTAAGCCTTTCCACAGTCTTAATATATCAGGTAGTTATACATTTGGTAATGATGATAGAATGAAAGCAAGATTTAAAGTAGAGAACTTATTATCAAGCGATAGAGAATCTGTATTCCAATCTTTCGGTACTGATGATCAGTTATTCTCAAGTCTATCACCTAACAGATCTTTATCATTAAGTCTGAGCTACAATATATTCTAAGTAACAATAAAAAAATAGACCTTGGATAAGGCCTATTAAGATGCAATTTTTCCATTCTTCGGAATGAATTTATCCTGTCAGTGTCTGCTGACAGGATTTTTTTATTTCCATTCTTCAGATGAATATCTAATACAAAGTTATGTAAATATTTATATAAAGTTAGTCAAAAGTAATGCTAATGTTAACTTAATGTTACCAATTATTTGCTTGTTTACTTAAATTCAATTAGTTTTATGATATAGTCATTAAACATGATTGGATATCAGTGAATTATATATTTAAATATTGCATTTTCTCTATCTTCTTGTTAACATTAGGTTTACAGAAGTCTATTGCCATGGAGTACTATTACAAGATTCCATTTGTAAAGTCAGATGGGCTAATGTATATAGAAGCTGAGGTCGAAGGTGAGATAGGGCACTTGATTTTTGATACAGGCACTGATGTTCTCATTCTTAATAGCGAATCACAATCTATGGATGTAAGCTTTCATACCGTAGGAGGAGAAGTGAGTATGTCAGCGGTCAAAGTAGAGGCTTTGAGTATAGGTAACTTTTCCTTCACAGATGTAGATGCTTATGCTCGAGATCTGAGCCAGTTAGAAGGCCAGCCTGATATCAAACTCTTAGGTATTATAGGTGCTCAATTATTCAGTGACGAGTTATTGCACATCGATAACGATCGAAATATTATTCAGATTTATTCACGATCTTATCTTAGTAATTTCAATTCTAATAAGTATGTATCTTCTTCTCTGACAATTATAGATGATATCCTTGTAGTCCCTATTTCTATATCAGGAACTGAGTATAATTTCATTCTCGATTCTGGAGCATCGACATCATTCGTAGATGACAATTTAATAGAGCAGCATTCGGAGTTATTTATACCAACACTCAAAAGTTGTCAAATCATAAGCTCTGATTCAGTAGCAAAACAATCTACGATAACTCAGTTGTCTAAGATTAAATTAGCTAATCTTTCTATCGTGGATATAGAGTTAGGAATATCAGATTTTAGAAGTATATCTGATGAGTTAGGTATCGATGTACATGGAATTTTGAGTTTAGATCAATTGCCTATTGCAGATGTCCTCATCGATTTTAAAGCTTCAAAAATCCATATCGGTATATAAGTTTCTACACTTTTATTGTTGAGTAATTTTGTAATGCATAGCCTCACTAAACTAAGCATTAACCTCTCTTTTCAAATCATACTTTTATTTACAGAGGTCTCTATTTGTCATGAAAGTTAAGCGACCAAGATTTTTTTATAGCAAAGTATCTTATAAGAATAACTGCAATTATAGATAAGATGATACTGACGTCATCTTGTAGTTGTAAGTGTCTAAGTATGAGATATAACACACCTCCTATAAAACATGCAGTTGCGTATATTTCTCTTCTAAATATCAGTGGTATCTCATTAGTCAATACATCTCTTATCACACCACCAAAGCATGCAGAGACGACTCCAAGTGTCAGACAATTTTCTATATTTAGATTATAAGAAAGCGATATCTGAATGCCCAATATTGTAAATAGTCCGATACCAATAGTATCGAATACAAATAGACTTCTCCTGAATTTGATAACAACAGATTGCAAAGAATATGCAAAAACATATGCAACGAAAATTACTATAAAGTAAGAACGATCTGTCAACCATCCGACCGGAAACCTACCTATTAAAATATCTCTAATAGTACCCCCTCCGATAGCTGTCACAAATCCTATGACAAGCGTACCTACTATATCAAATCTTTTTTCTATTGCTGTCAGCACTCCAGATATAGCAAAAACTCCAGTGCCGAATAAATCAAGAAAGTATATCCAACTCATTTATCTCTTAATCAATTTTGTAGATAATAAACTGCTCTCAGTTTCGATTGTAACAATATAATAGCCTGGCTTGATATGACTGATGTCTATTTGTTTCGATGGAGTTTCTAATTCTATGATCTTTTGTCCTAAGCCATCGGCCACTATCAATTTATAATTAGTTAACTCCGTTTCTAAGTATAGTTGGTCACCAGCAGGATTAGGGAATATTCTTAGATTTTTTGCTACCTCGTTTTTAGAGCTGCTTACAATGTTACACTTTAATAATTCTTCTTCTTCAAAGTAGTGTAATAATAGAAAGTCAATAATAGCAACTGATAGTTCTTTTGCAAATGCATCTCTCTCAGCCGTTGTAAATCTTACGCTTTGATGGCATTCTATCTGTATAGCATCTATAGTTCCTCCATCTCTTGATCCATTCTGTATAGTATTATATCCTCCAAAAAAATAGGGATCATCTTCTTCGGGAAATTTTATATTATTGGAAGGTACAGAAGGGTAACCTTTTTCTTCTATTAATGCACCTAAACTTACATCTCCTCTAATCAGTTCACTTGCATCGTAACCATTGAGATTACTTCCAATGAGGTTTTTTATACTTGTTCTATTAGATATATCTTCTGAGTTTAGTTCCGTATCAGATAATTGAAGCCTGGTTTTATTTAGAAGATATCCCAGTTCGAGCCGCATTATTTCGTGACCATGTCCATGCAAGTCAAAGAATATACCTTTACCATAAGATTCAGTGACAATATGATTAGCTGTATCTAAGAAATTATTATAATCTTGCCATGCTTGTTCTGCAATGGGATCACCATCTGCAGCTTCTTCTATTGACCTATTAGCATCAAGCTTAGCCCTTCTTAGTCGATTAATTATAACATGTGGGTAACAGCCAGTAAGATTATTTATCTCGTCTGCTAAAGTTCTCGTTAGTTCTTGAGTATATAAGTCATTACCGTAGACACAGTTCTCACATTCTCTATCTGCAATTTCATCAGGAGATTTATCTCCTCCATGGGATGACGATATGATAATAGGAAGATTACCAGCAATATATTCTATGTATTTTTTATCATCAAAATAACTTTGGCCTACAGTGTATTCTTGAGCGTTTACACTAAAGTATAAAGTTGTATAGCAAATTAAAAGTATCGTTCTAACGTACTTGCACATAGGAATAAGATTAACGGCGGCAAATTAATGATAAATGCTTGTAATCTATTATTGCAGCTATTATTGATCTATAATATAATCAGCTGATCAAATATATATAAAGCTAAATTTCATAAATTGAGTAGTTTATGAAAATGCTTATAACTGCATAATGAAATTATTCTTGTCTTTAATCTTAGGAAGTTTCTGGTACTATAATACAGCTCAAGTATCTTTATACGAAAGTGAAGCGATACATCATCCTATAGTCGCCCAGAACGGTATGGTCGCTACACAACATCCTATTGCAACACAGGTAGGTAAAAAAATACTACAAGATGGCGGTAATGCAGTAGATGCAGCAGTTGCTGTAGGTTTCGCATTAGCAGTCGTTCTTCCGAGAGCGGGTAACTTAGGAGGGGGCGGTTTTATGATTGTCTATGATCACGAGTCTGATGCTATACAGGCCATTAACTATCGTGAGATGGCACCACGAGCTTCTACTAAGGATATGTATCTCGATAAAAAAGGTGATGTCGATTCAGATTTATTTAATAGTAGTTATATGTCTATTGGAGTACCGGGTACTGTAGCGGGACTCTGCTATGCCTTAGAAGAATATGGCACAATGTCATTGAAAGAAGTGATGAAGCCAGCGATACGATTAGCTAAAAAAGGTTTTGAAGTTACTTATGATTTAGAGCAAGCATTAATACAATATGAAGATCGTCTCAAAAGATGTGAGGCTACTAAAGAGGTATTCTATAAAAACAATAAATTCTATAAATGTGGAGACGTACTCAAGCAAGCTAATTTAGCATGGAGTCTAAAGCAGATTTGTAAAAAAGGTAAAGACGCATTTTATGGTGGTGAGGTTGGTCAGCGGATTACAAAAGGCGTTACAAATCAAGGTGGCTTATTAAGTCTTACAGATTTACAAAACTATACTGTCAGTGTTAGTGATGCTGTAATAGGAGATTATCGAGGATATAAGATTGCTTCAATGCCACCACCAAGTTCGGGAGGAGTCCACCTCATTCAGATACTTAATTTATTAGAAGGATACAATTTGGACTCACTCACTTATGGTTCTGCAGAGAGTATCCATCTCATGGCAGAGGCGATGAGGATAGCTTATGCTGACAGAAGTCAACATATGGGTGATCCTGACTTTTGGGATGTTCCTGTAGAAGGATTAATATCTAAAGCTTACGCTAATGATTTAAGAGAAAAAATAAATAATGATGCAGCTAATAAGTCTTTAGACATTAATCCGGGAATGCCACAAGACTATGAAAGTGAAGAGACGACACATTTTTCTATAGTTGATAAGTGGGGTAATGTAGTATCTAATACTTATACTTTAAATTTTAGTTTTGGCTCAGGATTAATGGCAGAGGGTACCGGTATTTTGCTTAATAATGAAATGGGAGATTTTGCAGCTAAGCCTGGCGCCGTGGATGCTTATGGATTAGTAGGTGGCGAAGCTAATGCAGTAGAGCCTGGTAAGAGACCACTGAGCTCTATGACACCTACTATAGTATTCAAAGATGATAAGCCATTTTTAGTAACGGGTTCTCCAGGAGGTAGTCGGATAATTACAACCGTATTACAGATCATACTTAATGTCGTCGATCATAATATGAATATAGCTGAAGCAACACATGCACCTCGTATTCATCATCAGTGGTATCCTGATATTCTTTATTATGATGGTCTCTTAAGTATAGACACAAGAAGATTATTAGTGTCTAAAGGACATACCGTGCAGCGGCGGAATGCGATGGGGAGTACTCAATCTATTCTTATAATAGATGGTTACATTTTTGGTTCTTCTGATCCTCGTCGTCCTGATGGTCGTACCGTGGGCTATTGAACCTTGAGTTGTTGTTAGACAGAGACTTTTTATTATGATACCTTTGTAGTTATGGATAATGCAGTAAAGACAAGACAAGAAATACTCGTAAAGCTTGGAATAGAAAAACTGACTCCTATGCAGATGGAGTCTGTCTCAGCTATTAAGGAGCAAGACGCAGTGATGCTATTATCACCTACAGGTACGGGTAAGACATTGGCTTTCTTAATACCATTAATAGAGCAGCTTGATCCAGATAATTCTGCAGTACAGGCTATCATTATTGCTCCATCTCGTGAGCTCGTTTTACAGATAGAACAAGTGGCTCGAAATATGGGTAGCGGATACAAAATCAATGCCTTCTACGGAGGTCGGAACTTCAGTAAGGACAGACAAGACCTGAATCATACTCCTGCGATGATCATCGCTACGCCAGGTAGATTGGCTGATCACTTAAGGAGAGATACTTTTGATATTCGTCATATTAAGACTTTAGTTTTAGATGAATTTGATAAGTCATTGGAAGTAGGATTTGAAGATGAGATGTCAGAGATCTGTGATGCCTTAAGTTATGTCCAAAAGACAGTTTTGACTTCTGCAACAAGTGGTGTAGAGGTACCAAGATTTGTTAAATTTAATCAAGCTCATGTCATTGATTATCTTAAAGACGGAGTTGCAGAATTGACCATTAAGAGAATTGTATCTCCAGAGAAAGATAAACTGTATACACTCTATAATGCTTTATGTCACTTAGACGATAAGCCATGTATTGTCTTCTGCAATTTTAAAGATAGTATTGCCAGAGTCAGTGAGTTTCTCGATGATAACGGAATAGAGCATGGCTGCTTTTATGGAGGTATGGAACAGAAAGATAGAGAGAGAGCTTTGATTAAGTTTAGGAACGGAACTTACCGAATCTTAATCGCAACTGATCTTGCGGCTCGAGGTATTGACGTTCCTGAAATACAATATATCATTCATTATCATTTGCCATTAAGAGCAGAAGAATTTACTCATAGGAATGGTCGTACTGCCCGTATGCACAGTGATGGAACTGCCTTTGTCTTGCATTGGGAGCATGAGGAATTACCTGATTTTATTAATACAGATAAGGTAGAAGAACTGACTCGTAATAGTCTGCCTTCTAAAACGGGTTGGATGACATTATTTATATCTGGAGGAAGAAAAGATAAAATATCAAAAGGAGATATCGCTGGACTATTTCTTAAGCGAGGCGGCCTGACAACAGATGAAATTGGCTTAATAGAATTGAAGATAGATTGTGCATTTATCGCTATAAAGAAAAAGCATTATGGAATGATTATGCAAGATTTAGATAATACGAAGTTGAAAACTAAAAAGGTAAGAATCAACAAAATCTAAGTCTTTGTAATGTCTAAAAATACATATTCCGTTCATCCTAATAGTAAACATCAAGGCGATTATGATTTTGAATTATTAATCGAGTCTCATCCTGAACTCGAAGACTATGTGCACTTGACTAAATCAGGAAAGTTATCTATTTCATTTCATGATCCACGAGCTGTAAGAGCACTCAATAAAGCACTAATTTTAAGATATTATAAATTAGATTTTTGGGATATCCCAGATGGATATTTATGTCCAGGAGTTCCAGGTAGAGC
Source organism: uncultured Saprospiraceae bacterium (assembly GCA_964495785.1). Taxonomy (GTDB): domain Bacteria; phylum Bacteroidota; class Bacteroidia; order Chitinophagales; family Saprospiraceae; genus RFSX01. The sequence goes on along the minus strand of CAZBXL010000056.1, from coordinate 1,218 downwards.
AGAACACATACATCATATAGCTGACTTAATTAAGGCTTCTAATGGAGGCAGGTCGATAAAGCCATCCGCAATATCAGGATTAGATATCGGGACAGGTGCCAGTTGTATATACCCAATATTAGCTGTCGGAGCATACAATTGGACAATGGTCGGTTCAGATATTGATGCTACTGCGATAAAGTCTTGTAAGGATATTATATCCAAAAATGAAAGTCTAAAATCTAAAGTCGAGGTCCGTGTTCAAAAAGATCATAAGTCAATATTTGGAAATGTGATTACTGATGCTGATTATTTTGATTTTACTATTTGTAATCCACCTTTTTATAGTTCACAAGAAGAGGCTTTGTCAGCATCTAATAGAAAGAAAGCGAATCTCAATAAAGATGCTGAAAAGTCTAAAAACAACTTTGGTGGCACTGCCTCAGAGCTATGGTGTGACGGGGGAGAGTATGTCTTTGTCAGGCGAATGATTCATGAAAGCAAAAAGTATAACACATCATGTTATTGGTACACTTCTTTGATCTCTAATATTCAGCACCTATCACCACTAAGAAGTGAGTTAACTAAGCTAGGTTGCACTGATTCTAAAGTTATAGAAATCACTTTAGGTAATAAGAAGAGTAGGATACTTTGTTGGTCTTTCTTAAGCGAGAAGCAAATGAAAGCATGGCGTGATCTGAGATGGTCATAGATTTTATGTAGCTCATTCTCAATAGATAGCTGGAATTGACATAAATTATAATGATACAATTGATTATACGAATCAGTTTTCTATGCTTATCTCGTTAAACTAAAGCTAATTATTCCTTCACATTTCTGTATTAGGTATGTATTAATTATCTTAAGTGAGATTTATAAATTTTCCTTATTTATATAAATAAAAGATTCATGAAACAACTATTAACTATTGCTCTTCTTTTACTTACATTCAGCTCCACCTATGGACAAAAACCTAAATCAGATCTAATCTTAATCGCTCCTAATACGTCAGTATCTGCTGAACCAGAAGAGCCAGCCAAAGTAGTAGAAGAGATGCCAAGATTCCCTGGTTGCGAGGACATTACTGATGAACAAGAAAGGACCATCTGTGCTCAAACGAAACTCCTACAGTACGTTTACGCTAATCTTAAATATCCTGAGCAGGCAAAGAAAGATAAAATAGAAGGAACTGTATATTCTCAATTCAAAATTATGGAAGATGGGTCGCTATCAGAAATA
>CAZBXL010000055.1:21378-26660 GCA_964495785.1 uncultured Saprospiraceae bacterium | reverse complement strand
TTAAATCCAGTATATTCTATAACTGGTAGACCAGCGATAGGAGCTAATAGAAATGCCATAGCAAACATCATAGATACAGTACCCATATATTTACCTTGGTTTTCGGCACTGGCTCTATTCATAGCTAAAGTAGGAATCAAAGGAAAGTTAATCACTTCACCAAAAGCGATCAATAAGCTATATAGAATGATAGCAATATATCCATTCTCAAATAGCGTGAGACATAGATAAGAAATACCAATAATAATAGCTCCCGATATCATAGGAAAGAAATAGCGTTGGCTTTTTTCTATAAGATAAACAAGTGGCATTTCAAGAAACAACACAAGCAATCCGTTAGCAGTAAAAAATAAGCCTATTACTCTTTCGTCCAACATGATGACTTCTTTAAAATACACAGGAACAGAAAATAAAATCTGGAAGAAAGCGATCATGTTGATAAGGTTAAAAAATAAGAATAGAATCAATACCCAATCCTTATAAGGTGATGCACTGATCGTATTGCTATTCTTGGATTCAGTTGAGATACCGATTCTATGTTTGAGGAGCTTAAGCAAAAAGAACAATGCAATAAAAGCAGTAAGACCATCTATTATAAACAACCAACTAAACCCTATCCCATAAGCTATAAATCCTCCTACGGCCGGCCCTATGGCTATTCCCAAATTTATAGCCATTCTCAAAAGTGAATAACCTCTTGTCTTTTTATCGGGATCACCCCAAAGACTTACGGCGCTAAATGCCGCTGGACTAAACATGCTACTAAATGAAGCCGTGAGCAGCATCCATAGACATAATGGTATGAAAGATTTAAAAAATAAAAGACCTAAAAATCCTAATCCCATTCCTGTCAAACTCATTGCCATTACTTTGACATTTCCTATCTTATCCGTGAGTTGACCTCCGATGTTAGAACCGATTAAGGCGCCTATACCAAATGCAAAAAGAACAATGCCAGACTCTACCTTACTGAATCCAATCTGATCAGTCAGATACACACTCATAAAGGGTATAACCATCTCGCCTGATCTATTAATAAGATAAATCAATGCAAGAATCCATACATCTCGATGTAATCCTTCAAATGAATTAATATAGAATTTAATAAACTTCATATAATCAAAAAAGCCTTGTCGATATGCTGATCGACAAGGCTATGTTTTATTATTACAAAATAGACTTATGCTCAGCGGCGATGATACTGCAGTAATGAGGTATATCTATTTTTTAATTTCATTATAATTTTTTCTTTAATGTAAAAGTCTACTTTATTTTCATAATAAAAAAGAAAGCTGGGTATTATTGTGGAGAATCGATAATTCTCTCAAAAAAATCAATGAAAGATTTTTCTATTCGAGTGTAATCTCCATCTTCTTCGAACACATTTTTAAGTAAATTGAAATAGTATTCTTTATCTGTTACTGAATTAAAATGATCTTTCTTATTGGCAAGAATGATTTTTAGACATGAGTAGTCATTTGTGTTATCGAATAACTCAAACATCTTATTATAATCTTCAGGGGTTGATATGGACTTGATATAATTTTCTTCTTCAGCCGTATATATATAGTCCACATGTGCTGCATATATCATTAAGAATATTTCAAATTCTTTTCTGGTTAATATTGTACTCTCAGCAGTTGACATTTTCAGATTGTTGTTTTTTGATACTATATCACTTTTAATTCCTTACCTACTTTCGTAAAAGCATCAATAGCCATATGAATTTCTTCGGTAGAGTGTCCAGCAGATATTTGTACTCTTATCCGAGCTTTGCCTTTAGGGACGACAGGGTAGAAAAATCCAATGACGTAGATGCCTTCTTCTAATAACTTGTCAGAAAACTCTTGTGATAACTTTGCATCATATAGCATCACTGGCGTGATAGGGTGGGTGCCTGGTATAATGTCAAAACCAGCTTTGGTCATGCCTTCTCTGAATAACTTAGTGTTCTCCTCAAGTTTGTCACGTAGTGTAGTACTCCCAGATAAGAGATCAAGGACTTTGATAGAACCACCAACGATACTTGGAGCTAATGTATTAGAGAATAGATATGGTCTGGATTTTTGACGTAATATTTCAACTATTTCTTTGCTGGCAGCTGTAAAGCCTCCCGAGGCTCCTCCTAACGCTTTACCAAATGTCCCAGTAATGATATCTACTTTACCATAAGCACCACAGTGTTCTGCACTACCTCTTCCAGTCTTACCAGTAAATCCAGTCGCATGACAATCATCCACCATGACGATGGCGCCATATTGATGAGCGATATCGCATATCTTATCCACTTGAGCTATGACACCATCCATAGAGAATACACCATCAGTAGCTACCATGATTCTTCTGGCACCATCTGCTTTGGCTTCTTTAAGTTTAGATTCGAGCTCGGTCATGTTATTGCTCTCATACCTATACCTCTTAGCTTTGCATAATCTTATACCATCTATTATAGAAGCATGATTAAGTTGATCAGATATAATTGCGTCTTCAGCCGTAAGTAGCGGTTCAAACAAGCCACCATTGGCATCAAAGGCTGCTGCATACAGAATAGCATCTTCACAGCCTACAAATTCTGCTATTTTCGATTCCAGTGTTTTATGTATGTCCTGTGTACCACATATGAATCTCACTGATGACATTCCAAATCCATGTGTATCAATGGCTTCCTTTGCTGCTTTTATAACTTCAGGGTGAGATGAGAGACCTAAGTAGTTGTTAGCACAAAAGTTCAGAACTTCGTGTCCTTTAAGAGTTGATATTTTAGATGCTTGTGGCGTGGTAATAATACGTTCACTCTTATAGAGTCCGTCTGCTTTTATATCCTTTAATTCTTCTGCTAATTGTTGGTTTATACTCATCTGATTGTTCTATTATGTCTTGGTGTCGTAATATACTCGTAAAACTAATTCTATTTACTTAATGTAAAAATAGTACTTAAATCTATTGGGAATTTAACAATTCAAATATCAGCTCTAATAAATTGATTATTAGCATTGTATATATTGAAATTATACTATCTGAATTTTCAAATTACATTTCTTTATAATATGTAGATGACTAATTAATAATTGTTTATATATTTGACTTTATTATAATGTATACTTCTCAAAAGGTAGATATTATAGACCAAAAACCGAGTTACCCTCCCCCCCTAACAGTAAGTAAGCGATAAAGCGCTATGCGATAGCGTGTTATAGCTTGTGCATTTTTATTTTTTTTTAAAACTCGGATGACTAACGAAGGTTTATAATGAGCAAATCTACATTCTACCATTTTTGCAATGCAATAATTGCATTTGTACTATCTACTTTTTTAATTTCTCAAGCTACAGCGCAGTGCACTTCTGGTACTTTATCAGGCACAGTTTATTCTGATGTGAACTACGATGGGACCTTTGATGGTTCTGATTCTGGCGTATCTGGAATAAGGGTTAGAGTATATGACACTGATGGTCAGACCGTCGGTCAAGCCTTATCAAGCAATGATGGGCAATATACTATTACTGGATTAACAGATGGTGATCCTTATATCGTTACATTTATTTTAGGTAGCGATGACGCTGTATCTAATGCAGGTCCTGATAATGGAACTGACGTACAGAAGGTAGTAGCACCTTATTGCGAGACTAATCTCGGATTAGCAAGTGCTGATAACAGCTGTAACGAAAGCACTGAATTAATTCTAAGTTGCTTTGTTAACGGTGTAGAAAGTACAAACGAGAATCAGGAAACACTCATTGGAATCCAACATAACTTTAATGGCAGTTCTCCTGTCACAGTATATGCGACTCAAGCAGAAACAGGTAGTGTATGGGGTATGGCTTATGATAGCGATAATGATGATATTTATTCCTCTGCTTTTATAAAACAAAATACGGCTTTAGGTATCGGTGGCCATGATGCTATATATAAGACGTCTCTTTCTGGGACACCTAATACATCTCTATTAACAACACTAACGGCATTAGGTCAGAATGCGGGTACATTATCAGTAACTAATTCAACTGATTGTGACTATGGAGTGCAAGTAGGAAGAATAGGATTAGGAGCTATGGATCTTGATGCAGATAGTGATCATCTTTATGTAGTTAATCTACATAACAGAACTTTAGTAAGTGTCAATATAAATAATCCTATTCCTTCGGAAACACGATCTTATTCGATTCCGGACCCAGGATGCTCTAATGGAGACTATAGACCATTTGCAGTTAATTACTACAATGACGCAGTATATGTAGGAGTGACTTGTACAGCAGAGACATCAAGAAATGATGTAGAGACAAGTTTTCATATTTATAAATTAAATCCTAATTCAGGTAATTTTTCTTTAGAGTTCAGCAGTGACTACAGAGGAGGTCACTGGAACGATACACCTAATTGGAAGCAACAATCATTTTGGTTGACAGACATAGAGTTTACTAATGAGGGCAATATGGTTCTTGGTATCTCTGATAGAATTGGACATAGATATTGTACTACGACTAATAGTAGATTAGATGAGCAGCATGGCGAGATACTCATGGTAGCTAACGTAAATGGACAGTGGATTCTTGAGAACAATGGTATTGCTGGAGATCTTACAGGTTCAGGTGTAGGTAATAATGATGGGCCTGGTGGTGGAGAGTTTTTTGGAGAAGACTTTTTTCCAGCTGATCCAGAAGATCATCATAACATTGCAATAGGTTCTATAGCTATTGTACCTGGTACAGATGACGTAGTAAGTTCAGTATTTGATCCATTATTTGATAATTATTCTGGAGGGCTACATAGATATAGCACAACAGACGGGTCAAAGATCTCGAGTCAGCAATTATATAACAGAAATCTTATAAGTTACTTTGGTAAGGCGACGGGATTTGGAGATATCGTTACAAGATGTGGATCATTAAGTTCGCAAGTAGGAAACTATGTGTGGTCGGATACAAATTGTGATGGAATACAAAACGCTAATGAGTCAGGTATTTCTGGATTAGCTATAGATTTATTCGATGCAGATTGTAATGTAATAGCTACAACAACGACTGATGATTCTGGATACTATGCATTTGATAATATTAATTCAGGATCGAGTTATACAGTTGCAGTATCAGAAAGTTTATATGATAATGTGAGAGGATCTTACCTTTTAGGTGAAGAATTCTATACGCCGACAGTGAGTAATGATAATGCACAATTGAATTCTAATCTTAAGAATAGTTCGGTTTGTTTAGATTATCCATCTACAAGTTTTATAGCGCAATCGGGTAATAATACAAGTATAGATTTAGGATTAAAGACATCTAC
>CAZBXL010000055.1:0-21278 GCA_964495785.1 uncultured Saprospiraceae bacterium | reverse complement strand
AATCTTATTGTATCTCAGTCTACAAATAGTGAGGACTATATTAATGTAGCTGAAATTAGTATTTCTAATGACATTAATGGATCGAATACTGATATAGATTCTCAAGCAGATGATATAGCTACTAATGACACAGGAGGTCAGATTAATACAGACACTGATAATCAAATAGATAATGATGGGACTGTAGATGAAGATGACCAAGATCCTGCAGAGGTATGTATTTTGGATTTGGCATTGATGAATGTGGCTCGTAGCCAAGCTTCTTATAGAGTTGGCGATATGGTGACATTTGATATAACAGTGTACAATCAAGGTAATATTGCAACGACATCTTTTGAGATTGTTAGTCAATATCCATCTACTTTAGATTTTGCCGGAGCCGATAATCCTGGATGGTCATCTATGTCTTCTGATATAGTGACTATGAAGCATGATGGAATATTAGAACCAGGTGACTCTAAGACATATTCTGTCAATTACAGATTGAATTCATCTTATGAACAAGATGAAGTCATCGTCCTTGCTGAAATATCTTCTTTAGTTTCTTCTAAGCCTGGAGTCACTGAAGATTTTGACTCAACACCAGACGCTATTTTTGGAAATGATAACGGTGGTCAGATTAACTCTGATACGGATAATCAAATAGATAATGATGGATCAATTGATGAGGATGATGAAGATCCTGCAAGTATTTCATCGTATAAATTAGACTTAGCATTAATCATAACTACAGATCATGAATATGTCCAGAAGGGCGATTTTGTAGATTTTGAAATAGAAATTCATAACCAAGGAGAGACTTCTGTATCTTCTGTAATGATAATGGATTTTGTTCCAGTTGGTTTCAGTTTAGTAGGCTCAGATTGGTTATTAGAATTGAATGATCCGACTAATCAAATGTATTATAGGACAATCAACTTCGCTAACGGATTCAATCCAGGTGACGTACATATATCTTCTCTCACACTTGAAGTGTTAGATGATGCGACTGCTGGTTATAATGTCAACTATGCTGAGATAGGAGTAGTTACTGACATGTTTGGTAATGATGTTTCTCTATTAGATATAGATAGCCAAGCAGATAAGGACATGTTTAATGATGCAGGTGGCCAATTCCTTTCAGCAAATGATAACCGATTAGATGGTAATGGTATAGATGACGAGGATGATGAAGATCCTGCAGGCGTATATCTTGCGACGATAGAAATAAGAGATCCTTGCACATGTAAGTCCAATGCAACAGATGCATTTGATGGTCAGTTTGATGAGCAAGTTATCGTTACTGCACCATCAGGTCAGAATTGGTACTTGGATTTTGTTTTTGATATTTTTGACCCTACAAGCGCAGCACCACCCGCTGCACCTACTCCATATACTTTGGGAGCTATGGGTTATCAACTAATAGAAGTTCCATTAAATGTTTCAACATCTACGGGTGTCGGAATAAGTGAGTATATACTTGACGGTATTATAGTAGACGCTATTCCTTATTCAGTTAGAGTAACTAACGGAGAAGGCGCATTCCTGCAGATAAGTGGTGGGGGTGATAGTTGTGTTTATTCTGATCCTATTATAGAAAGTGATGGCTTATCTGCAGTATGTGGAGGAAGTTCATTCACTTATTGTATAGATCCTATAGCTGATTGTACATCTTATGCTTGGACATTGTCAGGTGGCGGAGTTATCAGTGGATCGACTTCAGGTACTTGTGTAACTGTTAATTGGGGTGCAGCGACTGGAGGTCCATTTGACCTTGTAGTGACACCTACATGTATGGGTACTTGTGTGGCTCCCGGTGTAGCAAGTATTAATATAGGTACTTCTACAGGACCTATGAGTTGTCTTTCAGAAATTAATATTTCTCTTGATGATAATTGTAGAACTCAACTTCAGGCTCAGGATTTCTTAACTATCCCTATCGCTGATGGCGTAGAGTATCAGATGATGGTTACTGATCATAATGGTAACCCTGTTCCTAATGCCATCCTCACTGATGAGCATCTATGGACGAGCCTTATGGTCAAAGTAATAAATCCATGCGATGGTAATTCTTGCTGGTCTACTATTAATGTAGAAGATAAGTTAGGTCCAGAGATACAATGTGAGGATATCACCATGCCGTGTTATGAACTTGATAATTACAGACCCTTAGTGGCAGATAATTGTTCGGCTGCAACTTTTGAGTTGATTGCTGAGACGACGACACCTTTATTCTGTAATGAAGATTTTATAAAAGAAGTTACAAGAACTTATAGAGCTGAAGATGCTTATGGAAATACATCATCTTGCGATCAAACTATCCTATTAGAAAGAATAGAAATTGATAGCATCGTATTCCCAGAGAATCTTACAGTGACTAATATGAATAATCTCATATGCAACGATTCAATATTTGATGCTGATGGGAGACCAAGATTAGATTTGACTGGAGTACCGACACTCTTCGGAAGACCACTCATACCGCAGGGAGATTATTACTGTAATTTTTACATTGATTTCTCTGATTTTACGATCGTAAATACAGGTTGTACGACTAAGATCATGAGAACATTCGTCGCTTATGAAGATTGGTGTTCTAATAATAACTTCACAGAATTTGTACAGACAATTGAGATCTTAGACACACTAAGTCCAACCGTAATCTGTCCAGAAAACTTAGTTATCAGTACTAACGGTACACCAGGATGTGATCAAGAAGTATCTATTCCATTACCAGAAGCTACTGACAATTGTGGTACTGCGTTTACTTATGATTTATCATTCCCAGGAGGATTTTTACAAAATATAACAACTGCTCAGACAGTCACTTTATCTAACGGTACTAATGAGATTACTTTTAATGTATACGATGAATGTGAAAACAGAACTACGTGTACAATGAATGTTACTGTAGAGGATAATGTAAGTCCAGTTGCAATATGTGATAGGTTTACTTCAGTATCACTAAGATCTGATGGTACAGCTAAAGCGTTTGCTCATACATTTGATGATGGAAGTTTTGATGATTGTAAGTTGTTTAAGTTCTTAGCAAGAAGAATGAATAGCAACTGTGATTGCGGAAGACCTGTCTTTGATGACATGACTTACTTAGGAGAAAGAAACGGTAGATTATATTATCTATCTAATTATAGAACAAATGCATTTGAAGCATTCAATTATTCTACTGCTTTTGGTGGTATGATATTAAGAGAAGAATCATGTGAGGAGAAAGACTTCATTTTTGAAAAAGTAAATGAAGTCAATCCAGGAGCAACATATTATACAGGTATTATAGATAGTGGTCATGAAGGTGACTTTACATTCACTAATCATGCCCCGATAGGATGTGATGCGTTCCCTACGACTCCAGTAGGTGCTAACGGTGATAATGTCATTGTAGATGTTAACGGAAATTACATGGTCGTCAATGGCAGCACAGTCGAGACTTACTTTGTAGTAGAATTAACAGATCCTTGTGGATTCAGTGATGAGGTCAAATTCTGTTGTGAAGACTTAGGTGAGCAAATGGTAGTCTTCAGAGCTATAGATAAAGGCGGAAGATTTAATGACTGTATGGTTAATGTTACCGTGCAGGATAAAGTAGCTCCTACGATTACTTGTCCTCCTAACTTAGAAATCAGTTGCGATTCGCCGATAAATTTTGATGATTTATCAGAGTTTGGAGTGGCAACGGCATCTGACTCTTGTTCATTTACATTAACGGAAGAATTTGTAGAAGGTATTAATTCTTGTGGTCAGGGTATGATTATGAGAACGTTTACTGCTTCAGATAATGGAGGTAGTAGCTTTTGTACTCAAGATATTACATTAGTTAATGAGACACCTTTTGATCTTAGTTCTATCACTCTTCCTCAGGACTTCTTCACTGATATGGGATGTAATTCTGGTGACTTATTACCAGAAAACTTACCTGAAGGATTTGGTCTACCTGAGTTCGAATTAGATGCATGTGCTATGATTGGTGTGACATTTAGTGATCAGACATTTACATTTGCTGGTCCTGATTCTGATGCATGTCTTAAGATATTAAGAACATATACAATTATAGATTGGTGCCAATCTGATGATCCTGATTATGAGCCTATCGTGCATGAGCAAACTATAAAAGTAACGAATACAGTAGGTCCAGTATTAAGTGGATGCGAGGATATAGAAATAAGAACTGACGAATGTGATTTTGAAGATGTTTCATTCACAGTATCTGCAGTAGATGATTGTACTGAGACTGATAGATTAAGAGTGACTTTTGAATTGCAGTTAAGCGATGGAACAGTTCTTACAGATGCATCCTCTTCAGGATCTTATACATTCTCAGGAAAACTTCCTATAGGTCGACACATTGCATTGACAAGTTTTGCTGACCTATGCGGTAACGTAACAACATGTAGTAAGATTATAGATGTAATTAATGTCAAAGCTCCTACAGCTGCTTGTAAGGATGGTCTAAGTATAGGATTAGTCCCTATGGATCTTGACAATGATGGATTCCCAGATAATGAGATGGCATGTATCTTCCCAGAGATGATAGATGCAAGTAGTACTCATGTATGTGGATTACCGATAAAACTGAGTTTTTCTTCTGACACGACTGACGTTAAGAAGGTCTTTGATTGTACTGACTTAGGACCTAATGAAGTCCAACTATGGGTGACATTATGTAATCCTGGTAGTGATACATTAATCCAGTCTTTCTGTACAATAACAGTAGAAGTTCAGGATAATAATAATGTAGATTTCTGTCCAAGATTTGACTTAGCATTGACTAAGACAATCTCAGCGTCTAATACTCCGCCATATGAGCCGGGTGATGATGTTACGTTTGATGTGACAGTAATTAATCAAGGTAATGTAAGTGCATTTAATATCGGTTTGGTAGATTACATACCTAATGGACTGACATTAAATGACTCAGACTGGACAGATAATGGAAACGGGAATGCAACGTTGAATACACCAATACCATTCTTAGAAGATTCTACGTCTACAGTCGTTCCTATTACCTTCTCAATAGATCAGAATAATCCAGGGACAACGATTACAAATTTTGCTGAGATATCTACAGCTGATAATGACAATGATCCGACTAACGGTACAGCTGACGACGACGATAGTATACCTGATACTGATCCTGATGACGATGGGGTAGTAACTGATGATGCTGTTAATAATGAGAATGGTGATGAAGATGATCATGATCCAGCAGATCTTAAGATAAGTGTATTTGACTTGGCGTTAACTAAAGTTATAAATATTGCTTCTACGCCTGGCCCTTATAATCCAGGTGATGATGTAAGTTTTATCATTTCTCTATTTAATCAAGGAAATGTAGATGCAACGAATATTGTAATTACAGATTATATACCAGCAGGATTTACATTCAATGCAGCATTAAGTCCGTCATTTACTTTAGTAGGTGATAATGTACAAGCTACAGTTCCAAGTCTTGCTGGAGGTGCTACTATGTCAGTAGGAGTGACCTTAACTATAGACGCAGATTACACAGGTGACTGCCTTATAAATAGTGCTGAAATAACATCAGCTGATAATGCAGATAATCTAACAGATCAAGATTCAGACTTAACTTTCATTTCCAATGGAAACAGTCCAGAATTAGGTTCTGATAATGATATAGCAGATGATAGTACAGGAGGTACGGATAATCCAAATGATCAAGATGATTATGATCCAGCTAAAGTTGACGTCATATGTAACTTGGCTCCTATCTGTAGTTCAGTAAGTACATTATCCGTAACATTAGATAATAATGGAACGGCATCAATTGATGTTTCTCAGATTGATAATGGATCAGCTCCACAATGTGATGGATCTACGATAACTACAATGATTGATGTTAATTCATTTAGCTGTACAGATGTAGGTAGTGGAAACATTGTTACATTGACTATCACAGACAGTAATGGTCAAATATCTTCTTGTCAGACAAATGTTACTGTCGTAGATGACGAAGATCCTATGATACAATGTCAGAATGTATTGACAACATTAGACGATAATGGAGACATAGTGTTAGATGGTGTGGTAATAGTAACTTCTGCTACAGATAATTGTGGAGTAGTAGATACTATGATCAATACGACAACTATAGATTTAAATACTATTGATTGTATACCTCAGAATGCTACAGCGACAGTAACAGATGCTTTCGGTAATAGTGCAACTTGTACTTTCCAGATTGCAATAATGAATAACCCGCCAGTGGCTCAATGTTTTGATAATTTCACATTGACATTAAGTCCTACTGGACAGTCAACATTAATTCCGGGTAATATAAATAATAACTCTACAGATGATTGTACGACTGATCTTACATTCTCATTGAATCAAACAGATTTTGATTGTACTAATGTAGGAATGACTACTGTCATATTGACGGTTACTGACGCTTCAGGATTATCATCTACTTGTACTTCTGTAGTAACAGTGATAGATGATACGCCACCGACTGCGCTTTGCTCAGATATTTCTATCAACGTAGACTCTAATGGTAATGCTACAATCGGTACAGCAGATATAGATAATGGCTCTTCAGATTTATGTAGTGCTGTAACTCTTGAGCTTGATCAAACAATGTTTGATTGTGATGATAAAGGAGCTAATACAGTAATACTTACAGTGACAGATGCAAGTGATAATTCAGCTACTTGTAGTGCAACAGTCACGGTAGATGATATAATTTCTCCTACAGTAACTTGTGTTGCGGACTTTACCATTCAGTTAGATGGGACTGGAATGACAACTCTCGATGAGACTCACTTTATAGCAGCAGATGCTGATAATTGTGCTGTCGTTTCAAGATCATCAACACCAGGAATATTCTCTTGTGATGACAAAGGTGCACCAGTTGTTGTGACAGTTACTGTATCTGATGCTTGTAACAATTCGGCACAGTGTACGGTCAATGTCACAGTAGAAGATAATGTAGCACCTACGTGTACATTATTAGATGATTTAGTTTTCGCTCCTAATGTGGAGATTACTGTCGCAGATGTCTTTGATACATTCAATGATAATTGTGCTATGACATCATCTGCCACTACTATTGCGCCAAGTATGTTTACTTGTATGCAATTAGGACCTCAGATGGTAACTGTTACTGTTAATGATGATTGTGGTAATTCAGGACAATGTACGACAGAAGTGACAATAGAGGATCAAGATGATCCAGTATGTATGGCTAATGATCTTACTGTATGTCTGGATGCGATGGGTTCATACACATTATCTGCAGCTGATATGATGGCTATTACTAATGGTACCACAGCAGGTTGCGATATGATGTTTACAACTACATTTAGCCAGACTGATTTTGATTGTAGTAATACTGCAACGCCAGTCAATCTTGTGGTAACTCTTACAACAAGCGATAACGATGTCTCGACTTGTAATGCACTTATCACAGTTGTAGATAAGGATGCTCCTACTATAACATGTGTGGCTAATACAACTATAGACTTAAATGATAATGGACAAGTAAATCTTGTTCCAGCTGATATAATTGCGACATCAAATGATAATTGTCCTTTCTCTACATCAATCAATACTTCGCTTCTTGATTGTGATGATAAGGATACACCGATAACGATAACAGCTACGGCAACAGATCAATCTGGTAATTCAAGTACGTGTACTACTGTAGTAACAGTAGAAGATAATACTGCACCTACTTGTGAGTTATTCGCTGATCTTACATTTGCTCCTAACGTAACGATTTCAGTTGCTGATGTCTTTGATACTTTCAATGATAATTGTGCTGATGTTTCATCTGCTTCTACAATAGCCCCAAGTACATTTACTTGTATGCAATTAGGAACTCAGATGGTTACAGTGACTGTAAATGATGATTGTGGTAATAGTGGTACTTGTACAACAAGCGTCGAAATAGTTGATATGGATGAGCCAGTATGTGTGGCTAACGATATCACTGTATGCTTAGATGCTACAGGTCAGTATACATTAAATCAAACAGATATTGATAACATAACAAATGGTAGCGCTGCAGGATGTGATGATATGTTTACTTTAGAATTAGATATAGTAGAGTTTTTATGTAATGACACAAACAATCCTGTATTAGTTACAGTAACACTGACAAGCGGTGGAACGACAACAACATGTACAGCTGACGTAACTGTAGAGGATAAAATTGATCCTACTGTGACTTGTGTTAATGACTTTACTTTAGATCTTAATGCTAACGGTATCGCAACACTGACGCCATCTATGATTATAGCAACGTCGGATGATAATTGTAGTTTCATTCAAGAGATAGATGTTACACAATTAACTTGTGATAATAAAGATAATGCAACGACAGTAACAGCTACAGTAACTGATCAAGTTGGTAATACAGCAACTTGTACGACTGATGTTTCTGTAGAAGATAATATGGATCCAGTCTGTACATTGACAGCAGGATTAATATTCCCACCTAATGTAACAATCGAGGTAGCTGATGTACTTGCTACATTTACAGATAACTGTGCTGATGTTTCATCATCTTCTACTATTGCTCCGAGTATGTTTACTTGTATGGAATTAGGTATGAATACGGTGACGGTGACGGTTAACGATGATTGTGGTAATTCAAGTACATGCTCAGTAGATGTTGACATTCAAGATAATTCAGTGCCTACAGCAGTATGTCAAGATATAACTGTAAGTCTCGATGGAGGTGGTATGGTTATGATAGAAGGTGCTGATGTAGACGGCGGAAGTTCTTCTGCATGTGGTACATCATTTACATTCAGTGTTAATCCTGATACTTTTGATTGTGGAGATATAGGAGATAACAATGTGGTACTTACAGTAAGTTCTACGGGAGGTTCAAGTTCTACATGTACAGCAGTAGTTACTGTTGAAGATGTAACGCCGCCTACAGTAGTTTGTCCTGCTGATGTAGTATTGCCTTGTAACTCAGATGTATCTAATCCTTCTATGTTCGGAGAACCAAATGTATCGGATAACTGTGATCCTAATATTTTTGTAGAAGAGAATACTGTCTCTGATATCAATGCATGTAGTGTAGGAACTGTTACGAGAGTATTTACAGCAACGGATAACTTTAATAATTCAGCATCTTGTACGCAGGTAATTACAGTTAGTCCACCAGTGAATCCTATTAGTGATGCAGATATTATTGCACCTCCTACACCAGTTACTTTCAATGAGTGTTTTGATCCGAGTAATATCGTAACTCAAGGCCCGATCGTAGATACATCTAATGCAGATTGTTTTGATTTATCAGTAAGCTTTACTGATAATCCTAATCCAGCAGGATTGATGTGTAATGGTACATTTACAAGAACATGGGTTGTCACTGACCAGTGTCAGTCACCTACATTTGTAAGAACATATTCTCAGCAGATCATACTTAATGATAATATAGGTCCTATGATTGATGGACCAGATGATGTATTAGTGATTGTAGATCCATCCGCAACTACTTGTGATACATTCTTAACCCTACCTGCGACAGTCACAGACTGTATAGGAGGATTTACAGTAAGTAATAATTCTATGTTCGCTGATGATAATAATTCAGCTGACGCTTCAGGTACTTACTCAGGAGGTACAACAGATGTGACTATTACTGCTACAGATGCCTGTGGTAGTGTGAGTACTTATTCTTATTCAGTGACAGTATTAGATACATCAGCTTTCATTAAAGACTGTGACAAAATTATCGTCGCTATGCAGAGTAGTCAGATGGTAAATGTCAATGTAAGTCAAAGTAATGCTGATATATGCAGTATCTGTCCTGTCAATGATGCATTCACATTGTCATGGAGTGACACATCTCCTGATGTTGAGATTATGACATTGGATTGTAGCTTTGTAGGTATTACTAACTATGTCGTGTACTTATGGAGTGGCACTACATTAGTAGATAGTTGTGGTAATTTATTACAAGTATTAGATGGGGGTGGATTCTGTAGCACACCTAATATAGGAGAGGTTGCAGGAAAGGTCATTACAGAAAATAATATTGATGTAGAAGGCGTGATGGTCAATTTATTAGGATCAGAATTATCAGGAATAGAAACGGGAGTGGATGGCGTTTATGCTTTCAATGATATGCCATTCGGTGGTCAATATGATGTACTTCCTTCTAAAGATAGAGATTACCTAAACGGTGTATCTACGGCGGATATCATTTCGATACAGAGACATATATTAGGATCTCAATTATTAGATTCTCCATACAAATTGATTGCAGCAGATGTCAATAATTCTGAAGACATATCTACATTAGACCTTATCGAGATACGTAAGTTAATCTTGGGTATAAAAGATGAGTTTACTAATAATACGTCATGGAGAATGATAGATGCAGAACATCAGTTTATTGATGAGCTTAATCCATTCTTGACTACTGTACCAGAAGATTACTACATCCAGAATTTTAATCAGTCGATGTTAGTTGATTTCATTGGAGTTAAAATTGGTGATGTCAATAATTCAGTTATTGCAAATGTCAATGAAAGTGTCGTAGAGAAGAGAGATCTTAATGCCTTTGATTTTGAGATCAGTGAGAAAGAATATAGAAAAGGAACTACTCAGCAGATAACTTTCAGAACTGAAGATCTTGCAAGTATTGATGGAGTACAGATGTCTGTCCTCTTTGATACTGATAAGGTTGACCTTATTGGATTTGTTCCTCATGTGTCAGATTTATCTATAGATCATATTAACGTGGCTATGATGGATGAAGGCATTCTTAATATGAGTTGGAATAAGCAAGTGACTCAGAATAGCAAAGAATTATTCTCTGTTATTGTGAATGTGAAACAAGGAAGCTGGACAAGTGAGATGTTTAACGTAGCTACTCAAGCACAAGACTACATTAGGCCTGAAGCTTACAGTATTGATGGTAAGATTAAGAGTATCAATCTTAATTATACAAATGATAACGTACAAGCTGATGAGTTAATCGTGTATCAGAATCTACCTAATCCGTGGACAGAGAGCACAATGATTAAGTACTACATATCTAATAATGATCAAGTAACGCTTACAGTGTATGACGTTAATGGAAAAACTCTATTGAATAGATCAATGGAAGCGACGCCAGGATTAAATAGTTTTGAACTAAGAAATACTGAGCTTAATACCAGCGGAGTCATGTACTATGAGTTAACGACAAGTAACAAGAAGGATATTCAAAAAATGCTTCTTATAAAATAACAACCAAACAACATTTTAATAATATTTTTTAACACCTTAATAATTGCAATATGAGCTTTACGGTCTCAACCTTGATTTTACAACATTTTAATCAAAAATTTACACAAAATTTATTTACAATATAGAGGCCATCCCAGCTTAGTTTTAATCGATTTTATTTAAGAAGTACTGTATCTTTTATTTAGATGCAGTATGACTCAAGTGTTGTTTTATTGAAACCCAATTGAAATAAAATGTGAATCATAGGTTCTTTACTTGAGACTTTATTAATTTGAATGAGTTCAAAAAGCCAAAACATTATTGTTTTGGCTTTTTAATTTTAATACCTTAGAATATGCGATATACAAACATCTTTCTGTTTTTATTCATTACGTTTAATTTTATTTCTTGCTCTAAGAAAAACGTATCTAAGGTCGAGCAAGTCACTTCATCTTTCGTTATGCCAGAATTAAAATCTACAGTCAATCTTAATTTTAAAATTGATAAGGAAGCTATTAATGACACTTTTAATATAGTCATAGATCAGTATCTTGATACCGATCTCGAAATTGACGCTATGGGAATGGATGTCGTTATTACTAAAGAGAAAGATGCAACCATGGAGTTCTTGGGCACGCAGGTGCTTTCGACTTTGCCCATCCGCATAGACGTATCCAAAAGTACTTTTCTGAAAAATCTTACAGGAAATGGTTCTCTCGAACTTAATTTCATAACAGGTATAGATATAGATTCTAATTGGACACTTATTACTAATACAGAATTAGCCAATCATGAATGGATAGAAAAACCTAAACTCAATATAGGTTCTATGCAAATTAATGTAGGCAGATTAGCAGACGAGATAATTAACCGAAGCAAAGCCACTTTAGAAAAGCAAATAGATCTGTCTGTCAAAGACCAAATTTCATTCAGAGATCGATTACTTGATGTCATGAAATATGTAGAAGAACCTATACTCGTAGATACATTATTGAATTCTTGGTTATCTATTAAACCAGAACAGATATATATGTCACATATCGTAAATGATTCCGAATTTGCCATCGGGAATGTATCGATACATGGAGAAACAAAATTAAATTCATACAAACCAGATATTGTACCTGGTCTAAAATTACCTCAGTTTAAATGGGAGACGCAACTTGATGATACTTCTCATATCAATGTAGTAATGGATGTATCTTATAATCAGGTAAACCAATATCTACAAGAAAACTATAAAGGGCAAACGATGAAGAATGGTGGTAAAGAAATAACCATCCATGATATCTATATGAAAAGAGAAGGGGAGAAGTTAGTGGTCGTATCTGATGTGACGGGTACGATCAACGGTAAATTACTTGTATCAGGTAAACCTGTCTTCGACAATAATAAGCAGAAGTTCTATACAGAAGATATCGATATAGAAATAGAAACAAAAAACGTCATCCATAAGGCAAGTGCATGGCTGTTTAAAGGAAAGATAAAAAACAAACTCAGAGATATGCTTGACTTTTCTATTCATGAAAATTTAGATCAGCTTCAGGTTCTCATTAATGAACAAATAAGCAGTTACTCTAGAGAAGAGGAATTAGAGTTTAAGGCGGACTTGCAGAGATTGCATGTAGAAAAGTTTGTTCTCGATAATGATAAGCTTCATGCTTTTGTCACTCTTGATATCTTCTTGCAGTCCAAAATTTATAATCTTAATGCATTAAATAATCCAAGCTACTTTAAGCTAAAGAATTGATAATCAAGGATTAATCAAAAATGGACTTATTTATTCTAAAACATTATATTCCAATAGTTTAAATATTACGATATTATTTAATATGTTTGAGTTGTTTTCCCAAAAACAGCATAATGTATTTCAGTTTTAGTGCTAGCTTTCATTGAAATAAACATATTAAACAGTATAAATTATGCATTTTTTATATTCTAAAAATCGATTTAGACATGCCATCGCTGTGTGTCTACCTCTCGCTTTGGCTATTCTGACAAGTCATAATTCTTTCTCCCAAGTCATATCATGTCATGAAGAAGTTAATGTATCCTTAGACAACAATTGTATGTCACTTATTGAACCTCAGGATATCCTAACTGACGTTGTAGATGGGGTAGATTATACTGTTGAATTAAGAGATGAAAATAACGCCATTATTGCTGGTAATACTTTGACAATAGATCATCTATGGACCCAAGTCATGGCCAAAGTAACTCAAGCCAATAGTAATTCTTGTTGGGGTGTATTAAATGTGGAAGATAAACTGGGGCCAACAATTAATTGTATTGATACAATTACTTTAGACTGTTTTGATAGTCTCGATACTTTCCCAGATTATACAGATAATTGTATGGCTTCTTCCATTTCTATTTTTAGTGAAACAACGGTTCCGTTATTTTGTAATGTGGATTATATCAAGCAATTGGATAGATTATATGTAGCTGAGGATGAACAAGGAAATACATCATCATGTGCTCAGACAATCTTATTAAACAGAATAGATTTATCGTTAATTGTTTTTCCTGATACTTTTTCTGTCGCGAATGGTAATGCACTTTCATGTAGTGCTGTAACTTATGATGCTGATGGATTTCCTGATTTTGCTTCAGCAGGAGTACCTACGCTTAATGGAGAACCTATCTTTCCTAATGTAGATGTATACTGTAATATAGGTGTAAGCTTTGAAGATATATTGGTTGTAGATCAGTTATGTCTTAAGAAATATATGAGAACATGGACTGTTTTTGAATCATGGTGTTCTGATGGTCCTTTTGTGAGATATTTTCAAGTTATAGAAGTAACAGATAATGAAAGTCCAGTCATCACTCAGCCATTAAATGTAAATGTCGCTGCTGGTTCTGGTCCTAACTGTAATGCGACAGTGATACTTCCAGTACCTGTAGTAACTGATGATTGTCCTGGTGCAGTGTCTATAGATATAAGTTATGATGGAGGTTTTATACCTAATGTAACAGCACCACAGACTGTCACATTTGATGCAGGAGTGAATAGGGTAACGTATAGAGCATACGATGCTTGTGGCAATAGCGATACGACTTCAATAACAGTAACAGTATTAGATCAATCAGCACCTACAGCGATATGTGATGAAAATACAGTCGTATCACTAAGATCTGACGGTACTGCTAAGGCGTGGGCTGATACATTTGATGATGGAAGTTTTGATAACTGTGGAGCTCTGTTTAAGACTGTAGTCCAAAGATTAGATAACTCATGTAACTGTGACACTGTCCAGTTTAAAGACATGGAGTTTTTAGGACAGCGAAATGGAAGATACTATTACTTATCAGATGAGGAAGTATTTGGTTTTCAAGCCATTGCTTTTTCAGAATCATTTGGTGGGATACCTTTGACCTTAGAATCAGCAGAAGAAGCAACATGGGTGCATGATAGAATTTCGGCAATTACGTCTGACTCATACTACATTGGATTGACACTAAAAGAAGGAACTGGAGATTATGTATATACAGATCACACAACACCTGCATATACAAATTGGGATTCAGGGCAACCTGTCGTTGGAGGAAATCAAGCAGTAGTAAGTTCTGATGGGACATGGTTTTCTGCTGATGGGAGTATAGAAGAATATCGTTATGTATATGAAGCTACGACTCCTTGCGGATACAGTGATGAGGTTCATTTCTGTTGTTCTGATGCGGGGAGCACAGTCATGGTTAGTTTTAGAGCTATTGATAAATTTGGTGGCTTTAATGATTGTATGGTCGAGGTAGAAGTACAAGATAAAGTCGCTCCTGTAATCCAATGTCCTGCAGATAGAACATTAGATTGCTCAACAAATATTGATTTTAGTAACTTAGAAATATACGGTACTGCAACGGCAACAGATGCATGTACTCAGAATGTCACTGAAACTAATCTGAATGAAACAAATAGTTGTGGGGTAGGTCAGGTGACGAGAACATTCTCAGCAGCAGATGCTAACGGTAGTAGTACATGTGTACAGACGATTAGTTTATTGTCTTCATCTGTATCTACAAGTTCGGCTATAGTATGGCCTGAGGATTACTCTACAGATGACGGTTGTATAGCGAGTAATATATCGCCTGAGAATCTTCCAGATGGTTTTGGCTTTCCAGATTTGACTAATGCCAGTTGTACTAATTTGTCAGCGACCTTTAGTGACAAGACATTTGCATTTCCTGGTCAAGGGTCTACGGCTTGTTTTAAGGTAGTCAGAACATGGACTGTCATTGATGACTGTATGCATGACATGCCAGGGTATACACCTGAAGTCTATGAGCAATCTATTAAGGTCAGTGATGCAGAAGCACCTATACCTAATTCTTGTGAGGACATCACTGTTACTACGACAGATTGTACAGGGGCATCAGTATTGATCGTAGGATCTGCTACCGATAACTGTACAGATGTAGAAGATATTAATTCTCGTATCACAATTGATTTCTTTTCTGATGGCGTGATAGAAGATGATGAAAACTATAATAGCATTATTTCTTATTCTAATAACTTCCCATTAGGATCACACGTCGCAACTTCTCAGTACTTTGATGGATGTGGTAATACAGGGACATGTACTCAGAGAATAACTGTGACAAATAATCAAGTACCGTTGGCAGTATGTGTATCAGGATTGAGTATACCATTGCAAGAAATGGATCTGGATAATAACAATACCATAGATACCATCATGGCTGTGATACAAGCTGAAATGCTTGATGGAGCTAATGCCAGCGCAGGTACTTCTGGGAGTAGCCATCCATGTAATTATACAATAGGTTTTAGTCTTGATGCTGCTGGAACAGTATCTTCTATGAATTTTGATTGTGATGATATAGGAGATAACTCTGTAACTCTGTATGTAACTGATACTGCAGGCGGTAGAAGTTCTTGTGTGACAACAGTGACAGTTACTGATGTCAATGATCTGTGTGATAATAGTGGAATGAGACCAGCAACAATAGCAGGTCAGATTATCACTGAGATGTCAGAAGCAGTAGAAGAAGTACAGGTGGAATTATTAGGCAGTGATATGCCATATGAAATGACACAGAATGATGGTTCGTATGCATTCTCACAGATGAGTGCTGGTGGTGATTATGTACTATCACCGACTAAGAATGATGATCCTCTTAACGGTGTCTCTACACTTGACATCATACAGATTCAGAGACATATATTAGGGGCTGAGTTATTAGACTCACCATATAAACTCATTGCAGCTGATATAGATAATTCTGAAAGTATCACTGCATTGGATATGATTGAATTAAGAAAATTAATCTTAGGTGTAACGGATGAATTTTCTGACGTTAACTCATGGAGAATAATCGATTCTAATCAGTCATTCTCAGATCCTCTTAATCCATTCTTGTCAGAGCTAAACGAGGATGTAAGTTTGCAGAATCTTAATAGCAGTAGAATTGTCAATTTCATAGGGGTTAAGGTAGGTGATGTGAATAATACAGTTATCGCTAACGCTCAGGATTCTAATTTAGACCAGAGATCTTCTGAGTCAGTTATCGTTGATATATCTGATAGTAAGAATGTACAATCTGGAGAATATGCAGTTGAGTTTGTAATTAAAGACTTAAGTGATGTTGATGGACTACAAATGTCATTAAGTTATAATTCTAATTCTATGGATATAATCTCATTGGATTCTGAAATAGCGTCATTTACAAAATCAAATTACTTTGTAGATAGAGCTAATGGTATTATAAATATAAGCTGGGACAGTCAGTCAGCTGATGTGAGTTCTGATATTTTATTTGAACTAAGATATCAAACAACTTCATCAAGTCATTCTGTTTTTGATTTGAATAGGACTCAGTTATCTGCGGAGTTGTATAGAGATAATAATATTTACAACTTAGAATTAAGAAAGGAAGAAACGGTGGAGCATTCTACTAAGCCTATCTTATATCAGAATATACCTAATCCATGGTCTGAATCTACAGAGATTAAATTCTATTTAGAAAGAGATCAAGATATAGAATTAAACTTCTATAATCCTGCGGGCCAATTGTTGTATAGAGAAATAAAAGTGGGTACAGCAGGGGAGAACAGTTCTATTATCGATAACGAAACATTTTCTGAAGGCGGCATTATCTATTACGAATTAGTCACTCAGTCGACTCGTATAATTGACAAGATGTTATTAGTGAAGTAGATATTAGTACACAAAGAAATATTAAGAGGTCAGGAAACATTGTTTTCTGGCCTTTTTTAGTAGTACGTATATAAGATAGGATAATATAAAAAAAGGTATTTTTGACCACCAACAACTTATAATTGACAAGTTTAATTTGAGATATAGATTATATCTTTTATAAAAGAGAAAAGTATGTTTAAGAATTTCTTGGGTAATAGCCCTAAATGGTTTAAGCTGACAATGATAGCATTTCTTGTTCTTAATGTTTTGTTTCTCAAGACATTAGGACCTACAGTAACTGCATGGATATTTATAGCTGAGTTCATATTTACTTTAGCTATGGCATTAAAGTGCTATCCACTCCAGTCAGGAGGATTGTTAGCTATAGAGGCATTGGCTCTCGGTCTGACAACACCGGAGCATGCATACCAAGAAGTCGAACATAATTTAGAAGTTATCTTGCTTTTGGTATTTATGGTGGCGGGTATTTACTTTATGAAGCCCTTGCTGATGTATATTTTCAGCAAAGTATTTACCAAAGTTAGATCCAAGCTTATTCTCTCCTTACTTTTTGTAAGTCTCTCGGCAGTACTATCTGCATTCTTAGATGCACTTACAGTTACCGCAGTATTGATAAGCGTCATAGCAGGATTCTATGGCATATATCATAAGATACATTCGAGTTCTGCAGATTATGATGACAGTGGCGTATTAGATAGAAAAGAACTGAGCGGAGAGACATTAGAAGACTTCAGAAGTTTCTTAAGAAGTCTTGTGATGCACGGTGTTGTAGGGACTGCATTAGGAGGAGTGTGTACCTTAGTAGGAGAACCTCAAAACCTGCTCATCGGTGAGCGATTAGGATGGGATTTTATAGAATTTTTTAAAGTAATGGCTCCTGTGACGATGCCTGTATTGGCTTGTGGGATGCTAACGACAGTATTCTTAGAGATGACAGGAATTCTCGGCTACGGTGGTAAGATGCCTAGTGTAGCTCGTAATATAATTGAGAATTATACTGAAGAGATGGATAGTAAGATGACTGATAAGGACAAATATGGTCTTATAGTCCAAGCCGTATCTGCGATCTTACTTATTGCAGGATTAGCATCACACGTAGCCGCGGTAGGATTTATTGGATTAGCTCTGATAATAATACAGACTGCTTTCATGGGTATCATAGAAGAGCATTCATTAGGTAAGGCATTTGAAGAAGCTCTACCGTTTACAGCCTTATTAGTTGTGTTTTTTGTAATAGTAGCAATGATCCACGATCAGCATTTATTTAAGCCGATCATAGACTGGGCATTGAATGTTGATATATCCAAACAACCAAGTGTATTCTACTTAGCTAATGGTATTTTGTCCATGATAAGTGATAACGTATTCGTCGCCACCGTCTATATAGGCGAGTTAGATGCGGCTTATAAAGCGGGTAAAATATCAATGGAACATTATCAAAACTTAGCAGTCGCTGTCAATACTGGAACGAACCTCCCAAGTGTTGCAACACCTAACGGGCAGGCTGCATTTTTATTCCTATTAACGTCGACTTTAGCACCTCTGATTAATCTATCTTATCTGAGGATGATTAAGATGGCTTTCCCATATACGATTGTACTTGGCTTGGTAGGATTAGCTGGTGTGATATTCTTTTTATAATACCGAGAACTGCTTAAGATACTCCTTAGATTAGTATAAGGTATCGAACATAAGTTTTCCTACAGGTTGTAGCTACAAAAGTATGGAAGAGAGCATTTGTTATTTTCTTATGGGAATTATTATCCAGAGGAGAATCACCACTACGCTAAAAGTGCAAGAGAGAAGGTTATAAGTTATTGCTATTTCCTAAACGATATAAAGCAACCAATGGGCTCTACAGAAGGAACATCGACATTCTTTCCATTGACAATTAAATCTAAGACATCTTCTAATTCTCGACTTGTGATGACTTGTCGACGTCGACCGAGTTTGTAATAGCTATCATCGATACGACCTTTGTAGATCACCTTCTTCTCATATTCATTATAGACAACAACTGTAGGAGTGATCTTCACATCAAACTCTTTAGTCTTAGTCAGAAAAAATTCTTTTTTTAGTGTGAATGGAATACCATACTTTTCTTTAAAAACGCTGATGCTATCAGGACTCGAAAAGTGATTGGGGAATAGACCTACGAAGTTCAGGTTTTCAGATTGATATGTATCGTAGAGATCTATCATCGTAGGTGTATAATATTGGCATATCTTACAGTCCTCTCCCAAAAAATAATATACAGTAATGCTATCCTTTGGCTGAGTAAAACCAGTCAGCGATAACTGAAGACAAAGTGCTATGAAGATATATCTTAACATCTAAGCAAGTTATAGCTCTTATCTCAAAAATGCATCATTCAAAAACTTAAGTATAGGTTAATTAGCAGTGGAATTACTTATCTATGGATTAGGTACTAAATACTGATCTATTTTAATACCTTTTTTGAAAGATAGTATTAAGAAGAGTATGGTATCTTATATTCGCCAAGGTGGATTTAATCTATTGTCTCCACCGTAGTACAAAACCAATTGATTGCCATCAACATCTCTTAATTTGGCGACTCTCCACAGAAATCTTTTATCATTTGGTAGCTCATCAAATTCGATTCCTTTTTCGATTAGTTTATTGACATGTTCGTCAAGATCCTCGCATTCAAAATATACTGAAACTCCCTGTCCAGAAATGACCTTCTCAGTCTGACTGATTGAAAAAGTTGAATCTCCATTTGGACACTCAAATCTGGCATAATGAGGTAGAGATTTAACTATCAGTTTAAGTCCTAATTTTTCATAAAAAGGAATCGATTTTGTCAAATCTTTAGATGGGACAGTTACTTGATTTAAGTTCATTTTTTTTCTTTTATATCAGTCGATCTAATTCGAATACAGCTTTCTATATTTCGGAAGTCAATATTCAATTCCAACAAAAAAAGCTCCCAAATTACACTACCTACTTCCGACTTATGAGACGATATTTATTGACGGCGATGCTGGCGTTTAATTCAAATCCTATAAGAACAATTAGTGCATTAATCTGAATCCAAAGCAGTAGGACGATAAGGGCGCCTATAGAACCGTAGATCTCGTTATATCTACCAAAATTATTTATAAAAAAAGCAAATATCACGGAAGCTATAATGGATATCCCCGTCGCCAATATAGCTCCTGAATTAATCCACTTAATACGTTCTTCCATAGCAGATCCATATCTGTATATGATGGTAACTCCTAAGTACAGAAAAGATGTAACGATGATCCACTTAGTGCATTGCATGACGATGGCAGAATGACTGACAAGATCACTTTTATCAAGGACTAAGTCTAAGAGAGGTTTTCCAAATATGATGAGTAGCATAGAAATGATAAAAAGAATGACAAACAGCAATGTCAAGCAAATAGCGACTAAGCGGTTCTTGACATAAGAACGTCTCTTAAAAACCCGCTCATAACTTTTATTAAATCCATACATCAATGTCACCATTCCTGTACTCGAAAAGATAATAGCAAATAGAAAACTGATGGACTGAAGACCTCCCCGCTTGATAGAAGCGACGTCTTCTATAGTCATGAATAGATAGGCGTGAGCTTGCTGCGGTAGTATCCCTGTCATGGAATCTTTAAGTATCGCAATATAGTCGGCAGTAATAGGTAATAGAGGCAATAAAGTAAATAAGAATATCAATGCTGGGAATAGAGATATAAAAAAATTAAATGCCACCGAGTTAGCTCTCGTGATGATGTCATCCTTCATCGATTCATTGATTATAAATACGACGACATCATAGATGGGGATACCCTTAAAGCCTGGTAATGAGTACTTTTTGCTTAAATCTAAGAGATTTTCTATGATCGGTAATTCCGAGAATTTCATGAGTCAGCAAATTAGTAAGAATATGATTAC
>CAZBXL010000054.1:25423-27219 GCA_964495785.1 uncultured Saprospiraceae bacterium | reverse complement strand
ATAAATCAAGTGAAGTTATACTTAGTGAAAAACTTATAAAAATTTAGAATATGCGAGTTGGAATAATTATAACTTCAATATTTATAGTTTGCAGCATACTCTGCCCGGTATATGGGCAGAGTATACTATCTAAGAAGTGGACAGCAGGAAATAACGGTAGCCCTTTCAATTATGTCAAGGCTTCTATCGTAAACCAAGACACATTATATTATGTAGCGTACAACAGATGCAAGATAACACCTACAAGTAATCAGCTTTGTCATGAGATCGGCAAAATGGACAAGTATGGCAATATTATTTCTTCTCGTAATATTGATTGGTTTGATCTACCACCATTGTGTGATCCTTTTTTATTTACTGAAGATGATCATTTGCTTATTGCAAGTGGAGATTACTTTACACCAGATGCTCCGCAATTAAGCTTGATGTTTTTTGATAAGAATACTTTAGACAGTATCGCTGATTACAGGTATGACTTAGGTATTGATGGAGAATTTTACGCTGTGACTTCACTGTTAGAATGGAATGATTCTTACGTTATTTCTGGCTGGAGTAAAATACGAAATGAGGGGGAAGATTTCCCCGATTTTGTCGCATGTATTGATAAAGTTACTATGGAAATTGACACCATTCTTAGTTACCCTTTTCGTAAAATATCTGTTATACCTGAAGAAGTTTTTGTCGATAGTAAGGGGTTGCTGACCGTATATTTTTCTGGGTTAGATATACTTGAAGTACGCCCTGGTGTATATGGCAACGCTAAGGGATTTATGAAATATGATGAAGACTTTGATATTCAATTAATGTATTTAGATACTTTGGATGATAAAGGTACAGGACACGGTCATCCTCATGCAGCATTGATCAGAGATAATGGTGATATGATATATAAGCATCCTCATGCTTCTTCTAATTCTTTTGATGTTATTAACAGGTCTAATTTTGATATAATTTCCTTGGACTCTGACAAGAATCTAAATTGGATAAGTAATGATTTTGGGTATTCCGTTCTATCCACCAAGGAAATATTCAATATGATTAATACTGAAGATGGGAATATTGTAACTTGCGGAAGGATAAGGGATTTTTTCGAGCTTGATCATTATTATGCATTTGATAGGTCTGATACAATAGTTCCAGATCCACAAATTTATATTCAAGGGTGGGAGTTTCCTAATTCTGATACTCTGACAGAATTTCGAGCTCCTTTCGTTATGAAGATAGACGGTGATGAGGGATCTATTTTATGGCAGTATAATCTTATCGAATTTACCACAGATGGTGGTGTCGGACCTTCAGCTTTATATTCTATCCATGAGCTTTCTGACGGGTCCCTGATGGCTGGCGGGCAATACACTAATTTTGATTCTACTGGGGAGAATGCAATCACTTTAGATTCATGGGTGACACGATTACCACCATCGGGTTGTTTTGATGGAGAATTAGAATGTAATTTGGAAGATTATCTATCCTCCACTAAGGATCTATTAGTAGTAGACGTATCAAAAGAAAATGATTACACTATTTATCCAAATCCTAACAATGGACAGGTTTATATAAAAAGTCATAAGGACTTAGAAAATGAAATATATAAAATCAACATCAGAAGCGTGTCTGGTAAATTATTAGCAGTCGCTAATTATAATTCTAACTATATAGACATACAAACGTTACCTGATGGTGTTTTGATCTTTGAATTGGTTAATAAGGATAATCGTATTCTTCAGACGGATAGAGTAATAAAATTGTAATTTATATCTCGTTATCTGAAATTTGAAAACTTCAGATGATTATTA
>CAZBXL010000054.1:17766-25323 GCA_964495785.1 uncultured Saprospiraceae bacterium | reverse complement strand
ACTTATCCATCCTTCGGCGCAGATTTCAAGAAACGACATGATACATCTAAAAAACAAAAGAACCTACTCAAGAGCAGGTTCTTCATTTATACATTAAAATTCTTTTTTCTTTTTTTAGCTCTTACCGCTCTTGAGATGCTCAAGATAGTGCATTAACTCCGTCTCACTTGTAAATAAAACTTGCCTCGGCTTAGACCCATTCGCTTCTCCTACGATACCTAATGACTCCATCTGGTCCATGATACGTCCTGCTCTGTTATAGCCTAACTGCATCTTACGTTGTATAGATGAAGTAGATCCATGCTGGCTTGATACGATTAGTCTTGTTGCTTCTTCAAACATTGGGTCCAGATCTGACCACTTAAGATTAGATCCTCCCATCTCACTATTTTCATCTGCAACTTCTGGAAGATGATAAGGTTCTGCAAATCCTTTTTGATCACTGATATGCTGGATCACTGCCTCTACTTCTGGTGTATCAACGAATGCACATTGTAGTCGTACGATATCACTACCCACTGAGAGTAACATATCCCCTTTACCTATTAACTGCTCAGCTCCTTTAGCATCTAATATTGTTCTACTATCTATCTGAGAAGTCACCTTGAATGCAATACGAGCAGGGAAGTTCGCCTTGATCATACCAGTTATTATCTTAACTGATGGACGCTGTGTCGCTATGATTAGGTGTATACCGATGGCTCTTGCGAGTTGTGCTAATCTTGCGATAGGCATCTCGATTTCTTTACCTGCTGTCATTATTAGATCTGCAAACTCATCTATGACTAATACTATAAATGGTAAAAATTTATGTCCATCCTTAGGACTTATCTTTCTCGCTACAAACTTTTCATTGTATTCTTTGATATTTCTCGCTCTCGCTTTCTTTAATAAGTCATATCTGTCATCCATCTCTACTGTAAGAGAAGTTAATGTCTGTATGACTTTCTTAGTATCTGTCACAATTGGCTCATCGCTATCAGGAAGATATCCTAAGAAGTGCTTATCGAGATACGAGTAAGGATATAATTCCACCTTCTTAGGATCTATCATTACTAACTTCACTTGCGACGGATGCTTCTTGTAGAGCAGTGACATCAATACCGTATTGATACCTACTGACTTACCTTGACCAGTAGCACCTGCTATCAATAAGTGAGGCATCTTAGCTAAGTCAGCTACGAATATCTCATTAGATATAGTCTTACCTAATACGATAGGAAGATCCATCTTACAAGTCTTAAACTTATCAGATGATGCGACTTCCTTAAATGATACAATTTGCTTGTTCTTATTAGGAACCTCAATACCTACCGTACCTCTACCTGGTATCGGTGCTATAATTCTTATGCCTAATGCCGCAAGGCTGAGTGCAATATCATCCTCTAATTTCTTAATAGACGATATCTTAACTCCTGGCGCTGGTACGATCTCATATAGTGTTACCGTAGGTCCTATGGTCGCCTTTATCTTAGTAATCTTAATATTATAATTAAGAAGTGTTTTTACAATCTGATTCTTATTCTCTTCTAACTCACTTCTGTCTATCTGACCTGTGCTTGTATCATAATCTATTAGTGAGTCAAATTCTGGAAATTTATATTTTGATAATTCTTTAGTAGGATCGTATGGCTCAAAGTCATCAGGATTATCTTCAGTTACATAGAGAGCATCGCTATCCATATCTGGGCCGACTGCCTTAGGAGAACCTACTGGCTTAGGACCTTGTGGAGCTGTAGTGGCACCATCAGCGCTATCTGCTGGAGCTGACTCTGCGACATCTAACTTTAGAGTATCAAAGTAGTCTTCTGTATTCTGCTTTTTCTTCGGTTTTGTTGGAGTAGAATCAGGAAGTTTCAATTCTATCGGCTCATCACTTTTAGTTGAAACTTCCTCGACTCCTTCGGTTTTTGGCATGGACCCATCAAGGTCTTCGAATAAACTTTTACGTTTTCTCTCTTTCTTAGGTTTAGGTTCTGCAACTGCAGACGTAAAGTCATTCTTACCAAAATTAAAATCAAATTTAGGTATTGATATATTCTCGAATGAATGTGCCATCTTAAGGCCATCCAATTGTATTAAAGGGTTAACAAGCCATATAAATGCTGCGACTACTAAAAGTATCATAAATAGCACTAATCCAACTTGTCCTAAAAAACTTGACAGATATCCACAAATAGAATTACCCATCAATCCTCCCCAGCAAAATTCTGAATTGCTAAAAAGAAATTCTAATACGACTGAAAAGAATGTCATGATTATAAATGTGTGCAAGAACACATTCGCGTAGGTCTTAAGTGAAGCTTGTCTTATAAGATCTAATCCTAATCTGACGATAAGGAATATAAAGCCGAATGAACATAGACCAAACCCCCAATAGAAGAACATATGAGACGTGAATGCTCCCAATCTTCCTAACCAATTCTGTACTTTAACTTCAGGATCGAATAGTATATCACCTGATAACTTGAGGATTTTATCTTGATCGTACTCCCACTTAAAAAAGTATGATACAAATGCTATTGTTAGATAAAGCGCTATAAAAACCAGGATAACCCCCAGAATTTTTCTCACACGCTCGTCACTGAAAGAAATACGGATAGCTTTGCTACTCGGCTTTTTCTTAGCTCGCTTCTTTGACATAATAAATCGGTAGTTGGATAATCTAAATCGAGCGCTAATATAAGGCCTTATTTTACATATTAAAATTTTTTTTAATTTATTTAAAACTATTAATCAGTTAATAACGTATATGTAGTTTGAATAATATGTTAATTTCCTCTAATCTGCTGCTTACCAGCTAATATCCCACCTTGCTTCCGACTTAACATTAACATACTTAGGTTCTTAAAGAACATTATATTCGCCAAAATTCAAACAATTACACAAACATTACAGATGAAAACTCATAATATACTTATAGCAGGGGCTGGAGGAATTGGCCAAGCTTCAGGTCTTATACTCGCTTGCCATAAAGATCAGAATTATAATATCATAATAGGTGACAGATATAAAGATGCTGCCCTATCTGCAGCTAAATTTGTCAATGAGAACTCAGAATCTGAGGCGGCGACTGGATTTTTACTTCCAAGCGATGGTATGTCGGAGGACTTTCAATCACAACTGAGTAAGGCTGATATTATATTAGACTGCTTACCAGGTAGCCAAGCACCGAGGTTGGCACAACTAGCACATGATAACGATTGTCATTATGCTAATCTGACTGAATATGTAAAAGAGACAGATGAGGTTACTAAAATAGCCGAACAATCTAATAAGGGATTTATCCTACAGACGGGACTGGCACCAGGATATATTAATGTCATAGCTCACCATTTATATCAAAAATTTCTCAAGGAGTACCAAGTAGACAAAGTCGATACCATAGATATGAAAGTAGGCGCTTTATCTAAGCATGCACGCCATCCTTATCATTATGCATTCACATGGAGTCCTATCGGTGTCGCTACAGAATATATTAAAGATGCTCTTGTTGTCGAGAACTTTGAGACGAGTACTATCCCGTCGCTATCTCAGACTGAGAGTATTATTATAGATGGTATTCATTATGAAGATGACTTCACTTCAGGTGGTGCTGCTGATCTTCCTTCAGCACTTGCTGGCAAAGTAAAAAATCTCAGCTATAAGACATTACGATTTCCTGGTCACTATGATTGGGCTCGGAAGATTATAAGTGAGACGCCTTCTGGCCAATCAAAAATAGAGAACCTTAACTCTGTTATGCTTAATAATATACCATCAGTAGAAGATGATCTTGTTATTGTATTCGCTTCAGTAAAAGGAAAAGATCATAAGGGTGTACTCCGTGCTATGGAAAAAAGCATTCATGTATATCCATCTAAAGTAGGTAAACACACTCTTAGAGCTATACAGACAACGACAGCTGCTCCGCTATGTGAAGCTGCAGTCTTATTACTTTCAGGTAAGTACAAAGGGCCAGTATTTCAGAGTCAAATAGATACAGATAGTTTTCTGAATGGCTCATTTGTCAAGGAGGTATATGGAGCTATAAAATAATATAGAGAACTCAACTTTGTTCTATCC
Organism: uncultured Saprospiraceae bacterium; assembly: GCA_964495785.1. Taxonomy (GTDB): domain Bacteria; phylum Bacteroidota; class Bacteroidia; order Chitinophagales; family Saprospiraceae; genus RFSX01. Next base: position 21,258 of record CAZBXL010000054.1, on the reverse strand, counting down.
GTTAATTAACTTTATGAAGACATTAAATAACGAGAGCATCTTCACAACATTATAAATTATGAGATTATATAAGGTATTTATTATTGTAAGCTTATTAGCTACCGGTGTACAAGCCCAACTTTCTGACACTAAAATAAAAGAGCTGGTCGATCAAAAAGTGGACAAATGGTCAGTAATTCTTGACTTAAGCCCATACAAAGCTGATGCACTCAGTGATATACTTGTAGAGAATGAAAAAAAGATGGGGCTCTTATTCACTAATGGAAGTACTAACTACGAGAGAAGTCTCAAAGAATTAAATAACCAAAAAGAGAATAGAGTCAAAAAACTTTTAACTAATAGACAGTTTAAACTCTATGAGATATTTAAGCAATACGAGGTAATGGATCAGTACGATCATATAGCAGAACTTATAGATGCTTATGAGGACAATCAATTACTTGCTATGGATATAACTAAGTATCAAGTTAATAATATGATTCCAGCTATTAGATGGGCTCGCCTTAATCTTGACGAACAAATTTCTACAGCTGATAAGATCATATTAGACACCTTGAGGGCTAGAATGAGAAATACATTAGAAGAGTGTCAATTAAAGTGTGAAGGTCACGAGCACCTCTCAGGTAATTCGACTGAAGTGCTTAACAATTTACTCAGTGCTGAGATCACTAAGCAAATTAATAAACCTGGTTCCGCTATAAATCAACTCTTTGATCTAACAAGAAAGTATGAAGAAAAAATACATGAAGAATTTTCTACCATCTCTGATCAAAAACAAAAGTGGAAAAAAGACATTAGAATAATACAAGAGAAATATATTCCACCTTCTCAGATAGACGAGTTTAGAGAAATAAAGCAAATTAATGCTTACGTCTCATTAGAACACCTTAAAGAGGAGGCATTTTTCTTATTAATGGATCCTTCTAATATAGGCTCGATTATGAATGTGCTACGTGTGGGCAATCACTTTTTGCCTTACATGGGAAATTAACAGACAGGCATCACATTTTTATAATCTAAACCATATCGTCAACAAAAAGGAAGAGATCAATCCTAATAAATCGTTACACCTACAAAAGAGATCATTCTAAGAAGAGTAGCGCTATAAGACGTAAGAGCAAATTTGAGAATGATAAGCATACTTGAATAGGTCAATCCAGTTGCGGCTTCAAGTATGTTAAATAATGGTTTGAAACATAAGTCGAGACTCCATTACTGAGTCTTATCTGCGTTGAATCCTATATCACCCATATGGGTGACATAAACCATCCAAAGTTTATAGAAATTTATCTTTTGGGATTTATTTATGATCTCAAAATTGTAATTTTCAATCAACAAATAATGATAATTTAGATTCATGACAGCGCATTATGATCTGTCGTGGTCCTAAAAATTAGACCATTATACCTATATGTATAGAGTAATAGCAAAAATAGCAGCGTGCCTCATCTTTACACTCTATTGTACTATTACCTCTACGGCTCAGAATAATAATATCAATCCTAACAGCATGGCTTATGATATGCCAGAATATCAGAAAGCCAAGGAATTATTAGACAATAGAAAGTATCCCGAAGCAGAGGCACTCATTGTCAATATATTAGAAAAGTTAGAAGCCGCTCATAGAACTGAAGATTACGTAGAGATGCTCAATCTCCACGCTAAAAGTATCATGCATCAGTGGAGGACAGATGAAGCCTTAGAGATTTACAAAGAAATGAAGCGGCAAGCAAAAGAGGCTAATCTGAATCAACTTCATTCTAACTCAATACAAGCTCTTTCTGTTATATATCAGTTCAAAGATAGCTTCGAAATCGTAGAACAACTAACTACAGAAGGTATGCAGATTAAAGGCCTTCAGGATAATGACTACTCTGATTATTATATATCGATGGGAGAAATTTGGATGCGTAGAAATAATCTGGATAGTGCCTTACATTATGTAAACGTAGCATACGATATAGACAAGACAATTAATGATTCCATTAGTCTGCCTAAGACTTGTCAGACGATAGCTTTATTTCTAATTAAAAGTAAAAAATATGATAAAGCGCTACAATATCTTATAGAAGGAAAATCCTATATCCAAGAAGAAAATAGTTACAAACACTCTTACTTCAACAGTGAAATTGCGCAAGTCATGTTTCAAATAAGGAATATAGATAAAGCTAAATTCTATGCTGAAGAAAGTGTGAGATACGCAAGATTAAATGATCTGACAACTTCGCTTTCTAGTCAGTTAGCATTATTGGCTTCTATTGAAGAAACGATGGGCAACTATGAAATAGCGCTTAATCATTATGAGGAAGCATTAGAACTAAACAAAAAACCGAATAAAACAGAATTACAAATCAGGCTAACAAGTGGGATCATTGCCTGTATACTCAATCTCAATAAGAAGGTGAGTAATACTCAAATTAGTGAATTGTTAAGTCTTAAATCAAAAACTCAAAATCAAACCGCTCTTAATAGGATAGATTTATTACACCTGAGATACCTTACTGATAGAAACTTGTCGGTCACACAATTCGAGCAAAAAAGTAATCGGTTATTTAAAATATTCGAGAAAAACAATAATCTCTATGACTTACGAAATCTATCTAAACTGAAGTATGATTTCTATAATAAAAAAGGTGATTATAGTGCCGCCAATAAAGCCTTAGAGTCTTACATGAATTACAAAGAAGAGATATTTGCTGAAGCTCAAGAATACAAAATATTAGAACTCGAAGCCAAATATGACAAAGTACAAGACGAAAAGAAAATAGAACAACTGGCTCTGACGAATAACCTTCAAGCGAATACATTAAAGCAACAGACAATATTTCTCATTACTGCTGCTGTAGGATTTTTGATAATATCACTACTATCATTTTTCTTATTCAAATATTACAGGAAGGTTGTTGCTCAAAATAAGATCGTAGAAAAAGCATTAGAAGAGAAGGATTTTCTTCTTCGAGAAATTCATCACCGAGTTAAAAACAATCTTCAAGTTATATCAAGCCTCCTTTCTCTTCAGGCAAGACAGATAGACAATAAGGATATCCAAAAAGCAATCCAAGAAGGAAGAAATCGAGTAAGATCGATGGCACTCATACACCAAAATCTATATCAAAACGAAAATCTCACTAATGTTAGCGTTAATCAATATCTGACAAAATTATTGAAAGAGTTATTTAATACATATAACGTAGACTCGGATAAGATAAAACTAAAGCTACAATTACAAGATATAAAGTTAGATGTGGATACAATGGTACCATTTGGACTCATCCTTAATGAACTTGTAAGCAACTGCCTTAAGCATGCTTTTCCTGATGAATCAGAAGGGACTATAACAATAGAGCTAAGCGATGACAATAATCAATTGTACTTATCAGTCAGAGATAATGGCATAGGCATAGATAATAATACGATGTTAGAATCTAAATCATTTGGCAATAGATTAATAAAAGCTTTCTCTAAAAAGCTGCATGCAGACATTGAGATCAT